>CAZCZP010000119.1:3488-11553 GCA_964502895.1 uncultured Bifidobacteriaceae bacterium
ACCGGCGGATAGAACATCCAGGCGGGCCAGAATTCCCAATGCCGCCAGCGGCCCAGGCGTGCGGCGAGTTGGCGCGAATCGAAATTCACAAGAACGCGTCGCGCCAATTGCAGGGTGACAACCAGCAGTATTCCCGCGCCGAGCAACAGCAGGCCACCATGTTTGTAGGTGCCGAGCCAATCGTTGAGTTTCGCGCCCAACGTTTGTGCCAGAAAGAGAATAACAATAGTCCACACACAGGCCGCGACGCCGGTTACCAGGAGGAAACGCGGCGCCGGCACTCGTAGAAAACCGGCGGCGAGGTACGTCGGCAGCCGCGCGCCCGGAATCACGCGGCTCAGAATCAGGATCATCACTCCGCGTTCGGCGAACCAGCGTTCGCTTTCGGCAACTTTGCCGGCGAAGCGTTGAAACGAAGACCGCTCGAACCAGCCGCGGCCCGCATAACGCGCGAGCGCGTAAAGGCCGTAATCGCCCAGCCAGATGCCGAAGAAGACCGAAATAAACGCGGCCGGCCAGGAGATTGCGCCTGTCGCCAGCAACAAGCCCGCGCCCACGGCGGCGGCGTCTTCCAATACAAACGTCGCGAAGAAGCAGCCCACGGCTTTCCAGAGAGGCAACCATTCGGCGATGGTCGGGGGTGGCCAGGCAAAAACTTCGGCCATAACGGCAGGGCGGATTTCAGGCCGCTGCCCGGTCACCTTCAAGCTGGTGCTTGAGGGTTGAAGGAGCGACACCGAAACCCGCGGGCAGGCTGACGCCCATCAGTCCGCACATGATGCCAATGAGCGCGTAGTGGTGAACGGCGTGCGCGACCACGTACATGATTTCGCGGCTGACGGTTGAGGAAGCAGTCTGCGAATCATCGGCGGCGTAACTGGTTTTGCACGTAACGGCCAAGCTGTTGTTTAACGACTCGGGTGATAAACGGCTGAACGCTTGGTGCAGTTCTCGCGTGGCCGCCAGCGCCGATTGGCGGTCGCGTTCGATGGCCGTGCCGCGATCGCGGTGGTCGTAATTCAATTCGCCGTATGCGGCAGCCTCAAGCAGGCTGCGGAAGTGGTCGAGGCAATGCCGGTAATGTCCGCCGATGGAAGCATTGAAAGCCACGGGCAGCGTGCGCGTGTAAGCGGCGTCATCTATTTCTCGAAGCAGAATCTCGCCTTGCATCAACGCTTCGATCACGGCCTGCACCAGAACAGTCTGGTGTTGCGACCTGACTAAATGTTCGTTCATGGTTCTTACCTGGGTTCGCTGGCAAACGGGAACTGATGGCGGTGAAGGTAAGCGGTTACGAACGAACAAGCAAGTGTGATGAGGGCCAGGCCAAACAGAAGTCCGCGATCGTCCTTCACAACAACACCCAGCACGGTGAGATGACTTCCGACCGCGCCGATCATCAAGCTTCCGGCCAGCAAAGCACCCACCCAGGCCGTGCGCGGCACCAGCAACAGAACCGCCGCGGCCAGTTCGGCAAGACCGGTTGCATAACGTCCCCACGGTTCCATTCCCATTCTGGTAAAAATGTAAACCGATTCCTCCGCGCCGCTGAATTTGAAGAAAAGAGTTTGCGCGAGAATCGCCGCGGCAATGAGGCGGAAAATCCAACTGAAGATCAAAAGTGGTGTCGGGAACATTTCCATAACCCTCGTTGGTCGTGGTGGCAATCAAATCCTTACACGCGGAGTCCAGCAGCTCTGATTTGATTTACGAAGGCGAGTCGGCTCATGCGACTCACCCTCGGGTCCTGGACGTTGTTTTACTTTCCCTTTTTCTGAAGAAGCGCTGGCCAATTCTGGTCGGCCTTGCGCAGATTGCCCTGCGTGTCTTCGTTGAAATCGTCGCGCACGCCTTTGCTGTATTGCAGCAGCAACCGGCCGCCAACGATCTGAAACGCATTCACATCAATCTCGACGAGCTTGTAGCGCGAGACTCCGTAGGCGCAGTAACCGCCGAAAGCCGGCTCATATTTCGCCGGGTCTTTGTCGAACAATTCCTTATGTTCGCGCGACGCGAAACGATAAGGCGCGCCTTTGTGCGTACTTTGGAATTCGGGTCTTCCCTTCACCGGCTTGTGGTCCGTGAAAAAGGCGACGGGGTCGTAGCCTTGAATGGCCAGGCCGTGCTTGTCCAGATTGAGCAGCTGCTTCTCGGCCGCCAGAAGGGGCAGCGCCACGGCTAACGTCGAAAGGAATGACAGAAATCGTTTCATTGTTGGATGAGTCGCGCACCGGTGTGAGTCCTTACATCACTCGTTGAGGGCGGATTCCAGCCGCGGATGCGGATTCTTGATTGTGGCGAGGAACAGGTTTGTTGCGAATGGCGCGAGTTTGATTTCGGCGGAATCCGCGCGGCGGCGTTTGCGTTCCCGGTCGAGCCGTTCATGGGATTCGAGTGTCGCTGTTGTCGAGGAGGGTTTTGCCGTTTGCATTCATTGGTTCGTCGAGCAGGGAGCGAATTCCTTACACGCGTAATCAACTCCATGAGCGCGGCTGAATTCTCCGAATTAAGGATTGGCAACCGTGCAAACGTTCGTATCGTGAGCGGCACAATTTGGAAATGAATTATGGCCAGAACTGAACGACACAGAATTCACAACCGCGAAGCCGTCGCCGAAATGCCGGAATGGCTGAAGGAAAAAAACTGCCCGCACAAAAAGCAATACATGTCGGGCAAACGCATCCAGCCGAAGAATTTGACCGGCAAGGAAAAACTCACCTACATGGTGGATGAAGTTTTCCTCGCCTACAATTCTGCGCGGCTCAAGGAAGCCTGCCAGCTTTTTGCCAACCGGATGCTCGAACCGGATGTGACCATCGGCATGAGCATCAGTGGCGCTTTGACTCCCGCGGGGCTTGGCTGCTCCAGCATCATTCCCCTGATCAAAGCAGGTTTTGTGGACTGGATCGTCTCCACCGGAGCGAATCTCTATCACGATCTGCACTTCGCGTTGAACTATCCGGTTCACTCCGGCAGTTTCAAATTCGACGACACCGATCTGCGCGACAACGACCTCGTTCGCATTTACGACGTGGTGATTCCCTATTCCGACGGTCTGATGGCGACGGACGAATTGCTGCGCGAGATGTTCATGCAGCCGGAGTTTCAAAAGGAAATGGGCACGGCGGAACTGCATCATCTCATTGGCAAATACGCCGCGGAATGGGAACGCAAGAACAAGCTCAAGGATGTGAGCGTGATGGCCGCCGCGTATCGCGCGGGCGTGCCGTGCTACACGAGTTCGCCCGGCGACTCAACCATCGGCATGAACGTGGCGGGTGTGGAATTGCGCGGCAGCAAGCTGCGCATGAATCCTTCGATCGACGTGAACGAAACTACTGGAATTGTCCTCGCCGCGAAACGCGCCGGCGGACGCAGCGGCGTCGTTCTCTGGGGCGGCGGGAGCCCAAAGAATTTTACGCTCCAGACCGAGCCTCAGATTCAGGAGGTTCTCCGCATCAAGGAATTTGGTCAGGACTTTTTTATTCAGGTCACCGATGCGCGACCCGACACCGGCGGTCTTTCCGGCGCGACACCCGGCGAAGCCGTGAGCTGGGGCAAAGTTGACCCGACAAAACTTCCGGACGCGATCGTCTGCTACACGGACACGACCATTGCGATGCCGATCTTCACGCATTACGCGCTGGCCAAGCACAAGCCGCGCAAACTAAAACGGCTTTATGACCGGCGCGGCAAAATCATGAAGGCGCTGACGAAGGAATACTTCACCCACAACAAGGTGAAGATGATTGACGGCAGCGAGCCACGTCTTGACTGACGCAGGCGCTACCGCCCAAACAAGTGTTTCCGGCGAACCGTTGCAGCGGCGCGGCATCGTTATTTCACATTCCCTGCCCGCAACGTTTCCAATGAATAAAACGTGTCGCGCCAACGGATGCCGCCTCGGCGAAGCGTCACGAAGGCCGAGTTCAGGAGGGTGTAGTGGAACAGGGGAATCATGAACGGCACGGAAACGCCGCTGGTCCACGACCAGCCAAGACGTCGCGCCAGAATTCCCGCCGGCAGAATCAACGAAAGTGGTGAGAATGCCGCGGCAAGCCCGGCCGCTGATCCCGAGATCAATCCGAACGCAAGGATGCAGAGAACGAGGATGACAAACACGCTGCCGCCCAGCACCAATTCGGTCCGGTAATCAACGGCAGCAAAAGAATTCTTCTCCATGAGCTTGACCACGCTCCAGGCACTCGTGCCCCAGTGACATTCCGCGTCGTCGCCGCCGATGAACGCCCGTGTCCGCTTGCTCGCGCGGCGCAAAAGCAGACCCAGCTTGACGTCATCCAGCACCGTGAGGCGCAGCGCCGCGTAGCCGCCGCATTGCCGATAAGCCGCGCGACGCACCAGGTTGAAAGCGCCGATGCCGATATACGACTTGGGCCGGTTTCGGTTCACTCGGGAAAACCAGTTTGCCAGGCTGATCAAAAACAGCAGATGCGACGCCTTGAGGCCAACACCGGCTGACGCAATGCCGGAAGTCAGTGTGATGTGGTCGGCGCCGTCGCGCTCGGCAACCTGCAAGGCGCGCGCAATCACGTCAGGCTTCATCCAGCAATCGGCATCCGTGAAAAGAATCCAATCGCCCGTGGCCGCGTTCGCCCCGACGTGACAGGCGTGACACTTGCCCAGCCACTCTTCCGGCAGCACGTCCACCCGCTGCACTTTCAGCCGCGCATCCTCTTGCGCCAGTCGCCGGAGGATTTCGCTCGTCCCGTCGGTGGACCGATCATCCACGACAATGAACTCCGCCTCCACGCCGCGCTGCGAGAGCAAGTGACGAATCGTCCGTTCAATCCGCGCTTCCTCATCCCGCGCCGCGATGACGACAGAACATCGTACGACGCGCGCAGGGTCAGACGCGGAACGGTCGGGTCCGGCAAGCGACTCCAGCGCCGGCAATCGGCGCAGCCACCGCAAGTGCCAGAGAATGAAGAACGTCCAAATCAAGAACAGCCCAGCCGTCGCACTGAAGAGTAGAGTCGCCCACATGCTTAATCGGGCGAGATGATGACCGCTTTCCGCGAGGAAGCAATGCGCGCCTGACTTCTCTACTGCGTCCGACTATCATGTCACGCTGGCGAGAGAATACACCTGGCGGGACACGACCTGAAACGACCCTCACCCGCTTGACTACCCAATACTTGGGATGATACACCTCCCGTAACACAATTAGCTGTAGTCAGGTTATGCGTTGTCCGAAATGTGGGTGTCAGGAAGATCGCGTGGTGGATTCCCGCGGCTCGCGGGAGGGCGCCACGATTCGCCGCCGCCGCGAATGCACCAAGTGCGGTCATCGGTTCACGACCTACGAAGAAATCGAGCACGAAGGTTTGATGGTCCTCAAGCGCGACGATCGCCGCGAACAATTCTCCAAAGAGAAACTCCTTACCGGCGTCCGGAAAGCCTGTCAGAAACGCCCCATCAGTCCCAAGCTGATTGAAGACCTTGTCGAGCAGATCATTGACACCGTGACGGACAAATACGATCGCGAAGTTCCCGCCGAGTTCATTGGCAAACTGGTGATGGACGGATTGCGGAAGATTGACGACGTGGCCTACGTGCGATTTGCCAGCGTCTATCGCCGTTTCCAGGAGGCGACCGACTTCGTCCAGGAAGTCAAAAAACTCGAAGCCAAACAATGATTGCGCTGTCCTCTGATTTTCTTCTCTTCGAACTGGCCTCGGGCGAGCGCATCCCTTTCTCGGCGGAAATGATCTCCGTCGAGTTGATGGGCGACTCCGGCAGCGTCCTCGAGCCGGAGTTCGTGAAACACGCCGCGGCGTCGGTCTTTCATTATTTCAAACACGAACTGGGGCAGGAGTCCGTTTCGGTAACCGAATTTGCCGGCGCGCTGGAAAAGGTTTTGCGCGGACTTGGTTGCACCGTGCTTGCGGCCGAGCCTCCCGAAGTTTCTGTTGAACCGGTTGAAGCCGATCTCGCCCGTCTGGCCAACGAATCCGGTGGCGGCTGCGAACTCACGTTTTTCCCGAGGTTGCGCGGCGCGTTGCGCGATCAACTGAGAACCTCCCCGGGATTCATCCGCTTCCACGGCTTGCGCAGTTGCGTGAAACAACTTGCCGGTGCGCGCCGCTGGAGTCCGCGCTGTGAATCCCTGCGCGACCAGGTGGTCGAGTATTTGCGCCAGTGCCTGACCGCCGAGGCCCGCCATCAGCAGTGTGGCCTGGTTGTCGAATAGGCAACCGATTCCGAACCGTTCGCCGCCCATGAGCAAAACGCTTTTCGAGAAAATCATCGCCCGCGAAATCCCAGCGGACATCGTGTACGAAGACGAACTCGTGTGCGCGTTCCGCGACATCAAGCCGCAGTCCCCCACGCATGTTTTGATCATCCCCAAGAAACCCATCCCGCGTATTGCCGAGGCCAGGCCGGAGGATCATAAAACGCTTGGCCATCTTTTGCTCAAAGCCGCCGAGGTCGCGGAAAAGCTCGGCCTCAAGCAAAGCGGCTATCGCCTCGTGTTCAATAACGGCCCGCACGCCGGCGAAGCCGTGCCGCATCTGCATTGTCACATTCTCGGGGGCCGCCAAATGACCTGGCCGCCGGGATAAAGCGCCTCGAATCCTTGCCGCCTTGGATTCTGCTCATCCAAAATGCCTCAGGCAACGCCGACGCGTTCAAATGCTATTGTGCGACACGAGGCGTTTCTATTTGGCCGCCAGTCATTGTTTTGAACAGTTTCTCGATGGCTTCGCGAAATTGCTTTTGCTCCCACGCCCCGTCGTTGTGCGAGCCGAGCAGCTCGCAAAAAATTTTAGGCTCGTTGGCGGCCGCAAAATTCTTCTCCGCGTGATGGAAGCGAATCAGGTCATCCTCCCGGCTGTGCATCACCAACACCGGCAGGTTGATCCGGGGCAGCTTTGTCCGCGTGTCGTACTTGATCGAACTCAACCAGCGCACCGGCAGCCACGGAAAAATCTCTTTGCCCACGTCCGGGATGCTAGTGAACGTGCTTTGCAGCACGAGGCCGCCGAGCGTTTCGCGCAAAGCCAGTTCACTTGCCACACCGCCGCCCAGCGATTCGCCAAACGCTATGATGCGTTCGCCACGAAACTGCTTCCTTCGCAGCCACGCGTGCGCCGCCTGCGCATCGCGATACGTTCCCTGCTCGCTGGGACGGCCCTCGCTGAGCCCGTAGCCGCGGTAATCGAAAACGAACACGCTCGCACCGGTCTCCAGCAGCGCTCCCGACAGATCGAGCCGATGGCTGATATTGCCGGCGTTGCCGTGACAAATTAGGAATGCCAGTTGCGCCCGGGGTGAATTCGTGTCCGCGGGGAAAAACCATCCGTGCAACTCGACACCGTCGTCCGTCTTGAAGCGCACGTCCTCGAAGGCGCGGCCGAGCTCCGCCGGCGCGGCTTCGAGTTGGCGGTACGGATGGTAAACCTGGTTGTGTTCAAATTGTCGAAACATGCAACCGCTCAGAATTCCCAGCAGGACCACCGCCGCCAAGCGTTTCAACGCCCGGATGCCTCGCTGCCGTTTCATGCCCGAGACTGGCACAAGCTCGCGAAGAGAACCAGCACGGTTTGTTTGCGAATACTCGCTGCCTGGTTCGTCGCAATTCACTTGTCCGCCATTGACCCGGTCAAAGCAGTTCGCTAGAAAATCACTGTGACTCCCGAACCGCGCCAACTTGCGAAAAGCAATCCACTCGAATGTCCCGGTTCAACGGAAACTTCTGCGGGCGAGTATTGGCGTTGGTGTCCCCGCTGCGGCCACGAATTGCAAAACGAGAAATGCAAGCTCCGCTGCCCACGTTGCCATTACTTCATGAGTTGCTCGGATTTTGACTGATTCACACGTCTCGTTTCACGTTCGTGACTCAGTTCGCCATCCGCTCCACCTTCAAGTCATCAAACCAGATCGGCGTCCCTGAGAATGGACTGCCCAGCACGGACGCCTTTCCCGCAATCGGCGCTTCCTTCTCATCACACGAAATCGTCCACTCGTTCGGTTCAGCAGTCCCGTCCGGCCAGGCTTTGCCCTCGACGCGCCATTCGCCCTCTTTGACCTTGCGCACCCGCAG
>CAZCZP010000120.1:0-11544 GCA_964502895.1 uncultured Bifidobacteriaceae bacterium
ACCGCGACCACCAATTCGAGAAACGCCTCCAACGCCAACCAGTGCGGGAAGTCCCGGCCGCCTGGCGCAACGAAATCCTGCTCGCTGCGCGCAAGGCAGTTGTCGTTGGACCGGCCCCGCGCCGCGCGTCAGGCACGTGGTTCACAGTCTTCGTGCGGCAGGTTTCGTTTTTGCTATCGCCTCGTCCCCGTGCCTGGGCTGGTCTTGCGGCCGTGTGGCTTGTGATCCTGACGATGAATTTCGCCAGTCGCGAAGGCGCCGCAACGCTGGCGGAGCGCCGTGTGAGCCCGCCTGCTCGACACATGCGAGAGATGCTGCGGGAACAGCGGCAGTTGCTCGCCGAGTTGTTCGATCAACCGGGCGCCGTTGACAGGACCAGGGCGATTCAACCGAGGCCTCACAGTTTTTACCGAAATGAATTCCTGAACGCATAAGATTATGAGCACCGAGCCCCAAACCCTTTGCGCAAAATTTGTGGATCAACCGCGCCGATTCTTTCTCTGGCTGGCGCTGGCGACGCTGGTGTTGCTGGCGTTTTGCGTGTTTGTGGAGACGGTGCTTCCCGGTGTTGATTTGTCGCCGGGCATGCGTTCCGTGGCGGCGTTCGCGTTGGCGGGTCTGGTCGCAGGATTCATTGTCGGTTTCATCGGATTCTTTCTGGCGCTCATTCCGCCGCTGAAGCCGTTGATGCGCTGGATCGTGCGGCGCAGCGCTTTTTTGGCGGCCTGCGTCGTGACGCTGGTCGCGCTGTTTTACGCGGTGGAAAATCTCCGGGGCAAACGCGCGTGGGAGAATTTCAAAAGTGCCGCCCAAGCCAAGGGCGAACCGTTTGAAGTGGCCTCCATCATTCCACCGCCGGTACCGAATGAGCAAAACGTGGCGATGACGCCGTTGTTCAAAGACCTGTGCAACGAGTTCGATCCCGAGTGGCGGCGTTTGCACACGGGGCCAAACGGACTGACGAACGACTCCGACCGGTTGAAGTTTGATATTGGCCGCAAGAACCAGCCGTGGCCGGAAAAGGAGTCGGCCAACTGGATGATTGGCCGCCGCACCGATCTGAAGGCGTGGCAGCAGTATTACAGAAATCCGACCAACTCAACAGTGCCAGGCGAACCTCAAGATAGTTTTCCGATTGCGCCGCAACCGCAGACGCCGGCTGCCGACGTTTTGCTGGCGTTGAGCAAATACGACGCGGCGCTGGGCGAGTTGCGTGAAGCCAGCGCGAGGCCGCAAGCGCGATTTCCGATCCGTTACGAGGATGGCTTCAACGCGCTGCTGCCGCATCTGGCCCGCTTGAAAGGCATCAGCCAGTTTCTCCGTCTGCGCACCGCGGCTGAGTTGGAGGCCGGCAGGATCAATGAAGCCGCGGCGGACGTGGAGCTTTCACTGCGGCTGGTGGATTTGGTTCACGAAGAGCCGCTGCTGATTTCGCAACTTGTGCGGATTGCTCAATTGCAACTCGCCCTGAACCCGCTTTGGGAAGGCCTGGCCGAACATCGCTGGACGGATGCACAACTAGCTGGCTTCGAGCGGCGGTTGGCCCAGTTCGACTTCCTGACAGACTACCATCGTGCAATGCGCGGCGAGCGGGCATTTTTCACCTGGACGATTGATTATCTGCGCCGCGAGCGCAATCCCGAGATAATTGATGCTCCGGCTGATCAATCCGGGGATCATCCCGACGGGCTGGAGTATTCCTTCGGAACGGTTTTGTTCCACCTTATCCCAAGTGGCTGGTTTGATCAGAACAAAGTGAGTATCGGGCGAATGCATATCGAGATAACGATGCCCGCTGCAAACGCTGAGGCCCGACAGATTTCACCTTCAGAGGTAGAACGCCTGACTAAAACGATGGATCAGCGGCTTAACCAACGCTCGGCCTATAACTGGTTCACGGCGTTCCTCCTGCCTGCCATAGGCCACGGATCAACCCGGTTTGCGCAAGGCCAATCGGCCATGGACCTAGCTCGCGTGGCCTGCGCGCTCGAACGTCATCGGCTCGCACATGATCAATACCCGGAATCGCTCGATGCGCTGGTACCCCGGTTTATTGCGAAGCTGCCGAATGATGTGATTAATGCCGAGCCTCTCAAATACCGGCGCACGGAGGATGGTGCGTTCGTGCTATATTCTGTCGGCTGGAATGAAACGGACGACGGCGGCAAGATTGCCCTTACCAAAAACGAAAAGGGCCTTGATTGGAAACAGGGCGACTGGGTCTGGCGGTATCCCGCGAAGGAAACCCACGTCGCGGCGGCGAATTGAAAAAATCTGTTGCCCGGCTCACCGGTCGCGCTTCAAAAGAAACTCCGCCAGGGATTCAAGAGCCAACGCGTCGCCCTTGAAAGTTTTTAGCGCAGCGAATGCTTTGTCCGTGAGTTGTTCTGCGATCCTTCGAGATGTTCTTAGTCCCACGATGGATGGATAGGTGGCTTTTTGCGCCTTGGTGTCCTTGCCTGCGGTTTTGCCAAGCTTCTCGCTGGTCTGCGTTACGTCGAGGATGTCGTCAATCACTTGGAAGGCCAGGCCGACATGGTAGCCGAAATCTGTGAGGGCCCGGAGTTGCGCGGGTGTGCAGTTGGCGCTCATGCCGCCCAGGCGAACCGAACCGCAGAGCAGGGCGGAGGTTTTTCGTTCGTGGATGTATCGTAACTGCGCAGCGGAGATTTTTTTGCCTTCGCCTTCCAAATCTGCCACCTGACCGGCGATGAGTTGCAGCGAGCCCGCGGCATTCGCGAGTTCGCGGATGATTGTTTGGTGGGAATAGCGCGGCCAGCCCTTGCACTGCACGGCGATTTCAAACGCCTGAGTCAACAGCGCGTCGCCGGCGAGAATGGCGATGCCCTCGCCGAAGACTTTGTGATTGGTCAATTTGCCGCGGCGGTAATCGTCGTTGTCCATTGCCGGCAAGTCGTCATGCACGAGCGAGTAGGTGTGGATGCACTCGACGGCGCAGGCCAACGGCAGGGCATCGGTTTCGTTGCCACCGCAGGCGACGGCGGCGGCCAGGCACAAGGCCGGGCGCATGCGTTTGCCACCGGCGAACAGGGAATAGCGCATGGCCTTGTGAATGGTCGCCGGGCGGGTGGCTGCGGCAGGCAAAAAATGATCGAGGGCCGCGTTCACTGCGACCGTGCGCGATTCCAAAAAGCTTTGCAGGTCAAAAGCTTGATGGCGTCGAGGAAGGGAGTTCCGACTTGTTACCGACATGCGAGGTTCTTTTAGGGAAAGCTTCGGCGAGGGGCAAGTTGATTCGTTTTTTCTATTGCTAACGCCGGGGCAATCGCTAAGTTAGCGCGCTCGATTTCGACCGAAAACTATTGTGAACGCTGAACTCTGCAAAAAAGCCCTGGAGAAAGTTGGAAACCCCAATGTGCTGATCAATCTGGTTTCGCGCCGGGTGCGCCAGCTCAATTCGGGCGGCGGTGGCTTGAGCCGGCCGTTGATTCATGACCCCGGCCAATTGGGTGCGGCAGACATTGCCTTGCGCGAGATCATTGAGGAAAAGCTCGGCTGGGAACTGCCAGAGCCGGTTGAACTGGTCCGGCCCACGACCAAGAAGCGCAAGAAGCACTAGACCAACGCAGCCAAGCCTGATTTCATTCCACAGCCAGAGGGGAAACCTTCTGGCTGTTGCTGTTTATGTCCGACATTGTGACCAATTCGAAAGCCCGGCGCGATTTCCACATCCTCGAAACTTTTGAGGCGGGCATCGTGTTGCACGGGACGGAGGTCAAAGCGTTGCGCGCGGGCAAGGGCCAGATTGCGGATGCCTTTGCCCGTGTCGAGGATGCCGAGGTGTTTCTCTACAACGCGCACATAGACGAATACACGCACGGCAATCTGCAAAATCACCAGCCCAAAGCGCCGCGCAAACTTCTGTTGCACAAATCGGAAATCCGCAAGCTGTTCGAGGCCGCCTCTGTGAAAGGCAACGCGCTCGTGCCGCTGTCGTTCTACTGGAAGAACGGCAAAGTCAAAGTCTCCCTCGCGGTGGGAAAAGGCAAGGCGCAGTTCGACAAGCGCGAGGATCTCAAGCGCCGGGAGTCCGACCGCGAATTGAAACGCGCGACGATGCACCGGTTGCGGAACAAATAATTTTCGCTCGTGCGAGACACGGAGGAAGGTGCCGACCGGCGCCCGGGAATTTTCTCGAAAAAATCAGTTGCGGGCTGGACGGCGCATCGCTTTTGCTTCTTAATACGGGGCGTGCTTGAATCAGTGCGCGAATTCTTGCGTCCATCTCGTGTCGGGTTTTCTTCCGGCGGGGTAATCATTATGTCGAGACTGCTATTGATCATTGTGGGTCTGGTTCTTTTCGCAGGATGCCAGCAACCGCGTTACAAGGAATCGGGGCAAGGCGCGGCGGCGTCTCCGCCGCCGAAAGTAAAATACAGCGAATCGCACGACGCCGAGATCGAGGCGATCGTGGCTCTGGCGCGCGAAAACAACTGGACCGAGGCGGAGAAACGCTCTGCGGCACTGTTGGAGAAAGACCCCGCCAGCACGGTGTTGCTGCGGTTGAATACCTGGGTCAAGCAGCAGGGGCAGAAACAACGCGAGCAGGCTTTGGAGAATAAAATCCGCGAAGTGGAGGCCAAGAACTCGGTGTTTAATCCCACTATTCCCAGCCTGCTCACCGAGCAAAAAGATCGTGGCTTGCCCGCCAGCAAGGACGTGCGCGACACGGTGAATCGGATCGAAAACTCGCCTTACATCCCGGATACCTACGGCAAGGTCATCACAGAAAAGGGTCCGTTGTTCGACTTGGACAGCGCGAAGGGGCCGATGGCCAAGGTGTTGGAGAAGGAAGTTTCCATCCATCTCGACAACGTGGCTTTAGAAGCCATCATCGTGAATTTAAGCCAGACCGCCGGCGTGAACATCGTCGCGGACAAATCGTTGCCGGCTCTGAAGCAGGTGCTCAGCGTGAACCTTGACAAGGTCAAGTTGGGGGAGTTGCTCAAGTACATCGGGCGCAATTATGAATTACAGTTTCAGGTCGGACCGGAACTGGTCTGGGTGGTGGATGCCAAGGACCCGAAACGGCTGATGGAGGAAACCCGGTTTTACCGGCTGAAGAAAGGATTCCTGCTACCGGCGCAACTGGGGGCGGAGGACACGGTACGCCAGCAGATTACTGCCAACAACGTCACCACGGTGACCGAAACGCAGAAGTTCAAGAAATTCGTGAACGACGAAGCGCCGGCCCAGCCCGCGCTCGAAAAAGCTATCACCAACCTGTTCGCGGGGTCCAAAGTGTTCATTGACTACGAGCACAACCTGGTGGTTGGGCGCGGGACGCCTGAACAACTCGAGGTGTTGGAGAACATCATCAAAGAATTCGATAAACCCATCCAACAGGTCTTGATCGAGGCGCGCTTTATCACGCTCTCCAAACCTGCGTTCCTCCAACTGGGCGTCCTGTGGGAGACGGGACGGATTTCCCCGGGCACCCGTACCCCGCAGGATTTTACGGGGTTGGTGCCGAGCACGAGCATACCGAACCTCGGGATAGGCATCCAGGAGGCGTTTACCAACGTTTTCGGCGCCGAAACTCTGCGTGCAACCATCAGTGCGCTTGAACAAAGTGGCGAGAGCCAGACGCTCAGCGCGCCGCGCCTGACGGTCCTCAACAATCGTCCCGCCTCGATCCAGGACGGCAAGGTCCAATACTACTACGAGGAATACACGGTCAAGCAAACCGTCCAGCAATATTATACGTCGTCATCGTTTGTTCCCAGCGGCAAGCCCACCAAGATCACCGCCGGCACCGAACTGAACGTGATGGCGAGCATCAGCGGCGACGGCCAGCACATCGTCCTGGCCTTGAATCCGCGGGTGAACACGGACGTGCAACTGGTGAGATTTGCCACGCTCACCGAAACCCAGCCCAACGGCGGCCCGACCAGCACCTTTGACATCAGCCTGCCGCAGTATCGCACTCAGGAGCTTGCCACGCGCGTCGTCGTCAAATCCGGCGAAACCGTGGTGATGGGCGGTGTGCTCGAGCGCGAGAAATCCACGCTTGTCGAAGCGGTGCCGGTGCTGGGCAACATTCCGCTGTTGGGCATGTTCTTCCGGCGACGCACGGAAGTGGACAAGCCGCGTTATCTGCTGGTGTTCGTCACCGCGACCATCGTGACGGATTCGGGAGAATTCCTCATTTACCACGACGAGCCGGCGGAGAAAAAGTAGCGCGATGCGGTTTCCTTTCATGCTCAGAACCGACCGACTGCAGCCTCCCGTGCGGCGCGTGCTGGCGGTGGACGCCGGCAGCCGCTGTCTCCGGCTGGCGCTGGTCAAAAGCAGTTTCGGGCGCGTGGAAATTCTCCGCGAGCAATCCTTCGATCTTCACGAGGAAGGCTTGGTCGCGACCGAGGAACTGAAGACTCATTTACACGCCATCCGCGGAGAATGCGGCGATCCGCCCGTCGCATTGACGCTCGCCCAACACCTGTCCATTTCCCAAACCATCGAATTACCGCAGGGGCCGGAAAGCGAAATCCGCAAACTTATCGAAGACGAAACCGTCAAGCTGAGCGGCGTGAGCGAAAGCGCCATCGTTCATGATTTCGTGGCCGTGGACACTCCGGTGACGGGCCGCCAGCAGTTCTGGGTCACGTTGTGCAAGGAAGGCGACATCGAGGAGCACATCCGCCAGCTTGGGTTGGACCAGGACGATTTGTGCGAAGTTACCACGACGGCCAGCGCGCTGGCGGTCGCCTATCGCGCGGCCGCTCCGGAGGCGTCGCATGCCCTACTCGTGCATCTCGGGGCGCAAAGCACGGTCGTCGTGGTCTTGTCCCAGGGACAGGCCGTCTTCGCGACGAGCTTTCCGGTGGGCAGCGATTTCTTCACCCGCGCCATTGCCAAGGCGCGCCGTTGTGCAGTCGAAGAGGCGGAATCGCTTCGGCGCGGAAGCGATCTGCTCGCCGGAAAGGACGCAATCCCAGACTTCGCCGAGTTTGTGGACGGCTGGGCCGCGGAATTACAGCGACAGATCAACGATTATTTCACGCATCGTCGCGACAAGGCGGATGCAGCGGCCTTTCCACTGGTGGCCAGCGGCAACACATTCAGCCAGCCGGGACTGATCGAATATTTGAAAGCACACGCCGGCCTGATGCTGCGCCCCTGGCCGGTGGGAACAGGGTTGCCGTCGCCAGGTTTTGAAATTGCCCATGGCACGGCACTGCAAGCGCTGGGGCTTGTGCGGTCGGTTTCGCTGCTGCCGGCGGCGCGCCGAGGCGCGTGGCGGCAACGGCAGATCACCCAGACCCTCGAGTTCGCCAATGTTGCGTTGCTCGTGTTGTGCTTCCTGGCGCTGGTCATGGGCGTTTGGCAAAAAATCTCCGTCGTGAAGCGCAAGGACATGCTGCTGACCAAAGCGCAGGCCGCCATGGAGTCGCTGCAAGACAATCAGGTTTTGACGGGTGATCTGGTGGCTGAATACGAGCGCCTCCGTCCGCTGTTGGACCGGCAACAAAACACGGCCGACACGCTGGAAACCCTGGCCCTGCTCCAGCAATCCCGCAGTAACCGCTCGTTCTGGTTTGTCCTGATGGCGGATCAACAGAGTTACTTCAGTGCCGTCGTAACGAATCGTGCGGCTGGCTCGAACGCGCCGGCCACTGCTTCCAGTCGGTTTCCCTTTACGACCGGTGAGTTCCTGCCTGGCAGCACAAACTTTAATCCCGCCAAACCCGGGCTGATCGCAGAACTTTGTGTGCCTGAGGATGCGGAAGGCGCGCGTCGAGTGTTGAGCCAGATCGTTAATGTTCTCAAAGAAAGGCCGCTCTTCAACAAGGTTGATCTGTTATCCGATGACTTGCGGCGCAGCCTCGCCGACCCAAAAGTGATTTTGCCCGAGCGGCATTTTGCCTTGTCGCTGGATTTTGCTGCCACGGAGTTTCAGCCAGCCACGTCCGGGAGACGTCTTCGGGCGACCGACGGTGGCGGAAATTCCAGCCGGAGCCGCCGGACAACCAATGAAGAAAACGAAACGGGGCCCTGATATGTTTTCGTTTCTTCTTCACGAACGTTCCCGGCGCACTCTGATTCTTGTCGTCGCGCTGGCCCTGGCGGCGGCGTATTTGTTCGTGCTGCTGCCGGTGAGCCGGCGCGCGGACAAATTGAGCGAACCCCTCGACAAGACCTGGCGCAGACTTTCCGCGGCGCTGCACCAGACCAACGATCTCTCGATAGACTTCGTGGGCATCACCAATCAGCTCGAGGCCACGCGCCAGGCCATCGCCGTGCTTGCCAAGGCCCGGCAAAAATCGCTGGCGCGCGCAGATTTTGGCGATGCGGTGCGCGAACGCATCAACGCGCCGTTCCAACTCGTGGATTACGAGAACGAGCGCGGAAACAAGCAGGACGATTTGCGCAAGCTTGCCGCGCAGAGCAAGGTGACCGTCGCCCCCGCTGTCTTCGATGGCTTTCCCGTGCACACTGCCGATGTCCGGCAACCGGAGTTGCTTTGGGCGGAGCTGGCGTTGATTGAAAATCTGTTGACCACGGCGATTCGCTGCAAAGTGACGGCCATCGAGTCGTTGAATGTGCCCACGGCTTTCACCAATGGCCGCACGTTTGGCACGTGGACGCTGTCGGAAATTCCCGTGCGCGTCGAGTTGACCGCGACCGCGTCCTCGATCGCGGCCTTGCTCCAAAGCCTGCCGCTGCGAGCCGACGAAATGAAGGCCGCCGGGTTGCCCGAGGCGCTGGCGCAAAAGCCGGCCCTGTTCTTTGACCGGTTGACGCTGCGCAAACATTCGCCGGAAAAACCGGACGAAGTCCATGCTTCACTTCGCATCGTCGGGTTCGTTTTCCGTGAATAGGGTAGCTGTGACGAACTGAAATAATGTTCAACCAAACCCTGAAAAGCCGCTGGTTCGTGACCCTCCTTCACGTGGGTCTGTGGACGCTTTTGGCGCTGGCTTTGATCCGGCTGGGGAGTTCGTCGCCCCAGTATGTCGAAACCACGTCGCACACGGTGGCGGCGCAGAACCCCGTGCCCGTGGCGCGACTGGAGCACTTGTTCGATGCCTCGCCCGGAATCAAATCTGCCGCAGGGGCTGGCGCGTCTGCTTTTCACACGACGCACTTTGTGCCACCCACGCCGCCGCCGCCGACCACTCGCAAGGTTGAAATCACTTACCTCGGGTATTACCAGACCGCCGACGACCCGCGACGTGTCTTCCTGAAAATGGACGACGCATTGCTTGTGAGCACCATCGGCGGGCAGATTGCCACCAACTTGTTCGTGTCCAATGTGGCGATGCAGATGTTGACGTTGACGAATTCGGCGGCCCAGACCAACGTGATCAAGTTGAACGAGAAAAAAGTTGTTGAAGTCCCCATCCGCTGAACATGAACCCTGGTCCTACATCGCCCGAGGTCGGCAAGCTGTTGCTGGACCAGGGCAAACTCACCGCCGCCCAACTGGAGCAGGTCCGCCGCCGCCAGCGCCGGCTCAATCTGCCCCAACATCGCGCCGTCGTGGACCTGAACTTCGCTTCCGAGGAGGACACCTGGCGGGCGTTGGCTGCCGTGAACGAGCTGGAATTTGTTGACCCAGTGGCGTTGGACCTCAAGCGCGAGACACTGGAATTGGTCCCGATCAAGTTCGTTTTTCATTACAACATGCTGCCTCTCGGCATGGACGGAGACGCGGTGATTCTTGCCTTCAGCGAGCCGCTGCGGCAGATGGAGCAGGGCAACCTCCGGCTGCTGCTGAATCAGAAATTCAAACCCGTCCTCGCCACGCCCAGCGCTGTCCACGCCGTCATCAAGAAAAATTTTGGGCTTGGCGCCGAGACCATACAAAAACTCCGAGAAGAGCGCGGCGGGGCGGACCTCGACCGCGAGATCGTCTTTGATGTGCAGGGTAAGGAATCGGATTCCGCCTTGGAAACCACCATTTCCGCCTTTGTGGATCAAATCCTTCAGGAGGCTCTACGGCTCAAGGCCACGGACATTCACTTGGAGCCTTATGTGAATTCCATCCGCCTCCGCTACCGCGTGGACGGCATTCTCGAAACCGTGCCGTTGCCGGTGGATATGCACCATTTGCATGCCGCCGTGATTTCCCGGCTCAAAATCATGGCCGGACTCAACATCGCCGAGAAACGCCTGCCTCACGATGGCCGCATCGCCATGAAAACGGGCGACGAGGAATATGACCTGCGCGTGTCGGTCGTTCCCACCAAACACGGCGAAGCCATCGTGCTGCGCATCCTTGGTCGGCAAAGCCTTTTTCTGGACCTCGGCCAGCTTGGCATGGAGCCGAATCAGGAAGCCGTTTTCGCGCAGTTGACCAAGTTGCCCCAAGGCATGGTCTTGCTCACCGGGCCAACTGGCAGCGGCAAAACCACCACGCTCTACGCGGCCCTGGCCCACGCGAATGACGAAGGCCGGAAAATCATCACCTTCGAGGACCCGATTGAATACCAGCTTGAAGGCGTTGTGCAAATCCAGGTGCGCGAACAGATTGGCCTGACCTTCGCTGCCGGATTGCGCTCCGTGTTGCGGCACGATCCTGACGTGGTGCTGGTCGGGGAAATCCGCGATTACGAGACCGCGGAAATTGCCGTTCGCGCGGCGCAGACCGGGCATCTTGTTCTGTCCACGCTGCACACCAATGACAGCATCGGCGCGGTGACGCGGATGCTCGAAATGAAAATTGAACCCTACCTGGTGTCCTCTTCACTCGTGTGCAGCATTTCACAGCGGCTGGCCCGACGCATTTGCCGGCATTGCGCGGAGCCGGACCCGGAAATTTCCCAAGGCACGCGGGAAGAAATGGCCAAATCGTTGGGCATCCCGGCCGGGGAAGTGAAAGCGTCGCGTGGCCGCGGTTGCGTGGAATGCAACCAACGAGGACATCGTGGCCGCGTGGCCATCTACGAAATGTTCCTGCTCAACGAAGCGATTGCGGATTTGATTCAGCCTGGTGTCAAGATTGGCGACCTTCGCGAAGCGGCCCGCAAGCTGGGCTGGCGGTCATTGCGCGAAATGGCCTGGAGCAAAGTTCAACGCGGGCTGATTCCCATCTCCGAACAGGAACGCTGGACGCGGGTGATTGACCCGGCGGCGCTGAAGGCAAACGCTTGAACTTGCAGTCGGGTGAGCCGACCCAACTCACGCCTTCGCTTCCGCCGGCTTCCAATTCCGCTTTGGTGCCTTGGTCACAAGGCCCTTCTTGAGCGCACGGGTGGAGACGCGGACGTAACGCACTTCACCGTTGATGAGCGCTTTTACGCGCTGGAGGTTGGGCATGAACTTGCGCTTGGTGATGGCAGTGATGTGCGTGCCGATGCCGCCCTGCTTCTTGGGTTTGCCGCTGCGCCAGATGATGCTGCCCTTGCGGGGACCGACACCGGTGATCTCACAAATTCGTGCCATAACAATTCAATCCTGTTTCAAATTCAAGGGCGCAGAAGATAGCCGCCCCGTCGGTGCTGGCAAGCAATATTTGCCGCGATCTTTGGTTGTTTCACATCGAACAATGCCCTCCCCCCGGTGACGCCCTTGGAGATG
>CAZCZP010000121.1:0-11538 GCA_964502895.1 uncultured Bifidobacteriaceae bacterium
GCTAGAATCAAATTTGACTTCCGCATCAACCGCATGTCCAGCCATCCGCCACACTGATACTCCGGCCGCTTGACCAACCACGCACAAGCAACCAAAACCGTCAGCAACCCGGCCGCTTGAACCAGAGCATAAGCCGTCACCGGCCACAGCAGGTCGGCAGACCCAAAAATCGTGGGCAGTTCTTTGTCCTTGAATCCAAACGGCAAACTACTCCGGGTAATAAAGGTCGAGAAACTCGAAGCCAACCACCAGAACTGAATGCCAATGAGCATCCACAAGCTCCGATCAACCCAGACCGACAGACGATTCACTTTTGAGAATTCGGCTTCCAAGTGACTACCTTTGCCAATTCGTTTCGTAGCGACGAGAAACGCTTCCTCAGTGAAGCAGCCCACGAGTTTGGAGAGCGGCTGTTATGCCTAATACCGCAATGCTTGTCAAGCGCCACATTGGACGGAGAAATTTCATTGTCGCGGAGTAAATCAGTTGTGGGGAGGCAAATCCATCGGGCCATGAGTGCCGCCCGGTGTCATGGCAGACTGACGCGATAGAATCGTTGCGCCTTGCCAACGGCGCCAACGTCGGCAAAGACAAACTGCCCTGGCTGCACTTGAGTGGGGGATCCAAGAACCTGCCAATTGCTCAGGTTCGTTGAAGCCCAGGCGCGGTAGGTGAGGTTGGTTGAGCCAGCGAAAGTCAACACGGCGATCCCATTCGCCACGCTGAGTTGCAACACCGGACGCGGCACGATGCCAAAGCGCAGGTTGTCCAGCCGCCCAAACACGCCGAGGCCCGGCGGTACATACGCAACCGCCCAGGCGATGTCCGTCGCCTCCCGCGAGATCGTCATCGTTTCCACGTGGCCAGCGGCTCGCGGGGCGGTGACATAGGAAGCCACCAACTGACCGGCGGCGTTGTAACCGTCAAGCCGGCCGGTTTCGTTCGTGAAGTATTGCCCGCCGGCGAAGTCAAGGGTCACGGAGGACACTGACGGCGTGAACTCCATTCGCAACCGCTGATTGCTGTTCCAGAAGGGCACGTTCGCGCACGCGAACACATTGGTGCCTGTTGTCGCAAAATCAAGCAAGTCGCCGACGGCCGTGACCTCGAACGGTACCGGCGGGATAGGCAGATTGTCAGCGCCAGCGCTTGTCAGATGCACGGCGGAAAGGATGTGATCCAGCACTGTGCCATCGGGATAATCATCCGGTTCGATGATGTAGGTTTGCGCCGTCGCCCCGAAAGCCAGGGCATAGGCCGGAGCGCTGAGCCCGAGCAAAAGAGCGCGGAAGCGGCGTCGGCTAAACATAAGGAAAACGAAAGCGATCTTGTTCATCGGATAGACGTTTTAATATCACCTCTGTGCTACGTCCATCACAGAATGTTCATGCCGGAGACAGGGCAATGTCTTCACCGCGACCGCTCGCGAACGCGGCTCAACGCGGTTGCTGGATGAACCCGTGATACAAACCCATGTAGTAGGGCAGAAGAAAAACTGTGCCGCTCGCCAATTCGCGACCGTCGCCAACGTAGTCGAGACGCCAGGGGTCGGTGTTCCAGTGGTTAAAGAAGCGTTCCTCAACCGGCAGTACCTTGCCGTTGACCCGACCGGCGCGGTGTGGCAACTCATCCGAAGCCAAGTCGGGCACTTGTTGTCGGCGCAGCGGCATCAGATCCAGCCGATGGCTGTTGTGATGCGCCCAGTTGGCGCGATCCAGCGAGAATCCCCTGAGGGCGGCCATGGAATCATCGAGCCAGCCTGACCATGGGTCCACGGAAATGCGGCCGTAGGCATTTGCAAACGTCTGCCCGCGCCCGACTGCCGCGAAGGCAAAGTTGAAGAACGGATTCAACTCAGGTTGTTCAAGCGCCCAATAGGCGTAAAAGGCGAATCGCCACCGCTCCCGCCAGGTCTCCGCTTTGGTATAACGCAAGAGGTTGTAGAAACACATGAAGGCCATTTCGTCATCCGACTGGTTGCCAGAGCCCACGCCCATTTGCGTTTTGGGATTCATGACATTGGCCGCGTAGCCATGCCGGTCGATCAGCTCGCGTATGGCCTGACCGTACTTCGCGTCGCCGGTCACGTGCTCGGCCACCGTCAGGTAGGAAAGGATGCTCAACGAGTTCAAGCCTCGCTCCACAAACCAGTCGGGGTCGTGATTCAACCAGCGCGGGCCGAAAACCGCCCAGCGCGTGGGTTTGCCATCGTGATCTACCAGGGCGCAGTCGTGCGCCAACAGGTGATCCGTGAGGTCGCGGACCACCTCCCGCACGCGTTCACGTTCGACGTCGGTGTCCGCCACCAGGTCGTAGTAGGCCGGATAGAAAAAGTAATGGCCGTCGAGTTCGTCCGAACTGGTGTCGCTCTTCCAATACCATTTACCATCGGCGCTTTTGGGCCAGCGCGGTTCATAAGCTTTCCAAAGCTTGTCACTCTTCTGATCTTCGCGATCGCGTTCGAGTCGCCCGATATTCGGGTCAGGCCATTCGACAGGCCGGATGGTGCGGGCGACGTAACCCTTGGGCGGGCTGTGCGGCCCGCCTTGCGTGACCTTCTGCAAAAATCTCAAGGCTTCGAATGCCTGTTGCGCGCGCTTTTTGAATTCGGGTTTCTTCGTGGCGGCGTAAGCGAAACACTCGCCCGCGCCGTACATCGCTGTCCAAAGACCGTCATTGTCGCTGTCGGAGTAATTGATTTTCGAGCGATCGCCCGGTGCGCCAAGGCTGACTTCCGAGACATAGCCGAACGGTGTTCGCTTGATGTAACGCTCGATTTCCTGTTCGTAGTGTTCGGCTTTCTCAGCCAGCGTCATCGTGCGTCGCTCGATGCAACCCAGGCCCTCGTCCGTTGCAAACCACACGCGGCCATCCGTGCCGGCCACGATCGAGCGCACCTCGTTGCCCGGCAACCAGCGTTGACCCTCGCGATAAGCCCAATCATGGCCATCGAAGCGGACAGCGCCGCGCTTCGTCCCAAACCAAATCTCCGATCCGACCGCCGCGACGCAGGTAAAGTCCGCGTACGGCAAACCGTCGCGCCCCGTGAAGAATCTCCAATTGTCACCTTGTCGGTTCACCACACCGGCAGGCGTTGCAATCCACCAATTTCCGTGAGCGTCAATTGCCACGCCGCGCACGTCGCCTTCGGTCCAAACGCGCCCGGCCTCGTCGGCGGCCTGGATCTTCTCCCATTTGCTGTCATTACCCCGGCGCCAAAGTCCGACATCCGTTGCCGCCAGCACAAGGCCATGAGGCCCGGCGGCGACTTGCCGCACGTTCTTATCCGTCAATTCGCGACTTACCGAACCAGCCGCCGTTATCAGCACGATGCCTTTCGCCGTAGCCAGCAAGACGACTTCGCCCTGGCGACAAATTTGCCGAAGGTCCACCAGCGGCACCGGTAATTCATGCACGGCGCCACCGATTGTAATCCAACCTGCGCCGTCCTTGTTATTCTGTGGAGGCGGCAGACTTTCAAATTGGTCATTGCGCAGCGCGTGCCACTGCTTTCCGTCCGACACGAAGACGGTTCCGTCCGGAGCGATGTCAACGCCGGAGAAGCCGCTGGCGGCAACTCCATCCGGCGGCGACCAACTCCGAGACCCTTCCTGCCGGAATTCCTGGGGCGCCGGTTTGAACTCAGCCGCGAGCACCGGCGCAGCAAGAGCCATCAACACCATGAGGCCGGGAGTGGCATTTCGACTGGAGTTGCAGAGGCGAATCATGGCGCGATTATTCGCGGCGGCGGGCTGGAGTGCAAACAGATTGCGCTCTGTTCAAACGGTTCTATTGTGCCGTTCACCGCACTTTGAAACCGCCTTGAAAAACCACGTCGGCAATCGTCACAACACAAAACACCGTGCTGACCACGGCGTTCAACCGAAAGAAAGCCACATTGATCCAATCGAGACTGCGGCGCCTCGCGACCCAGTGTTCGAGAATCAGGCAGGCCACGATGATAAACCAACCGATGAGATAGGCGACGCGAAAACGGCAGAGCAAACCAAACACGAGGAGCAGGCCGCACATGACCATGTGGGCGAGGAACGCGGCTTGGAGCGCGTTTTTTGGCCCCCAAGCCACAACCAGCGAATGCAACCCGGCCTTACGGTCGAATTCATGATCCTGCAACGCGTAAATGATGTCGAATCCCACCAGCCAGAACACGACAGCGACCGCCAGCGTGAGCATTTGAACAACTTCGAGCCACGACACATTCGTCCCGTCCACCGCCAGCCATGCGCCAACCGGCGCGAGCGCGAGCGCAATGCCCAGAAAGACATGCGTGTAATCTGTGAACCGTTTCGTCAGCGAGTAGAAACAAATGACGACCAGGGCGACGGGAGAAAGCCAGAAGCAAACCGGATTGAGGAAGAAGCTGACGACGACCAATCCCGCCGCGGACAAGCCGCACAGAGTTGTGGCGCTCGCTAAACTGACTTGCCCCGTCGGCAGGTGGCGATTGGCGGTGCGTGGATTTAGAGCGTCAAACTTTCGATCCACGATTCGATTGAACGCCATCGCGCAGGTGCGCGCGCAGACCATGGCGGCCACAATCAATCCGAACGTGCGCCAACCCGGCCAGCCGCGATTGTCGCGTGCCGCCACCGCCATCGCCGCCATCGCGAATGGCAAAGCAAAGATCGTGTGCGAGAAGCGCACAAAGCCGGCCCATTTTCTAAGAGATGAAAACATTCAACACTCAACATTCAACAGCAAACATCGAAATATCAGCCAGCTTCGCCGAACGGGTGGTTGGCGCGGTTGGATGGTCGGCGTAACTCTGCCTGGGCGTTACGCTTCGAGGTTTGGATTCCTCTTTTCACTTCATTCTCTGTCCTCCGCCCAGCGCGGTGCCACTTGATTCGGCATGCCGAGATGGTCGAGCACGCGGGCCACGACCGTGTCCACGACTTCCTCGATTGTTTTCGGTCTGGCATAAAATCCCGGGTTGGCCGGCAGGATGGTTGCGCCCGCGAGCAGGAGCAGCTCAAAATTCTTCACATGCACCAGGCTCAACGGTGTTTCACGCGGGACGAGAATGAGTTTCTTCTTTTCCTTCAACACCACGTCTGCTGCGCGCAGCAACACGTCTTCGCTGTAGCCGTGCGCGATGCGGCCAAGCGTACCCATGGTGCAAGGAATCACAACCATTGCGTCGGGCGGGTTCGAGCCGCTGGCGAAAGGCGCGTTCATGCTTTTGAGGTTGTGCGTCTTCACCCCAGGCGGCAGGCGCAACCCGTCGGGCAATTCCTCGGCAATCACTTGTTGCGCGTAGTTGCTCTGCACCACGTGGATTTCGTGGGCCGCGGAATTGAGATTGTCCAACAAGCGTTGCGCGTAAAGCATTCCGCTGGCTCCGGTGAGGGCAACAAGTATTTTCACGGCGGCGGGATTAAACACCATACTTGAAACGCCAAACATCAAAAAATTCCGGATTCAATCATCATCGAGCCGAGGCTCAATATTTTTTGTCGCCGCAACGTGAATCCACTTGAGTCGGCAATTCGCATTTGCACAATGGGCGCGTGTTCACCACGGCCAGAGTGCTCTTGTGCCTTTGCGTGCTGGCGACGGGCTGTTCCACAGTTCCGCCGCGCCCAAAAGGCGAGAAGCCACCTGACTGGGATGCCTCGAAGGACCACCCTCAAACCCGTCAAACCGAACCTGCCGCGCCGCCCCCTGCCATGCTGCCAGAGTCGCGGCCGGCTCAGCAAGAATCAGTGACCGCGACACCTCCACAACCGACGGTGACAGAGCCGCCCCCGCGGAAAAGCTCTTTGACGGCCAACCCTTCGCAAAAGTCGGTGACGCCCACGCCCCCACAACAGACGGCGGCGGGGACCCCGCCCATCGTCGCCCCGGAAATCCGACCGCTTCCTGCAGCGCCGCGCCCATTGTCGCCAGAACAGACTTGGATTTCCTTGGGCCGATGGGCATCACAACGCGGCTTCGCTGCCCCGCGGTGCCTTTCGGTAGCGCCCACGGCGAGTTTTTCCCAGACCACAACCAACGGCAGCCTGCTCGTGCAGGAAGGCAGTCTGGCGGCCTACTGGGATCGAATGGAATTCCGCCTGGGATTCAATCCGCAGTTCATCGGCGGCCAGATTTTTTTGCACACGCTCGATTTGCAGAAGAGCATCGAACCGCTGTTAGCCGGCTACAACGGGGTGCTGAAAACGAATCGAGTGATCGTCATAGATCCGGGTCATGGCGGACTCAACGTCGGTACTCGCAGCGCCGCCGATGGACGGTGGGAGAAGGAATTCACACTCGATTGGGCGCAACGGCTCACGCCCTTGTTGGAACGCAACGGGTGGCGCGTGTTCCTGACCCGCACGAAGGATGAGGACGTTTCGCTGCCGGATCGCGTCGCCTTTGCCGAGAGAAAACAAGCCGACCTGTTCTTGAGTTTGCATTTCAATTCTTCGGGTGACGGGGCCGAAGATCAGGCCGGGTTGGAAACCTATTGCCTCACGCCCGCCGGAATGTCGTCGAGCCTGACGCGCGGATACAACGACGACCCGGACCAGGTTTTTCCCAACAACGCGTATGACGCGGAGAATCTGCAGTACGCATTTCATTTGCATCGCTGGTTGTTAAAGGTCGCCCCCATGGCCGACCGCGGTGTCCGCCGCGCCCGTTATCAAGGGGTGGTGCGCGGACAACGCCGGCCCGCGGTTTTGATTGAGGGCGGCTATCTGTCGAATCCGGCCGAGGCACGCCGAATCGCCGACCCGGCTTATCGCCAGCGCCTGGCCGAGGCGGTCGCAAAAGCGCTGGAGTGAATTTGTTTAGCGGAAGAATCGCCGCCGATTCCCCATTACTGCTAGAAGTCGTCGGGTGAAAGTCGTGCTAGCTGATTGTAGAATGGGGAGGTTTCACTTTCGCCCCGCGAAAATCTGAAACAAACCGAAGATCGAAAGCACCGCCCCGCCGATGTAAAAGTAGATTGCCCGGTCGCTCGGCGAGCCAGTGACGGCTTCTTTGAGTTGGGAGGTCACCGACTGCGAAATGTTGTAACCCCACACCAGCAGCAACACACCCGCGACCAGACAAACGACGCCAACAACTTTTTGCATGGGCTCTTTCATGAATCGGCGTCGAGGCGCCGCTTGCTTCCCATCGTTCTTATCCCGGTGGATTCAACAATCGCACCTCGCGTTGTGGGAAGGGTATCGAGATGCCGCGCGCGCGGAATTCCTCGACAATGGCCTTGTTCACTTCTCCGCTTGCCACACCGAATTCGGTCACCGGCGCCCAAGGTTTCACGGCGATGTTGATCGAAGAATCCGCCAACATCGAAACCCGGACGACTGGCGCCGGGTCCTTGAGCACGCGCGGGTTTTGCTTAAGCACATCGTTCACCGCCGCGAGGGCCGCGTTCAAGTCCGAGTTATAGGCCACGCCTACGATTACGTCGAGTTGTCGAATCTTGCCGTAATTATGCATGACTTCCCCAACAATTTTGCGGTTGGGAATGATGATTCGGGAAAGGTCCGGATGGCTCAGTATCGTGTTGAACAGTTCGATGGCTTCCACTCGTCCTTCCTCGCCGGCCATGTCCACGTATTCGCCGACCCGGAACGGTTTGGTGAAAATGATCACCAAACCGGCGGCCAGGTTGCTGAGCGGGCCTTGTAGCGCCAAGGCAATGCCCGCGCCGGCGATTCCCAGGCCGGCGATCAATGGCATCAGTTGAATCCCCAGATTTTGCAGCGCGAGCACCACGAACATTCCCATTACCAACAAACGCACCAGGCGCAACATGAGTATCCGTACCGGCGGCTCGAGTTCCATTTTCTCGATCCACTTTTCGAACACGCCCGCCACCCAGCGCGAAACGAAAAAGCCGACCACCATGATCAGCAAGGCCGTCATCGCTTTCGGGCCGAATTCCACGCTCAGGTCAACAACCTTCTGTTTGGCGTGTTGGAGCGTGTCGAGATTCAAGAGCTGGTTTGTCATACGCTTAAATGGCTGAGCATTATTGCGGTTGCACGGATACCGAGAAGATGGAAGACGGACGAGAATTCAACAAGCTCGATTCGCTCACCGCCGTTTGAGAAGTGCTCCTAAAAGAAAACCCAATCCGAACACCACTCCGAGCGATTGATAAGGATGCCGGCGAATGACCCGGTCGGTCGCACGCGCGCCGGCCAATGCCTGATGTTTTATGCGTTCCCCGCGTGACTTCACCCGCGCCAGGGCGCTTGCCAGTTCCGCCTTGGAAGTTTCGGACAACTTGTTGCCACTCGCCTCGACCAACGCCTCGGCATCCTGCACAAGCTCGGTTACGTCTTCCGCCAGTTTGTCCAGCGAGGCATTCTCCGCCGTCAGATTGTCAAAATAGACTTCCATAAGATTTGGTTTCCATCGGGCTTCTCGCACACCAAGCGAGCATCACCGACCCGGTTCTGAATCCACAGTCCCGCAAAAATGCGGCAAACGCAACTCCGCAACTCAGTTCCGGAATTCTGGCGCGAACTTCACCAGCAAGCGCGCGGCCCGGATTGCACAAATCGCCTTCCATTTGCACTTTGACACCGGATTCCGTCGTCGCACAATTAACGCACTATGACTACTGAAGCGAAACATCTGACGCTGGCCGAACTCGAAGCGGGAATGGAGACGATCCGGCAATCACCGAAAAATCAGGGCGTGTTGGAGTTGATCGTGCGCCGGCCTCAGACCGAAGCGCGGGAGGTTTTGCACGAGGGCGAACTCGACCTCGCGGTGGGCCTGGTCGGTGATAATTGGAAAAGCCGCGGCAGTTCCAGCACACCCGACGGTTCGGCGAATCCCGAGATGCAACTCAACGTCATGAATTCCCGCGTGGTAGCCTTGCTGGCGCAAACGAAAGAACGCTGGCCGCTGGCGGGCGACCAGTTATACGTTGACTTGGACTTGAGCGAGGTGAACGTGCCGCCAGGGACGCGATTGGCCATCGGTGCGGCAGTAATCGAAGTCACCCGCCCGCCCCACACCGGCTGCAAAAAATTCATGTCGCGTTACGGGGTGGACGCGATGAAGTTCGTCAACTCGCCCGCGGGGAAAAAACTTCACTTGCGCGGCATCAACGCCAAGGTCGTCCAGCCCGGCGTCATCCGGGTGGGGGATGTCGCGAAAAAGATTTGAGCGGAGAAATTGGCGGCAGTGCGGACGCGACGAGTACGATTCATCGCGTCTTCCCCCTCACCCCTGCCCTCTCCCTTGGGGAGAGAGAGAATCGTTCGGCGGGTTTTGGCAGTTTCGTGTGGCGAAGACGGCAGGAGAATCGTTCAAGAATCCGAAGTTGGCTGATGGCTGTTCCCTCTCCCAGGGGAGAGGGTCAGGGTGAGGGGAATGGGGCACGCTGCGATCCATCGCTCAGTTTAGCCGGTGGGTTCCAAACAATGGTTATGTTCCCACGGCACCGTTGCCGGAGCATTTTTAGTCGGGTCACGTCTAACGGCCTGGAGTTATGACAAAACACATTGTTTTTGCCCTGATGGGGTTGCTGGCGTGGAAGACATTCTCAGCCGAGCCGCCCGAATACGAATCGCTCAAAGCTGAAGCCGAGAAGCTCTATGCGGATGGCTCTTACGCCAAAGCTCACGAGCTCTACGCGCGGGCCAGGGAAATGTCGAACATCAGCTCGAACGAGGCACGCTGGGTTTCTTTCCGTCACGCTGATACGCAATGGCGTTCCCAATCCGCCACTCAAACCGCCGACACCACCAAGCTCGACGAAGCACGGCAGCAACTCGAAGTTTTGATCCGCGACGTCTCACGTGCTGAGGATCGTGATCGCGTGTGGGTGGAAGCGCAGGAATCGCTTGGAGATTTCTGGTGGACGCGGCGCAACCAACAAAATTGGGGGCAAGCCTGGCCGCACTATCAGCAGGTGCTCGATTGGTGGGCCGGCGCGCGGGACATCGAGACGGCCCGCGGGCGTTATCTCGCGATTGTCTGGCGCATCGCCAGACCGCCGGGTGTGCAGCGCGATTACCACTATGGCTACTGGGGCAACTACGTCCCGCTCGACGTTGTCGAAAACGTTTTGAAGATCGCGCAGACCGACGAGGAAAAGGCCCACGCGCATTACCTCGTCGCGATGACGCTACGCAATCAGGGCGGTGATCCCGAGCAACGCGCGCGCGTCGTGGATGAATTCGAGGGCGCGCTCAAGCTCGGCAAGAAAACGGATTGGTATGACGACGCGCTCTACAATTACGCCGAGTGGATGCAAAGCCAGGGCCGCATTGTTTTTCAGCCGAACGGCGGCTGGTCGCACGAACCGGATTACGTCAAAGCCCTCGAACTGTTTCGCAAGCTTGTAAGCGAGTTTGCGAAGGGCGAGACGCGGTATTGGGATCAGGCACAACAGCAGATCAAGAGTATCACCAATCCTCAACTCGGCATCAGTGTGGGCAACATCTTTTTGCCAGATTCAGAAATTCAATATCACCTCAACTGGCGCAACGTGAAGTCAATCGAACTCGCGCTGTATCCGGTCGAATTGAATCGCGAGATCAAGCTCAACGAGCGCGGTACGCATTGGCTGCATTCGATTGACGTGAGCAAACTGGAGAAGCTCAAATCCTGGACGCGCGACACGAAGGACAAGGGCGACTACAAACCCGGCAACGAAACGGTGCGCCTGGAGGAAAAACTCAAGCCCGGTGCTTACGTTATCGAAGCCAAAGCTGGCGGCTTGGAGGGACGCGATTTGATTCTCGTGACCGACGCGTCCCTGGTCTTGAAGACTTCCGGCAAGCAGACGCTGGTCTATTTCTGCAACGCGCTGAACGGTTCGCCCCTCGCGGGCGGCAAGGTGAAGCTGTGGGAACGCTGGCACGAAAATAACACGTGGCGTGTGCGCGAGCAGACCAAAGACACGGGGCAGGACGGCATCGCGGTTTTCGATCTAGCCACGCGTCAGCACAACAACGTCGAGCTTTTCGCGAGCGCGATTATCAACGACCGGCAGGCCTTCAGCCCCGGCCACAGTTATTGGTATGGCCAGGGTAATGAACCGTGGAAAATTTACGCGTTCACGGACCGGCCCGCGTATCGGCCCAAAGAAACCGTGAACTGGAAATTCATCGCGCGGCGATACAATGGATCGGTCTATTCCACTCCGTCCGACCAGGTTGTCGAATTTGAAATCACCGATCCGCGCGGCACGAAGGTGAAGGCCGACAAAGCCACGCTCAACACGTTCGGCAGCGCGTGGGGTTCGCTTGAACTGACTGAGCCGATGCCGCTGGGCGAATATCGCGTGCAATTCTGGGATGCAGGCCGCAGGAATGGAATCGGCAACGCCACGTTGTTCCGGCTCGAGGAATACAAACTGCCTGAGTTCAAAGTGAGCGTGAAAACGCCCGAGGAGGACGGCAAACGAAAATCCTTCCGCCTCGGCGAAAAGGTCGAAGTGGAGATTCAGGCCGATTACTACTTCGGTGGCGCGGTGGCGAACGCGACCGTCGAGGTGCTCGTTCATCAGAATCCGTTTTACCAATCCTGGCACAAGCCGCGCGAGTTCCCGTGGTT
>CAZCZP010000122.1:0-7475 GCA_964502895.1 uncultured Bifidobacteriaceae bacterium
AATACGTCTTCAACACGTTCTGCTTCGGCTACAACGTCGGCTACAAGTTCATCAAAACGAAGTCCGGCGATTGCAACGGAAATTTTCTGGGCATCGGCGCGGACGATTGCTTCACGGCACTGGAGGTCGAGGAATGCTCGCGCATCGGGCTGCTGATCTCGAACGGCGAGTTCGTTTCGTTCCACGGCCCGGACCCTACGATGATTCGTGTGAGCACGAACAACACGGGAAGCGTGCGCTTCGTGAATTCCGCGTTCTGGGGGCCGTGCAACCAGATCGCAAAGATCGCGGGCAAAGGCACGGTGGGTTTTAGCGATTGCACGTTCGTCCAGTGGGACCGCAACAAGGAAGGGAGGTCCGCATTGCAGGTCGAAAGCGGAAGCGTGATCGTGCGCGGCTGTGAGTTTCAGGAAAACAAGCCGCAGATTTCACTGGCCCCGGATGTGCGGCGCGCGGTTGTCACGGACAACCTCATCAAGGGAAAGCTGCAAGTGGCGAACCAGAGCAAAAGCCGGGTCGTCTTGAGCAACAACGCGAGCGATGAGGGAAACGAATGAGTTGAAGTCGTGCGCGGAATTGCGGGCGGTCGCTCCAGTCGCCGATGGGTGCAATGGCCCTGGAACAAGAGACGGCAAAGACACAGCGAATATACGTGTCATTGGAATCGCGGCAGTTTAAGGATGCGCGATGAACGTTCCGCCTGTGCCGACCCAGACCATTCCGGTCACGGAGCAGCTTCCAATCAATCGAGGCCGTTGGTGGATACATTTGCTGCTGGTCGCCGCGTATCCGGTCTTCATCGGGCTGGCGGGGTCGGGCCACGATAACACACGCGCACCTGCGCTTTCCGCGAATGCGAAAGGGCTGCTCTACGCTTGCGCCGTGGAGTTGCTGGTCTTTGGCCTTGTGTTCGGCCTGGCGTGGTTTGCGTCTCGAGCTTCCCGCGACCAACTGCTCTTGCGCTGGCGCGCGGGCGTCTGGACTTTGCCGCTGGGCGTCGGCTATTCGGTAGCGATTCGCGTCGCGTTGGGAATCTTTCTGTTGGCCTTCGGTGTGATTCTGGTCGCCACCGGCGTCACAACGTCGAGCGGCCTGCAGGAATTCTTTCTAGCCAATCGTCCCGACGTGGAAGCGGTCGTGGATGTTTCCGCGATGCGGCAGAATCCGCTCTACTATTGGCTGACGCTGACGTTGGTGAGCTTTGTCGTCGCGGGATTGCGAGAAGAATTATGGCGCTCAAGTTTCATGGCTGCGTTACGCGCACTCTGGCCGCGCTGGTTTGAATCGCGCGCCGGACAGATTGGCGCGGTTGCCATCGCCGCCGTGATTTTCGGATTCGGTCATCTGCCGCAAGGCGCGCTGGCGGCGGTCCTGACTGGTTTTCTGGGTCTGCTGCTGGGCCTGATCATCGTGTTGCACCGCTCCATCTGGCCGGCTGTGATTGCGCACGGGATGTTCGACGCGACGAGTCTGGCGCTGTTGCCGTGGGTGGCCGAACAATTGCAGGAGATGCAGAAAACGATCGGGCAGTGACAAGCCGGGACCGGTTTTGCCGGCGGCGACGAGGCGTCGCCGCTACCCAACGATCCCTTACGGTTTCCAAACCACCGCGTTAATCACGAGGCGCTCGAAGGCCGGGTTCGTGAGATCGTGCAGATCGTGGCCGGGTTGAAGGTAAACAATCCAGCCTTTGCCCGACGGCTTGATCCAGCCGGCGTGGGATTGCATGTAAGTTTTGCCGGAATCTTTGTCAGTGTATTTCAAGCCAAGCAACAGGGTGCGCGACTTGTCCTCTGCCAGTACATGATTCAGATAAACCTCGGATTCCTTCAACATGAAGCCTGGCAGTGTTTGCTCCTTCTCATCCGCAGCCGATTTGAAAGCGACTTGCTCCGGGTAATTCACTTTGTGCGAGGTAATAAAATGGCCGGGCGCGAGGTTCACGATTTGTTGCGTGATGCCTTCAATCCATTTGTAGCCGCCCGCGTTCACATCGCCCTCGGGCAACGTTACACCGAGAAAGTCGAACCAGTGTTTGTTCTTCCGCTTGCCGGAACTGATCGAGTGGTGGAGCACGACGAGTTTTCCACCTGCCTGTGTGTAAGCGATGAACGCCCGCTCCGCTGGCTCATTCAACGCGCGATGAATATAAACGACGACCGTGGGAAACGCGGACAAGTCCGGCGGCAGGTTGGTTTGCCAGATGACACGACTGGGAATATTCTCCTCGCTCTTGAGCTTCGTCGCGATGTGTTCCATCGCCGGGAATTCGTCGGCCACGACCAGCACTTCGTTCGCGGCGAAGAGAGGGCCAGCGATCAAGGCCGCTACAATGGCCAGGAGAGTTTTCATGGGGTTATCGTTGCTGCAAACGCGCTGCACCGCAAGCCGAACCGGGCCGAATCACCGGCGCGCTCAGACTATTGCCCCGCACGTATTGTGGCGTTGCCAGTTCATCACGACGCGGAGCACTGCCGAATTATTTCGCTGGTCTGTGATCGCGGCTTGTCTTCTGATGACGCTCGTTCACGAGAGTTGGCGTACGCGTTGCACGCCAGTTCGTTAAAAATTGACCCTCCAAGTCCGTTCCCCTACGTTTCCCGCGCCCGATTCAGGGCAAATACCATGCTTGGATTTTTTGTCAGTCTGTTCAAAAAAATATTCGGGTCAAAGAACGACCGGGAGTTGAGAAAACTCTGGCCCATCGTCCGCCAGATCAACGAGATCGAGTCGGAGTTGCAAAGACTTTCCGACGACGACCTGCGCAAGAAGACCGCCGATTGGAAGGCGCGCCTCTCGCAAATCGAAGACAAAGCCGAACTGGCCAAGGTTATCGAAGAGATCATGCCCGAGGCGTTCGCCGTCGTGAAGAACGCCTGCCGCCGTTTGACCGACCGGAAGACCGACGTCATCGTGCGCGGGCATCCGCTGCCGTGGGAGATGATCCCGTTCGATGTACAACTCATCGGCGGCATGGCGCTGCATTCGGGCAAGATCGCGGAAATGGCCACCGGTGAAGGCAAAACGCTGGTCGCGACACTCCCGGTTTTTCTCAACGCGCTCACCGGACGGGGCGTGCATGTGGTGACGGTGAACGATTACCTCGCCGCCCGCGACAGCGAGTGGATGGGCGCGGTCTATAAATTTCTGGGCCTGACCGTCGGCTGCATCCTTCACGACCAGCCGCCGTCCGTCCGCCGCGAGCAATACAATTGTGACATCACCTACGGCACGAACGCGGAATTCGGCTTCGATTACCTGCGCGACAACGGCATGGCTTCGCGCAAGGAGGAACAGGTTCAGCGCGGACACTTTTACGCCATCGTGGACGAAGTGGATTCGATCCTGATTGATGAGGCCCGCACGCCGCTCATCATCAGCGGCCCGGCGGTCCGCACCTTTGACGAGCAATACGCGCAATGGAAACCGGCGGTCGAGTCGCTCGTGCGCGCTCAGGAACGCCTTTGCGCCCGCTACCTCTCCGAGGCGGAAACGTTGCTCAAGAAACTCCGCCCAACAGATGGCGCGAATCCGGAAAATCCGGAGGAACTCGAACGGGAAATTGGCCGGTTGCTGTTCCGCGTCAAGATGGGCCAGCCCCGCGCCGAAGGTTTGATGAAAATTCTGGAGGACCCGGAAAATCTGAAGCTGATGAATCAGGCCGAGCTTCGATTGCATGCCGACCAGAAGAAGGTCGAGCTTTACGCGGAGAAGGAGGAATTGCTGTTCGCGATTGACGAAAAGAGTCACGAGGCTGACCTGACCGAGAAGGGCCGCAATTTCATGAGCCCAAAAGACCCGGACGCCTTCGTGCTGCCGGACCTCAGCACGGCCATGCACGACATTGACGTCGGCCCGGAGCAGGACGCCCGCAAACGCATGGAAGCCAAGGCCAAGCTCCAGCAGGAGTTTGAAACCAAGGCACAGAAAATTCACTCGATCTCGCAATTGCTCAAAGCCTACAGCCTGTACCAGAAGGACGTGGAATACGTCGTGCAGGAAAACAAAGTCATCATCGTGGACCAACACACGGGCCGACTGATGACGGGCCGCCGCTGGAGCGATGGCTTGCACCAGGCCGTCGAAGCCAAGGAGGCCGTCGAGATCGAACGCGAAACCCAAACGCTGGCGACGATCACGATCCAGAATTATTTCCGCCTCTATCACAAACTGGCGGGCATGACCGGCACGGCGGAAACCGAGGCCTCGGAATTTTTCGACATCTACAAACTCGGCGTGCTCGTCATTCCGACGAACCGGCCGATTGCCCGCAAGGATGCCAACGACTCCGTTTACAAAACCAAACGAGAGAAATTCAACGCCGTCCTCAACGAAATCAAAACCGTCCACGCCCAGGGGCGGCCAATTCTGGTGGGCACGATTTCCGTTGAGATCAGCGAACAACTTTCCCGCATGTTGCAGCGCGAGAAGCTGATTCACTCCGTTCTCAACGCCAAGTATCACCAGCAGGAAGCCGAGATCGTCGCGCGCGCGGGCCAGCGGGGCTCGATCACCATCGCCACGAACATGGCGGGCCGCGGCACGGACATCAAACTTGGCCCTGGCATCGCTGATCTCGGCGGCTTGCACGTGCTCGCCACCGAGCGCCACGAAGCCCGCCGCATTGACCGCCAGTTGCGCGGACGTTGTGCGCGTCAGGGCGATCCCGGTTCATCGCACTTCTTTATCGCGCTCGAAGACGATTTGATGCGACTGTTCGGCTCCGACCGCATCGTGAAGTACATGGAGAAGATGGGCCTTGAAGAAGGACAGGAACTCGAGCATCCGCTTCTGAACCGTTCCATCGGCCAGGCGCAGAAACGCGTCGAACAACACAATTTCCAGATCCGCAAACGCACGCTCGAATACGACGACGTGATGAACAAGCAGCGCGAAGTCATTTACGGCTTCCGCAATGAGATCATCCACTCCGACGACGTGCGCGACCGCTTGATGGACATCATGGAGGAAGTCGTCATCTCGAAGGTCGAGGAATTTACCAAACCGGAATTCGACGCGGAACAATGGCAGGTGCGCGCGCTGGCGGATTGGGTGAATCTGAATTTCCCGTTGGGTATGCCGGAAGGGGAAATTGTGAAGGCGGCGGAGTCGGGCTCCGAGAAACCGGTGGACGGCTCGGTTTATGAGAGTCTGAGCCCGGCGCAATTCGCGGTCTGCAATTTCATCACGGACAACATCCGCAAGGCGTACGAGACGAAAATCAGTTTTGAAGAACCGGACAAGCTCGTGATGGTGGAGCGGTTCACGATCCTGAATGCGATTGACAAGTTATGGCAGGAACATCTCTACGAGATGGACAGCTTGCGTTACAGCATCGGACTCCGCGCGCATGGCCAGCGTGATCCGCTGATCGAATACAAGGCCGAGGCCTACAAGATTTTTGACGAATTGATGGTCAACATCAAAACCGAGATTTGCCACAACATCTTCCGCAGTTCGTCCAGCCTGCTGGCCTGGGAAAATTTCCTGCGCAACATCCCGCAACAGACCCTGCACCAATCCGCCAGCGCATTCGGCGGTGGCGCTACCAGCACCGGCACTTCGCAGCCGCAACAGAAACCCAGCGATGTCGTGAGTGAGGCCGCCGCCGCCGTGGAAAAAGCCAAGCCCGTCCGTGCCGGCCCAAAAGTTGGCCGCAACGATCCTTGCCCGTGCGGCAGTGGCAAGAAGTACAAGCATTGCCACGGAAAATAACCGCGGACTTGTTGCTCCCTTTAAGGAGTTCCCCTGCTCTGCGCGGAGTATTCGCCTTGGTGGATTCGCGCCTGGCAGGCTGGGCAAACCCGCACCGGGAATACAGGTTTCACCCGATAACAATTTTTCAATCCATCTGGCAGAATTACCGCATCGATTCAGTGATGGCGCGGTGACGAGCTCCAGCCGGCAATGCGAACGCCTCGCCGGTTTCGGCAGCCGCCCCACTGGAGAAGGGACGTGCCGGTTGTCGTTTGCGGCATGTTCAGTAGCGGGCGGTCCGGCAATGGACCGCCCGTTCTGTTAGATTGCACGTAGCGCGGACTTCCAGATTTCCTGCCTGACGTATCGTGGCCGGTGCTTTCCTTAAACGTGGCTCCGTCAAAATGCGCAGGTCGAGTTATGCTCGAGGCTCGTTGCGCCTTGACCGTTCCGAGGTGCTGTGTCTTAAATCTCTGCCACCCACAGAATCCCGCTGGCTTGCCTCGCACTTGGCTGGTGCGTACATCCAGCGCCAAACGCCACACGCCAATGAAACCTGCGCCGCAAATCAACTTTCACGAACTCACGCGTCACATCGAAACTTCCCAACCCGTCAAGCCAGCGGCGCGAGCGCATGTCCGCAAATCATGGTGGACCTCCTTTCACCTTGTCGCCCTGGCGCTAGCGCTTTTGTGGGTCGAGGCCCGGGCCGCTGGCGAGAACGACAACTGGGACGAGCGGTTTGCGTGGGCCCTGATCGAGGGTTCACAAGTGCGCGCGGTGGCCAGCAGCGGGAGCAACGTTTACTTCGGCGGACACTTCAACGGTGTGGGCGGCTCATCGGGCGTCGGCAGTGGCGTGGCGGCCACCAACATCGCCGTCTGGAATGGGCGAAACTGGGCGCCGCTGGGCAGCGGGGTCAACGGTCAGGTTTATGCCATCGCCATTCGCGGCAACGACGTTTACGTCGGCGGCGAATTTACCCAAGCCGGAGGCGTGGCGGCGGCGAATGTGGCGCGTTGGGATGGAACGAACTGGTCAGCCGTGGGCAGCGGCACGGATGACCGCGTTTACACGCTGGTCTTCAACGGCAACGACCTGTATGCCGGCGGCGAATTCACAGTCGCGGGTGGCAACGCGGCGAAACTCATCGCCAAGTGGAATGGAGCAAACTGGTCGGACATCGGTGGCGGGCTGGGGAACGCCGGTTCGGTGCGCGCCATTGCCTTCATGGGTGGCGACATGTACGCCAGCGGCGATTTCGACTTCAATATTGGACTAACCACTATTCAGACCATTGCTCGGTGGGATGGTGCAAACTGGAACGCGTTGCCCGGCGAGTTCGGCCCCCTTGCGGTTACCGCGTATGCGCTGGAGGTCATCGGCAACGACTTGTATGTCGGCGGCACCTTCCTCACGAACTCGGTTGGCGTGGACGCAAAGCGGATCATCCGCTGGAACGGCGCGAACTGGTCTTCCGTCGGCGCCGGCATCACCGCCGCCGCCGTTGGCATCTTCACCATGGTGGCCGACGGCACAAATCTCTACGTTGCCGGAGGCATCAACGCCGCTGGCGGCATCACCACGAGGAACATTGCCAAATGGGATGGCGCAAACTGGTCGGCGCTCGGGACCGGCATCCAGACCGCGAGTGTCGTGAATGGCCTCGCCTACGCGAATGACGGGCTCTACGCGGGCGGAGCTTTTTTGGACGCGGGCGGGTTGCACGCCTACAACGCCGCGCGCTGGGACGGAACCAACTGGTGGGCGCTGGGCCA
>CAZCZP010000122.1:7575-10031 GCA_964502895.1 uncultured Bifidobacteriaceae bacterium
GCTTGGTCGGCGGTAGGCAGCGGCCTGGCCGGCACGGTCATGGCGCTCGCAACCAACGGCACCGACCTCTATGCCGGCGGCAGATTCACCAACGCCGCCGCTGGCATCACCAACCTTGCCAAATGGAACGGAAGTTCCTGGTCGGCTCTAGGCGGCGGCATCGCCAGCACGACGAATGATTTCGTCGCAGCCATTGCGGTCCAGGGAAACGACGTTTACGTGGGCGGCCGTTTCACCAACGCCGGAGGGATTCTGGCCAGCAACATCGCCCGCTGGAACGGCAGCGCGTGGTCGGCGTTGGGCAGCGGCGTGTCGCCCGGTTTGGTGCTCAATCCACCAGTCGTTCGGGCACTGGCTTTAAACAACGACGCCCTGCACGTCGGCGGACACTTCGGTTGGGCTGGCGGAAAACCTTCCTATGGGTTTGCCATCTGGCATCCGGATTCCGTACTGCCTCCAGGTCCCAGCGCACCGGTGGCCAGTGCAACGTTGTTGCCCGGCGCAAACGCAGTCATCACTTGGAACAGTGTCTCCAACGTGAACTATCGGATTCGTTCAACCACTGATTTGAATCTGCCATTCACAATTTTTGCGGGGCCTATTCCCGCCGTCGGCGCGACAACTCGTTTCACCAACTCGGCGACGGGGCCGGCCCGGTTTTTCCTGATCGAACAATTGCCGCCGTGACTGGTCGCCTTCACCGAATTGTCACCCGAATGTTTCCGCACCTGCTTTGACCGGAGTGGCGGCAACTGATTGAATAACCGCGCAACGCTGAGACTCATCCTGACGCCCGATACGCCGGCTCAACTCCCCCGAGCCGGCGTTTCCTTCTTGCGCGGCGTTGTTTCCGGCCTTCGATTTCGTCACCTTCCGGCGTTGCCAATCGCCGGCCTTTTGGCTCTATTGACGCAAGCTGACAATTCAAAATTGGAAATCGTATGCTGAGCCATCGTTCATTCCTCCTCCTCGCAGTTCTGGCAGGGTTCGTTTCGCTTGGGCCACAGTCTCCGGCTGGCGAAGCGGCCGCGGATGCCGCCATCGAAATCCCGTTCAAGAAATTCGTGCTGACCAACGGTCTGACATTGATCGTCCACGAGGACCGCAAAGCGCCGATTGTGGCCGTGAACCTCTGGTATCATGTCGGGTCGAAGAACGAAAAGCCGGGACGCACAGGCTTCGCTCATCTGTTCGAACATCTCATGTTCACGGGCAGTGACAATTTCAAAGGCGGCGGCGATCAACGCGCGTTCTTCGAGGCGATGGAACGGATTGGCGCCACCGATTTGAACGGCACTACCAGTAACGACCGCACGGACTTTTTTGAGAACGTTCCCAAGAACGCCCTGGACGTTGCCTTGTGGATTGAATCAGACCGTATGGGACATTTATTGGGGTCCGTTGACCAGGCGCGGCTTGATACGCAACGTGGCGTGGTCCAGAACGAAAAGCGCCAGGGCGAGAACCAACCTTACGGCATGGCCTACGAGTTGATCACCAAAGGCACGGCCCCTCCGGGACATCCCTACTCGTGGACGGTCATCGGTTCGATGGAAGACCTCAACGCCGCTTCGCTCAACGACGTGAAGGCGTGGTTCACGAATTATTACGGAGCCGCAAACACAGTGCTGGTTCTGGCGGGCGATATTGACGCTGACACCGCGCTTAAAAAGGTCGAACAGTATTTCGGTGAGATTCCGGCCGGCCCGCCGGTCGCGCGCTACCAGACCTGGATTCCAAGAATCCTCGGCACTCGCCGCGAGGTCGCGGCGGATCGCGTGCCGCAAGCGCGCCTTTACAAGGTCTGGAACATCCCGCCTTACGGCGAGGCGGACACAGTTTACCTTGAACTCGCCAGCGATGTCTTGGCCTCGGGCAAATCATCCCGCCTCTACAAACGATTGGTCTATGATGAGCAGATTGCCACAGATGTATCGGCGTCGGTGGAGCCGAATGAAATCAGCGGCCAGTTCAGTATCGTTGCGACTGCCCGGCCCGGCGGAGATTTGCCCAGGATCGAAAAGGCCATCAACGAAGAAGTCGCGCGCTTTCTGGCCAAGGGGCCGACATCGGCGGAATTACAGCGGGCGAAGTCGGGGCGCATTGCCGGTTTCGTCCGCGGGATCGAACGGATCGGCGGCTTTGGCGGCAAGTCAGATGTGCTGGCGATGAATGAAACGTTCCGTGGCGATCCCGGCTTTTACAAAACTCCACTGAAATACACCCGCGAGGCGACCGTTCGCGATTTGCACCGCGCCGCAAAAAAATGGCTGACCGACGACGTTTACATCCTCGAAGTCCATCCTTACGCGGACTACGAAACCACCGGCAGCAAGGTGGATCGCTCGAAATTGCCGGCGCCGGGCGACGATCCGGAAGTCAAGTTCCCGGAGTTTCAACGCGCAAAACTTTCCAACGGCTTGAACATTATTCTGACCGAACGCCATTCCATTCCG
>CAZCZP010000122.1:10131-11497 GCA_964502895.1 uncultured Bifidobacteriaceae bacterium
CACGTCGGTTTGCCGAAATCCGATCCGGACAACATTGCCGTCGAGACGATGAACACCGTTCTCGGCGGCGCCTTTACGTCGCGCGTGAACATGAACCTGCGCGAGGACAAACATTGGGCGTACGGCGCGGGGACAATTCCTTTGGCCGCGCGCGGACAAGGTCCGTTCGTAGCCTACGCGCCGGTCCAGAGCGACAAGACCAAGGAATCCATGGTCGAAGTGGACAAAGAATTGCGCGCCATTTTGGGACCGCGCCCGGTCACCGAACCGGAACTGGCCACGGCCCAGAAGAACCAGACGCTCAGCCTTCCCGGTCAGTGGGAAACCATCGGCGCCGTTGGCGGGTCGCTGAATGAGATTGTTACGTTCGGCTTGCCTGATGATTACTTCAGCACCTACCCGCGCAAGGTCCGCGCGTTGACAGTGAGCGACCTGACGAAGGCCGCGCAAAAGGCCGTGCATCCCGATCAACTGGTGTGGGTGGTCGTTGGCGATCGCTCCAAGATAGAATCGTCCATTCGCGAACTTGGCTGGGGCGAGATTCAACTTCTCGACGTGGACGGAAACGTGGCGAAGTAGCCCTCTCATTTGAGAGCCTCCCGACAACTCCGCCTGCAGTCTAAATGGTCGCGCGTACGACGCCCCCATCAACGCGGACGGCAGCGCCGTTCGTGGCACTGGCCAGCGGCGAGCAGATGAAGGCGACGGTATTGGCCACCTCTTCGACCGTGGCAAAACGTTGGAGCAATGATGTGGGGCGCACGCCGCGGAAGAAATCCTTCTCGAACTCCGCCGGCGTCTGCCGTGCCTGGCCCGCCAGTTGGCTGACAAATTCCGTCACGCCTTCGGATGCGGTCGGCCCGGGCAACACGGCGTTCACCGTCACGCCGGTCGCTTTGGTGAGCCGCGCGATGCCGTTGACCAGCGCCAGTTCCGCGGCTTTGGTCATGCCGTAGTGGATCATCTCCTCCGGAATCTGCACGCCACTCTCGCTCGAAATGAAAATGACCCGCCCCCAATTGCGCGCCAGCATCCCTGGCAGAAGCGCGCGGGTGAGCCGCACGGCGGACATCACGTTCACCTGGTAGAACCGTTCCCAATCGGAGTCGGGAATCTCGGCGAACGGCTTTGGCTCGAAGATGCCCGCATTGTTCACAAGAATATCCACGGCACCCGCCGCTTTGATCAACGTCTCGCAACCCGCCGCCGTGGAAACATCCGCCGCGACGCCGCGTGCGCCCTTCCCGACTTGTTCCGCCGCCGCACGGGACGACGCTTCACTGCGACCATTGACGATGACTTTCGCGCCCTCCGCCGCCAACGCCTTGGCGATGGCCAAACCGATGCCTTTGGTCGAGCCGGTGAC
>CAZCZP010000123.1:0-11471 GCA_964502895.1 uncultured Bifidobacteriaceae bacterium
ACGAACCGGTTACCACCGTCGGCTGGCTGTTGATCCAGGTGGGCGGGTTTTGTGCCTTTCGAAAGGTATGCCCGGCTGTGCTGCCAGTGCAACCGCTGCAAACCCTTCACCCTCCCGGAAGCGGCCCGGCGACTCCCAGGGGATTTGGTTCGGTGGGAAGAACTGCATTCCCTTTGGGGCGGCGGAACAGCTACCAGGACTACTCTGCGGAAGGCTGATTCTTGGCAACTGATTTTAGAAGCGGGCCGCGCACACAGGCGTAGTGTCCTCACGAATCCAACGGCAAAAAAACCTGCCCCAACTTCAGGGGGGCGTTCTGCCTGTAAATGAATCGAGCCGTGTGCCGCAGCCACTGAATCCAAACACCGCTTCGGATTCGCTGAATCGCTGCCTGCGGTGACTGCGGTCCTGCGGTGTGCTGAGAGTTGACGGCCAGTCGCAGTTCCTGTTGGATGTTGCGACGGCGTTTGAGCTTTTCTGAATGAGTCAACTTTGTCTGGTAACCGGTTCGTCCGGGCTGATTGGTTCTGAAGTGGTTGCCTACTTCCACGCGCGCGACTTTGTCATGCACGGAGCGGACAACAACCAGAGGGAAGTCTTCTTTGGCCCACAAGGCAGCACGCGCTGGAATCAGGAGCGGCTACAGCGCACTTTGCGCAATTTCACTCATCACGAACTGGACCTGCGCGACCGTGACGGTGTGCTGCGCGTGGTTCAGGAGCTCAAGCCGGCAGTCATTATCCACACTGCGGCCCAGCCTTCGCACGATTTGGCCGCGCGGATTCCGTTCGATGACTTCGACGTGAACGCAGTGGGCACCCTGAACCTGCTTGAAGCCGCGCGCCGGTGCTGCCCCGAGTCGCCATTCATTCACATGTCCACTAACAAGGTTTATGGTGACCGGCCCAACGCAGTGCCGCTGCGCGAACTGGACACGCGCTGGGATTTCGCCGATGCGGCCTTTGCCCGCGGTATCCCAGAGGACTTTTCCATTGACCAGTCGAAGCACTCACTTTTTGGTGCCTCGAAAGTGGCCGCCGATGTCATGGTGCAGGAGTATGGCCGGTACTTCGACATGCCGACGTGCTGTCTGCGGGGCGGATGCCTCACCGGGCCGTATCATACTGGAGTGGAGCTTCACGGTTTTTTGAGCTATCTCGTGAAGTGCAATCTGGAAGGCAAGGAATATAGAATCTTCGGTTACAAGGGCAAGCAAGTGCGAGACAACATCCACTCGGAAGACGTGGCCAGTTTCATGTTCGAGTTTTTTCAATCGCCGAGGCGCGGCGAGGTTTACAATCTTGGCGGCGGCAAGCAGAATTCTTGTTCAATCCTCGAAGCGTTCGATCTGGCCCAGCAATGCACGGGCAGAAGCCAGGTTCACACGTATGTGAACCAGGCCCGCGCCGGTGACCACATCTGTTACTTCAGCGACCTGCGCAAGATTCAGATGCACTACCCGAAGTGGAACATTACCCGACGCCTGCCGCAAATCTTCGAGGAAATAGTGGCGGCCTGGCGTGAACGGCTGGTGGCCCGGTGAGGTCAACTTCTCCATGCGCGTTCTGATTACAGGCAGTTGCGGTTTCGTGGGCGCGACCCTGGCCCGGGGGCTACGCGAGTCCAGACCGGATCTGGAAATCGTCGGCTTGGACAATTTCGTGCGCCCTGGCAGCGAGACGAACCGCGGCCTGCTGCGGGAACTCGGAGTTAAAGTGTCGCACGGCGACATCCGCAATCCCGCCGACCTTGAGGCGCTTGCGCCCTGCGATTGGATTCTCGATGCGGCAGCGAATCCGAGCGTGCTGGCTGGCGTGGAAGGCCAGACCAGCAGCCGCCGATTGATGGAGCACAACCTTATCGGGACTGTCAATATGCTCGAATTGGCCAAGGGTTGGCGCAGCGGGTTGATCATCTTTAGCACGAGCCGCGTTTATTCACTTCGTGGACTGGCGGCAATTCCGGTCGAGGTCAAAGAGGATAAGTTTGTTCCCACCCTCGCGGGGAAAGCCATCATGGGCCTCAGTGTGCAAGGAATCGCTGAGACATTTTCCACCGAACCGCCGCTGTCGTTATACGGCGCATCCAAACGTGCTTCGGAAGTTCTGGCGTTGGAATATGGGGATGCGTTCGATCTGCCGGTTTTTATCAATCGTTGCGGCGTGCTGGCGGGAGCTGGTCAGTTCGGCCGGATTGATCAGGGAATCTTTTCATTCTGGATTCACTCTTATTGTCACCGACGACCGTTGGCATACATCGGATTCGGCGGAGAAGGCCACCAGGTCCGCGATTGCCTTCACCCGCGCGACTTATTGTCGCTCGTGCTGCGGCAGATGGAAAATCCGGGAACAACCGCCCCGCGGGTGATCAACGTGAGTGGGGGGCTGGCACAATCTACATCACTGAGGCAACTAAGCTGTTGGTGCGGGGAGCGCTTCGGCCCGCACGAGATCATGGGCAAGCCGGCAACGCGCCCGTTCGACGTGCCGTGGCTGGTTTTGGACTCGAGGTCGGCCGGCGCAGCCTGGGGCTGGACCCCCCAAACGCGGCTCGAAAAAATCTTGGCCGAAATCGCCGAACACGCGGAACGGAATCCCCGCTGGCTTGCGGCGACTGCCGAAGCATGAGCCTCAAACGACAGACGATCTGGAACATGGCGCCGTTGCTCGTGGTTTCCGCGGTCAACCTCTTTTCTGTGCCGTTGTTCTACCGCTATCTTGGCGTGGAAATGTACGCGCTCTGGTTGTATGTCGCCACATTCACCGGCCTGTTTGGATTTGCTGATTTGGGGTTGGGCGTGGCCGTAGGGCGCTACGTGGGAGTCGCCCTGGGCCGCGGCGATCAAGCTGCGGTGCGCGAGTATTGGGGCACGGGCAATATGATTGCCATTCCGCTACTCGCGGTGATGGGGCTGGTGTTTGCCGCGCTGGGTGTCGCATTCGGTCCGAAGCTGATCAATGTGTCCCAGGTGAACGTCGGACTTTTCCGCGCCTGTTTTGTCGCCGGCGGTCTGGGGTTGTTCTTAAGTTTTTATGGGCAGTTTTGGAACATCCTTTTGCAGGCGCATCTTGACTTCAAGTTCGCCAGCCTGGTGCGCGCCGGAACGGCTTTGCTCCAAGTGATTCCGGCAGTGGCGCTGGCATGGGCAACGGGAAGTCCGCTCTGGGTCATTCTCTGGAGCGTGGTGGTGGGCGCGCTGCAATTGGGATTGATGGCGTGGTATTCTCGGAAGCACTTTCATCTCGGCTTCGATTTGCGGGCGGCACGATGGGCTCGCGTGCATGAGATGGCCGCTTACACGGCCAAGACGTTTGCGACGCTCGTTGCGGGTTCGGCCCTCGGCTCGATTGACCGGTTGGTAATGGGCAAGCTCGCCTCGACCGTGGACTTCGCACACTACACGATTTGCGCAAACGTGGGGGCACGACTGCAGAGCCTGGGAACCTCCGTCATGGGGCCGGTTTTTCATAACACCAATCGGGGACTGGCTGGTGGAAATGCTTCTTCCACTGCGGAGATTTACAATGAGATGTTTGATTTCACGTTTGGGTGGTATTTGCTCGCCTCGATTTGGTCTGCGATGTGGCACCCGGTCTTGCTTCGCGTCTGGTTGGGTCAAGAACTTTTTGGACAAGTTGCGCCGTTGTTTGCACCCATGGTTGCTGCCTTCTGCATCAACGCACTGGCGGGTATCTCGGGATCTCAGCTCTGCTCGCTCAATCGCGTCGGCACATCCCTCGGCTTCACAATTGCATCGGGTCTCATGGCCGCTGGCGGTGTGTTTGTAGGATGGCAACTCGCCGGGGTGGTCGGCGTCGCCTACGGTTTCTTGTTCAGCCGGGTTGTGCTGCTGGCGCAAGATTTGTACACGATTCGTCTGATCAAGGCTGCAGGTTGGCTCAGCGCCCGCACGTGGTTGGGCGTACTCGCACAATGCCTCGTCGCCGGTGGGTTTGCCCTGGCCTACATGATATTCTCACGCCATTCGCTCTGGCTCTTGGTGCCGGCCGCGTTGCATGCCGGCTTGGTGGGTGGGTGGTTGCTGCGCCGTCCACTACGAAAATTCCTCGCCGACAATAACCTCATCCGCCCGATGCGCGTAAGCCCGGCGGCGACCCATGTTCCCAGACCGTGAGCCTTGAATTGTACCGCCAAGAGGAGATTTCTCCGGAGCGGCTTGTCCAACTGGAGGCAGCGATGGCCACGTTTTATCGCAACCTGCCACCCAGCTACCATCAGATTTCCGGCGAGGCGGCACAACATTACAACACGAGAGAGATGCCGTTTCACTGTGATCTCATCGAACGCGTCTTTCCCGGCTCGTCCGTCATCGAACTCGGCTGCGGCACCGCGCATCTCTGCCCGCACATCGAAGCCCGCGGTGGAACCTACACCGGCGTGGATCATGGCGGCCAATTGCTCGAAGAGAACCGTCGTCGCTTTCCCCGGGCGCGTTTCTGCCGCATGGAAACGGCGCTGGAGCAGACGTTCGATATCGTGGCCAGCCTGTACACGATCGAACACATCGTCAATCCGCCAGCCTATCTTGAACTTATGTGGCGTTACTGCCGCACTGGCGGATTGATGGCGATCATCTGTCCGGAGTTTGTTGAAGGCCCTGATTTGCCCCCCAGTTTCTTTTACGGCAAAACGCCTAAACGACTGCGGGAAAAACTCCAGTCGTTAGATCTCTACGATGCTTGGCGGCACCTCATGGATCTAAAGGTGCGCGGACCACGGTGGAAACGGCACGCACAAGCCACTCCGCCCGGCGCGTTTTGGATCAACTTCCGCCCGCGCGTCTTGCACGGAGCGGAGTATTCCATTGACGCCGACGCCGTGCATCTGGTGCAACGACGTGATATCATCTGGTACTTCCAGCAGAAAGGCGCAACGATTTTGCAGACATCGGCGGACATGAACGGCCTTTCGCCGGAGGTTTCGCGATACAATTGCTATGTTCTGGTGCGCAAAAGCCAGAAATGAGCGGATCGCACTAATGCAACTCAAGTCCACAACAGGAATATTGCTGCAGTTCTGCCGTTCCCGCCCGGCAATGTGGTGGCCGTTCATTCGTGGGTGGCTGCAACGACAACAGAGCGGAGTAGTGCCGTGCGTCATGCCGCAGGCGAAACGACTTTTGTATCTTCCATTGCGGGATTTCTATGAATCTTACGGATTCTTCTCCGAGAGCAGGCAGGGTCGGCGGGAGCTTTCGTGCTTTCTAGATCGGCTGGTGCCAGGCGACGTTTTTTACGACATCGGAGGCTTTCGTGGGGTTTACGCGATGGCCAGCAAGTTAAAGCTGAATGCAGAGATCAAGGTGCATGTCTTCGAGCCGTTGGCCAGGAACGTGGAGGCGATCACACGCATTTGCGCGCTCAACCACTTTGCGGACTTGGAAGTAGTCCCGCTGGCGGTCGGGGACGGGGCCGCCCTTGCCGGCAAGGTTCATCAAGGCGACCGGATGTTGCGGTTGGGCGATGCGACCGCGTCAGAAGCGGTCCAATGCCGGTCTGTTTCGCTCGACCAGTATGTTTCGCAAGGTGCGCCTCCGCCGTCAGTCATAAAGATTGATGTGGATGGCTATGAACTATGCGTGCTTAACGGCGCGCGCGCCTGTCTTGGCAGGCATCGGCCGCGTTTGTGGCTGGAAGTGCATCCCGACTATCTGAAAGGACAAGGGAAATCACACGAGGAAGTACTCGAGTGGCTGCGACGAGCCGGCTACACTATTTCTTTTTTCGACGACCACGAGTCGCCAACTTGGGAAAAAGCGTTCCATGTGTGGTGTGTTCAACCTCGTGGTTCAACGCATGACAATTGTTAGTTTCTTGAACGGCCTCAGTCTCGGTGGCGCCGAGAAAGCGGCTTGCCGTTGGGCGTGGGGCTTGCAAGAGCGAGGCCATCGGGTCGTCGTACTTACACTCAAGGATGGTCCGCGGCGGGCGGAATTGGAACGCCGGGGTGTGCTCATACGTATGGTAGATGCCACGGCGCAGGCCGTTAGTGAGGCCATCCGTGAAACCGCGCCCGACGTCATTCATGCCCATGCTCCCGGCCACCCCCACGAAGGCGATGTGCTGGGGCAGGGATTGGCACTTTTGCCCAAAATACCCGTGGTCCAGACGAACATTTTTGGTCATTTGCAAAACTCCAAAGAGGATGTTTGGACTGATTTCCGCCTGTTTGTTTCGTGGACGAGTTGCGCGCAGGCGGCACGGCGCGCGTTCCGTAGATTGGACGAAAAGTTTTTTCGGCGGGCGAGTGTGGCAGTATATCCGGTGGATGCGGCGCCGTCGCCACCACCGGCCGGCATACGCGCGTTCCGAGAGCAACTCGGTGTGACGGAGGACGAAGTGCTCCTTGGACGACTCTCACGCCCGGAACCGAACAAATGGACAAACCTTGCTCTCGATGCCTGCCGGTTGGCGATGCGTCGCGAGCGAAGAATCAAGTTGCTGCTGCGCGAGCCACCGGCGCGGGTGGCGGAAAAATTGGGCGCTTCCCGGGATGCGGGGCGTTTTCTCATACTGCCAGCCACGGCGGACGCCGAAGAACTGCGCCTCACCACGGCGGCGCTCGATGTGGTGCTCCACACTTCGTTGATCGGCGAGAGCTTCGGTTATGGAATCGCTGAGCCAATGAACTTGGGGAAACCGGTGATCACACATTCCGTGCCTTGGCAGGACCAGGCGCAAATTGAACTGGTGAGGCACGGTGAGTGCGGCTTCGTTGCGAGCACGCCAGCGACCATGGCAGAGGCAATCCTGAACCTCGCCAACGATGCGGCTTTGCGCCAAGAGATGGGTCTAACCGCGCAGCGGCATATTCGGTTACTTGCCGATCCCTCTGCTTCCATCGTGCGCCTCGAGCGGGCGCTCCAAACGGCTTTAGCCGGGCGCGACAACGCCGATGCCGTTGATGATTTGAAGCAGGCGGCGGCCGCGGCCGAATATCTGGACGCGCAGCAGTTCGGCCACAGATTGGGTGATCAACTCAAGCTCCGGCCGTTTTACTGGCGCGTGCGCTTCCATCAATTCAGGTACGCGTTGCGTTCTCATTTTGGTTCGGGTGTACCGAATTCTTCTCGACGTTGAACGTACGGGCTGCCTACCGTTTGCCAGACCGCTGGAATTGTTGCGGCCAGATGAATAATGCAGCTATCCAAGAAAAGCCTTATCAAGCGGCGGTGTGCAATATTTGCGGCGGCCCAAACTATCGCACGGTCCATTTCTTCAAAGAGTGGAATTATGGGCGCGACCCGGTACGGGATGTCTCAATCGTGCAATGCCGCAACTGCGGGGTTCGGCGGCGGATGCCGGAAATTGCGGATGATTACGAAGCAGAATATCACATTCCGTACGTGGAACAGGGCCTAGCCATCCATCCGCATCAACTTTATCATTTTGCGGATTTGATGGTGGCCCGGTTGGGACAGTTCTCGGACAAGAACGTTAAGTTCCTTGATGTGGGTTGCTCGACAGGTCGCGCGCTGCGGCTGGCCGCGACGATGAAATTCGATGCAACGGGTGTGGACTTTTCGCGGTGGGCGGTGGATTACTGCGCGCAGTTGGGCTTTCCTACCCGGCACGGCAGCCTCATCGGCCAATGGAAGGAGCCGGATGTCTTCGACGTAATTCACTGTTCGCACACAATCGAGCACGTTCCTGATCCGGTTGCTTACATCAAGGAAATGTACCGCCTACTCAAGCGCGGCGGCCAATTGATGCTGGCCTGCCCGAATTATGCTTCTCTGCCCAGGGTTGTTTTCAGAGAAAAGTGGGGGGTTTGGTGCCTGGATTCTCATCTTTGGCAATTCACTGCGAGGCAGATGCGGAGAATTCTCGTCTCTGCCGGCTTCGCTGTGGCTTCTTGGCGGACGCTCCACGGCTACGCTCCGCAGACGCCATGGAAAAAATGGCTCTTGGACAAATCGGCCGCATGCGGGTTTGGAGACGGGCTGAACATCATCGCAGTTCGTCGTTGAACATGCCTCGCATTACTTTAGTTGTCTGTGTTTGCAACGAACGTGAATTGCTACAGCGTCTGCTGCGAAAAGCGACCGGCTGCTACGACGATTTGGTCGTTGTTCATGATGGTCCGGATTCAGCCGGTCTGAACACGGTCGTGAAAGAATTTGGAGGTCGTTTCTTTGAACGACCGCGCGCGAACCAGCAGGAGCCAAACTGGCCTTTCGCTTGGGGACAAGCGGCCAATGACTGGATTCTGCGACTCGACGTGGATGAGTTCCCCGGGGAGGAATTGCGCCGATGGCTGGAAGAATTCCGCCGTGGCCCGGAGCCCAAAAACGCGATTGCGGGTTTCACCTGTATTTGGCCCTTGTGGAATGGTCGCAGGTCGGTCACCAGCCGCTGGCCGACTGGTCGGAATTTTCTTTTTCACAAGCAGCGGGTGCGTTTTTTTGGAATGGCTGAGACGGTTCCCATTCCCGACACTGGCTACGAAGCGCTTCAGTTAGTTTTGCACCACGAACCAAAGCGAAAAAGCTACGGCATTCGCAATGTTCTCCTGCGTAAGCAGGCTTATCGCTGGCGAACGGTAATCGCCCGGAGTCTGATGGGATCACCAACGGAACTTCCCTGCTGGCGTTGGTACTCCGGTGATTGGCCACCGGTATGGGAAGTCATGCGGAGGAAACCGTTGCGAACAGGATTCAAGAGATTACTTCTTGGTCCTGTTTGGCAGGCTCGCGAAATGTGGCAGGTGGAACACAAGATTGTGCCGACCGCATTGTTGGGTACGGGATTGCATCAGTTTCTTATGGCGATCACATTTTTCTTTTTCCGACTGCGTCGTTTTCGCAGGATTAATCTTCAATGAAAGAGCGCGAAGTGCAGGCGTACTACGATCAGTATTGGGATCGAACGGACAACGCTACCTGGACGCCGGAGATAAAGCCGTGGAGTGAAGATGAATTTAGAAGAAAGCTCGGGCGTTTTTCTGGCCGGGAGAAGGTGCTCGACGTGGGCTGCGGCGATGCGACGACCTATCACAGGCAACTGCTCGGGATCGTTCAACAACTCTTCGGCGTTGATGTGAGCCTTAAAGCCGTCGAACAAGCCCGGCGCGTTGGCTTGAAAGCATCGGCGGTAACGTTCGACTCGGAGGCGCTGCCGTTCGAGGACAACTTTTTTGATGGTGCAACGTGCGTTGAAGTCTTGGAACATTTGTTTGATCCGTTGTTCACAGCCAAAGAGATATATCGGGTCTTAAAACCGGGGGGATGCCTTGTGGCGAGCGTGCCGAATTTTGGCTATTTCGGAGATCGGATGGAGGCTTTGCTTCGCGCTAGAGTGCGAAACTCTGCGATTGATTGGGTAAACAACCCGTTTGCAGGTGCGCACATTCGGTTCTTCAACTTGCGAACGTTCAAGCAGTTACTGCGGATGGCTGGTTTTGAAGTGGTCGAAGTCATCCCGCATTCGTCTTGCTCGGTTTTTGACTTACTGTGGGTGATTGGGAGATTCCTCCGGGCCAGTATGTGGCTGAAAGATAAGGTGCCGTACGCAATGCGATTGGGGTTTCTAGAGAACGTCTGGCCGTCACTTTTCGCGCAACATATTATGTTGGTCGCCATTAAAGGTGTGTCCTACCAAACCGGCACAATCCGTTGAAACTCCTCGTCGTTACTGAGTTTCCACCGAATGCTTCTGGTGGCGGCCCGGCGGTCATTCGGCAGATGCTGAATTCCTGGCCGGTGGAAAACCTCTTCTGGTGGAGCTGTTTGCCCGAATGTACCGATCGCTTCGGGCAAAGGACTGCTGCCCACCATTGCGCCGCTATTCCGGACAGATTCTACCCGAATCGGAAACTGGTTCGACTTAAATCGGTTTTTCTCGAAAGCGTATGGGCAAAAAGGGCAGCCGTGCGTCTGGCAGAAACACTGCGGATGTTAAATCCGGATGTGGTGTGGGCTATTCCTCATAACTGGAGCATTCCGCCGCTCGCGAGAGCCGGTATAGTCGGGTCCAAATGCTATCATGTCACGATGCAGGATTATGTGGACATCCATACCAATCCGCTGCGTTTTGGTGTAGAGCGTTGTCGCCGAATGGCCACAATGGCGGATGAACTTTACGCCAGTGCGACAACGCGAGATGCGACATCACATCCGATGATCGCTGACTTACGGGACCGCACGGGCAAGGAAGGATCTCAGATGCTACACGCGGGCCTCGAACCGCTGGATTTTGAGTGCTTGGAACGCAAGTCACCACGGAAATCGCCAGTGATCCGCATCGCCCACGCTGGCACGATTCTGGTCGAGGAAGTTTTTTCTTTTTTCGTGTCCGTGTTGGATGACATCCGTCGCGACTTGGCGAGGCCCGTTGAACTGCATCTGTTCGGGGCTCACACTTACTCAAGCCGTCCTTGGTTTCAACGCAATTGGATGGTGGAACACGGTGACCTGCCTGGGCCGGAACTGCTGGCAAATCTGCGCCAGTGCGATTGGGGATTTGCCCCGATGGCGTTGACCGACGAAGACCCGCGTTACAGCCGGTACAGCTTTCCCACCAAGTTCATTACTTATCTGGCGGCAGGCCTCTCAATCGTCACGCTTGGACATCCGGAAAGTGCCGTGATCAAGATGGCAACGCAGTATGACGTAGGTCTTTGCACCTCTACCGATGCTGCGGAACCGCTTGCACGTCTGCTCAAAACCGGTCTTAACGCACCGTGTCCGTGGGAGCGCCACGGGGACGAGATTCTCCGTTGCGCCCGCACTGAGTTTGACGCGGCGCGCATGCGGAACACACTATACGCGTGCTTCTCCAAGTGCTCCGGAAGTGGTGTGACGCGCTAACGCGAATAAACACTTACGGTTTCCTCGAGCACGTCGGATGGAAAGCACCGCCTCACGATTGCCTCTTTGCATGTCGGATATGGAATAGTCGTTTCAGTTGGGAGAAACACCAGGTCTATCTCCGTTTACGCTGAGTGTCCGAGCCCGCGGGGGCGGGCCCGCGCGTTTCCCAAGTATAATCTCGTAATTCGATAAAACCTTCTTACCATAGTCGTCCCAGGAAAATCCCGACTGCACCCGCCTGGCTGCCAGTTGCCCTAACTGAAAGGTTCTTTCACGGTCTGCCTTCGCTTCGATAAGCGCAGAGCAAAGAGCGTCCGGGTTATTTGCTGGAATAAGCCATCCTTCCGGGGCGGCTTGTGTGAAGAATTCTTCGACGCCTGTATTGGGTGTCGCAATTAATGGCAAACCACACGCGGCAGCCTCAACGAGGACGCGCGCCAATCCTTCCTCAAAGGACGGGAGTACGAAGACGTCACAGGCACGATAGAGTTCCGCCAGCTGCGCGTGCGGACGACTTTGCTCCAGTCGAAGCCCGGATAGCGGTGCTGTGAAGAGGTGTCGTGTCTCGGGGGTGATCGTACCGACCCAAACCAGCTCTGCGTCCGTCCAGCCGAGTTTTCGCCAAGCTTCGCACAAGACG
>CAZCZP010000124.1:0-11461 GCA_964502895.1 uncultured Bifidobacteriaceae bacterium
TTGTGTCCCAAGCGCCATCAACCAGGCCGGTCCAGGTAATCGGTTGAGCCGGTGGCGGACCGCTGGTGATGACCAGGTCAATCGTGGAATTGGCGACGTTGTTGGAGAGATAGCCCTGAAAGCTTGGGCTCGCCGACGGCAGATTCCCCAGACCCACGTTGTTGTCAAAGCCCGCTCCGCCAATGGCGCCGGTGTATGCGATCAGTGGAAATTGCGCCGGATAGCCGGTGATGGCCGGAACGGAGGAAATGTTGATCACGTTGGTTAAACCGCCAGTTGTCAGGTTTGTGACGACAACATTCGTCGCCGTGGCGCTCGCGGCAAATGTCAGCGTGGCATCCGTCACGTCCAAAGTGTCCACCGGAATGGCGGAATTACCGACGCGGCCCAGCACTCGCAATCTGCCAGCGTTCACCGTGATCGTGCCGACGCCGGTGGCCGTCGTCTTGGTGACGTTACCCGAACAAACGACTTCGCCACCGGAAACGTTTAGCGTGCCAGTCGTAACCGAGCTGGCCGCGCCCGAACTGGCGTTGCCCAGGGAAATCGTTCCGGCCAAAAGCGTTCCACTCGCTCCAACGGTGAGAGTGCCGGAAGCTCGCGAATTGGTGGTCGTGCCCGAGACCACCCCCATCGTTATGGTTGTGGCGTCCACGACGCCTTGGTCGAATTCAAAATTTCCCACTCCGTGAAAGTTGTTTTCGGTTCCACTGGTATTCCGGCTCATCTGGCCCAGGGTCAACGTGCCGAACTTCAAGTCCACCGGGTGACCATTGAACAAAACATTGCCGGTGGTGGTGAGCGTCCCGGTGCCGCCGGTATTGCGATTGCCGACCGTCATCGTGCAACGGTCGGAGTCAGTCCCGCCCGCGCCCCGCAATCGCAAGCCGCCGTCGCCGCCTAAAAACTGGAGGGTGGTGGTGGATCTGCCGCCGCCGACGTTAAATGTGTTGGCGTTGATTCGATTCGTGCCGCCGCCCAAATTCATCTGCGGCGAAGAGCCGGTGCCGGTCGCACCGTTGATATTGATCGTGCCCACCGTGATGCTGTTGCTGATGGCCGCCAGGGTGAGCGTGCCCATTCCCCGGCTGCCGAACGACGCGATGCCAAGAGTCCCGCCGCTGGCGCTGTAAACAAAGTTGCTCAAATTCGAAAGGTCCAAAGTCCCGGGGGTCAGCGGATTCGCCGGGCCGCCGTTTCCGATGGTGAACGTGTTGCCCGTGGCAATGAACGCGCCGCCACCGACCATGGCCACGGAAGTGCTCAGATTGTTCAAGTTGCCGCCGCCAACGATCACCGTGCCGCTGGCGGACAACGTGTTGCCCGCAGGAATCTCCGTCACGTGCCAGGTCCCCGCGAGACTGTTGGTGTAGGAGAGCGCCGTGATGGCGGTGCTCACGCTGACGACGTTGTTGACGCTGAATTGGTCCGCGGCAGTGCCGAGGTCACCAAACAACGCGGTGTCCACCACGCCAGGATTGCCCGTGGCTGGATCCCAGTTCGCATTGACGTTCCAGTTGTTGAGGCCGGGAGGATCAACATTCCAGACGAATGTCGCGGCTGAAACGGTCTGAACTGTGAAGAGCGAGACACACGCCAGGGTCTGACGAAGGATGGATCGGGAAGGGTATCTCATAAGCTTGTGGAGAGTGCTCGGTTTAGGCGCTAGGCGACCAACGGCTACGGGCTGATCCTGCGATGACTTTGGCGCAGCCGAAATCCAAAGTCAATGCACTGCCCTCGCAGCAAGAGCGGCAAGCCGATGACTTCCAGCCGGCAAAACTCCGCAATCTTCCAATCACGGCACCTGCAACAGATAGAATCGTTGCGGCAGGTTCACGTCCACGGTGTTGGTAAAGCTGAAGTTGCCGTTGGAAAAGTTGTTGGTCGCGATCGGTTGCCACGACGAGAGCGGTTGCGTTACATTCGTTCCTTCCAGAACGTAATACTGCCCACTACTCGCGCCGTTCGTTCCGCTAACCACCAGGTCCGTTCCAATGCGTATGGTGCTCACGATCACAGGCCGCGACGCAGCCTGCGGATTGCCGATGACGCGAAGCGTGCCATCCGTGTTCAACGTGCTGGTGTCCCACGTTTGGCCCGGGCCCGGCGAGGGCGGATTCAGGCTGGTGAACGAATTGAGATAACCTGTGGCGTCAAACAGCTTGAAGTTGCTACCCCCTGGAATCGGGCCTCCAATGTTCACCAGATTCAACGTGCCGCCGTAGCTGATGGTGCCGGTGACACTGCGAATGGCGTCGTTGGTGTTCGCCGAGGCATTGAGTTCCATCGTGGTCGTGCCTTGCAGCGTCACGTTGTTGGTCACGTTTAGAAGTCCGATGGAAAGGCCCGGTGCGACGGTGCTGCCAACCGGCGAACTGACGCTGCCGTTGATCGAGCCGTTGCCCTGGAGCGTTTGGCCGGACGCCAGCGTAAGCGTCGGCCCACCGGTCAGCGGCGTCACATCCAAAACCGCGCCGTCGCCGACCGTGATGACCGTGGGAGTGGTTGGCAAGCTGGCCGCTCCGATGAGAATCAACACACCGCCGTTGACAGTGGTGTCTCCCGCGTAGGCGTTGACGCCGTTCAACGTGAGGGAACCAGCGCCGCTCTTGATCAAGCTGCCGCCGCCGCTCAGTGTCCCGCCCAGCGAAAGCGCGGTGCCGCCCGCGGTGTTGAAAATGCAGCCTCCGTTCAAGCTGATTCCGCTGGAAATGTTGTTGGCCGTGCCGTTGCCGACGTTCACCGCGGCAACCAGTCCATTGCCGTTCAGGACGAAGACTTTGTCCCACGGCGTCGTGGTGCCGAAGAATTGCAACGTCGCTCCCGGCGAGACGACAACGGAGCCCAACGGATTTCCCAAAGTGGTCGTGGTCGTTTCCACGCTGAAGATGCCGCCTTGCACAAAGATGTTGCTCAACGCCGCATCCACACCAACGCCGACGAGCGAAACCTGATTGGGGCCGACCTTGGTGATGCTGAACGGATTTCCGCCGGTGCCCAACAATCCCAGGCCGCCGCGGATGTCCCATCGTCCCGTGCCTCCAAAGACTGTGTCGCTGCTCAGCGTCACGTTGCCCATGGCGTTCAGGCTGTCGGGGCCGCTGTTGATGATGGCGCCCAAACCGCCGACCCCGGCGCCGCCAACGGTTACCCCCTCGTTGTTGAGTGTCTGGCCGCCGACATCCAGGGTCGCGCCGCTGGCGACAGTGGTCGCGCCCAACACGGAACCCAGCGCCGTGCCGCTGCCGGCCCGGACTGTTCCCTGCGCGATGATCGTCTCGCCATCATAAGTGCTGGCGCCGCTGAGGGTCACCACGCCGGGACCGCTGTTGGTCACTACTCCTGAACCGTGGATACCGGCGGTGACGGTCAAATTGCCGTCGCGATTGAAGTGTAACGTGCCGCTGTTGGTGATTGGGCCCGTGCCCAAATTGCCGTCCGAACCACCTGCTCCCACCTGCAGCGTGCCAGCGGTGATTTCAACCGGACCGGAAAAGTTGTTGGTCCCGTTGTTGGCGATGGTCAGCGATCCACCGCCTTGGATCTTCAAACCCGTTGCCCCGGTGATCCGGCCCGGCCCGGCCAAGGTGTAGCCGAGGGTGTTGTTGTTCATCGTAATGGCCGCCGGTTGAACCGAACCCGCGAGCGTCACGAGGTTTGTGTTTGCCGTGTCGCCGAAGTTTACCGAGTCAAAGTCGGAGTAATCCGCGGGCGTGATATTGTCCGCGGCGTTGACCCAATTGAGCGTGGTTTCGATGTCCCAAACCGTCGGGTTGACCACGACTCCGCCGCGCCAGGCGATGTTCAGCGGCGCTTTGTCCACGAGAATCTGGATGAAGCCGGGGGTGGTGGCCGGATCAAGCAGCGTAAAACCGTAACCCTGCGGGACAACCAACCGCAAGTTGTTCGCCCCGCCGGTCAACGTTCCGGCGTATCGAATCAATGTGATGGTCTGTCCGCTGGTGACGCCGCCGACCGGCCCGGCCACCAGCGTGATCGTGTTCGTGCCCTGCAAAGTGAGATTTCCGTCAGCGACGATGAGATCGTTCGCGGGGAAAGCGCCGCCCACCGAGTTAGTTCCAAGGTCAAACGTGATCTGCGCGTTCGTCATCGTCAGCGCGTCGGCGCCGAATGAACCGGCGACGCTCGCGCCGCCCGGCAACAAAGTGCCATTGACGAAAACGGGGCCGTTGTTCGTTCCGTTGCCGGCGAGCGTTGAGCCGAGGGCGTTGCTCAAAGAGCCGCCGCCGTTCAAAAGGTTGTTGATGACCAACGTGCCGGCGTTGATGACAGTGCTGCCGGTGTAAGTGCCGGCGCCATTGAGGGTCAATGGCGAAGTGCCGATTTTTGTGAGGCCACCGCTGCCGCCAATGGCGCCGTTTAACGTCAGCGAGGTTCCGCCAACGTTCAGGATGCAGGCCAGGTTGAGCGTAATCGCACCGGCGATGGTGTTCGCGCCGTTCGGGCTGACGATCTTGGTGACGGTTCCGCCGTGCAGCACGATCTGCTTGTCCCAAGCTGTCGTGGTGCCGAACAATTGCAGCGTGCCGTTGGTATGCACGGTGAGGGTCCGCGCCGGATCGCCCAAGGAAGTCGTCGTGGTTTCGACGCTGAACATGCCGTTGGAAACAATGATGTCCGCCAGCGAAGTCCCGGGGGACGAGTCCAGCGTCACGCCGACGAGCGAGAATTGGTTGTTGCCCACTTTGGTCAGGTTGTAAGCGTTGCCGCCAGTTGCCAAAGTTGCCAAGCCGCCACGAATATCCCAGCGGCCCGAACCGCCGAAGGTCGTATGACCCGCAAGCGTGACGTTGCCCATCGCGTTGATCTGGTCGGCGCCACTGTTGATAATCGCGCCATTGCCGCCCACGCCAGTGCCCGAAACAACCACCGGTTCGTTGTTGAGCACTTGTCCACCAACGTCCAACGTCGCGCCGTTGTTGATGGTTGTGCCGCCATCCAGCGTTCCCAGCGCGGCCGTACTGCCGGCCCGCAGCGTGCCTTGCGTAACGGCGATGGGACCGGTGAACGCGGCGTTGGCGCCACTCAGCGTCAGGACCCCGGCGTTGTTCTTGGTCAATATTCCGGCGCCAGAAACGACGTTGGGCACTGTAAAGTTGTTGGTGCGGTTGAAAAGCAGGCTGCCTTCATTTTGCACGTTGCCCGCAGGGAGGTTTCCAGTCGGCCCGTCGGTGCCCACTTGTACCGTCGCGCCACTGGCGATGCCGGTGCCGCCGGCTATGGCGTTGTCGGTGGCGAGAATCAGAGAACCGCCGTTCGCGGTGATGCCGCCGCGGAATTCGTTCACGCCGGTATTCGCGAGCGTCAAGCTTCCGGGGCCGCTCTTCACCAAGCCACCCAGTCCGGCAACCGTGCCGTTACCCACAAACGCATAGTTGAGCGCGGTGTTGTTCACGGCGATGCCACCCGGAGCGAGGAGGCCGGTCACGTTGACGTTGTTGGTCAGGCCCGTGTCATCGAAAAACGTGGAGTCGGCCTGGCTGAACGTGGCCGCAACTTCGTTTGGCGTGCCTTTGAATGCCAGCCAGTTCGTGGTCAAATCCAGGTCCCAATCCCACCCTGCCGTCCCCGTCCACGTGAGCGGCTTCGGGCCGTCGAGCAGCACCAACACGAGGCGCGCGTTGGCAACGTCGTTGGAGACGTAACCGACGGTGTTGGCGCTGGGCACTTCGCCAAGACCGAAGTTGTTTCCGGCTCCGCCAATGGTGCCAGTGTATTTGATGAGCGTGAACTGGGCGGGATACGAAGCGACGCCGGAAACGGTGGTGATGTTGACACGATTGGTCGTGCCACCGGTCGTGAGAGCTGTGGCCGTGATGCTGATATCCGCGGTGTCCGGCACGAGCGTGAGCGCCGCGTTGGTCACGGCCAGCGCCGTGAGATTCACATTGGCCGCGTCCGCAACGAACGTCGCGCCATTCAGGCGAAGCGTGCCCGCGGTGTAATCCGAAATGCCACTCACGCTGAACACGCCGCCATTGCCGGCGACGACTTCCGAACTGGCGATCGCGCCCGCGCCACTCAAAGCCAGCGTGCCGCCGTTGATCATGGTGACGCCGCTATAAGAGTTGGCCCCGCCCAAAGTCAGCGATCCGCCGCCGATTTTGGTGAGCGAAATCGGCGCCGCGCCATCCTGGATCGTGCCGTCGAATGTTCCGGATTGATCATTGTCGCCAACGATGAGGGTGGATGGACCCGTGCCGTTGTTCAGGATGATGCAATTGGCACCGTTGCCCGCCGTGGACAAACCATTGACCGTCTCGCTGAAGCCGTTGAGGTTCCAGGTAATGGACCCGGCGCTGTATCCTTGCATGACGACGTTTCCTTTGCCGAAGCCGTTGGGAATGATTTCGCTTCCGCCGCTGATGAACGTATTGGCGCCGGTGTTGTTGCGCGCCTGAATCGTGGTCGTGCCCGTCCAATCGTTCCCAGGATTGGAAATCGAAATGGTGCCGTTGACGGTACCCGCCGAACACAGGTTCAGGTTGAACGGCCCGGTGATCTTGCCTGCGATGCCGCCGCTGACGTTGCCGTTGCCACCGATGGTTGCGTCGCCGATCAGTGTCACCACGCCCTGAACCTGCCAGCCGCCCGAAGTGCGGATGGCTCCGATCCCCTGCTCCTGCCGCGCGGCGTCGCCCGCAATGAACATCGCATTTGTAATCGGCGACCCCGTTCCGGCGAAGAAGAGGTACGCGCCCGGGAAAATATAGAGGGGTCCGGTCCCCAACCCGTCCGGATTGGAGGTTCCAACTTCACTGCCGGACAACTGAACGCGGCCTTGCAGCGCGTAGGTGCCGCCGGAGTAGGTATTGTGTCCGCGGAGCTTGAAGAATCCCGGCCCGGCCTTCACCACCGTGACCGGACCAGAGCCGTTGTCCGTGACCTTGGCGTCAATGACCATGTTGTTGGCCGAGCCTGAACCTGCCTGGCTGAGATGGACAATGATTTCGCCGGGTGAATTATTGTCCGGGCCACCCGCCGTCAACGTGCCCACGTCTTGATGACCTTGTTGGCCCAGATTGTTGACGCCACCGGGAACGGAGGTGATGCCCCAAGTTGGTGATCCGGCGCGATACTGACTGAAGAGCGCGCCCGTTTTTCCGAGCCGCAAAATGTTGTTGGCTCCGATGTTCAGGCTCCAGTTGTTGATGCTCCGGTTGAAAGTAATCGTGTTCACATCGTGCGTTACTCCCGCACCAGTAGCGTGGTCTGCATCCACTCTCAGTGAATCGCCCGTCACGTCGCTGCCGATCAATACGTTATTGGTGTCGAACATGACGTTGCCCACGTTTCCGTCGGCGTTGGCATAGACGGTGTAATCGGTATAGGGAACGATATTGCCGCCGGCATCAACGCGCGCGAGGTTAGTTCCAACTGCGGGAGGAATGGGATTTCCAGTCGCACCGCCTTGGAGTGAAACCGTGCCGTCGCTGACCAACGCCCAACCGCCAATGATGCCGTTCACGTTGGTGGCGGTCGTGGTGATGTTGCCTGCGCCACCGATCAGCGCTGGCGGAATGAAATTCACGACACCACCCAAGTTATGCGAGAGAGCGCCCAGAGCCAGATTTGCCGTACCGCCGGCCCCGCTGTTCACGCGGACCTGCGCCGCCCCCAAATCAACGACGGCGCCATTGAAGGTTTGGGAATTTACCGCCGCCGCGCGGCCATTCACAATCAACGCCGCGAAGTTTGTCGTGCCCACGCCTGCGGTTGCTCCACCGAGCGTGAGCGCGGACACAGGATTGATGACGTTGTCTGCCGGGGAAGCCGCTTGCGTGAAGTCCAGCGTGAGCGTGCCGTTCTTGACCGCCGTCGGGCCGGTGTAGGTGTTGGCCCCGGAGAGGGTCAGTCCGCCAAAACTCAGTTTCGACAATCCGCCGATCCCGCCGTTGTTGGCGAGTACACCGCCGTAGCTCAGTGTCACGCCCACGGGCACATCAAAAGTTCCGGCGCCGTTTCCCGACGTCGGCCCGAGGGCAATTCCGCGGTTGGCGTTGATCGCGAAGCTGCTCGTTGCGCGCAAGGTGCTGCCATTGATCACGACGTTGCCCGCGGTCGCTGCCGCCGGTGCCGCGCCCAGATTTCCGTCCGCAGCCACGCTGACCGTGCCGGCATTGACCAACAGCGGCCCATCGAAAGTATTGGCACCCGAAAGCGTCAACAGGCCCGACCCAACCTTGGTCAACCCGAAGCCCGCGCCGGAAATCGCGCCGCCTATGCTCAACGAGCCGTCCCCGACAACCTGGATGACCGGGGTGGCGCTCAACGAAAGCGGCAGGCTGACGATCTCGGTTACGACCACCTGGTTGTTCGTAATCCCGCCGCTCAACGAAATGGGATTGCCGCGCAAATCAAACGCGCCGGCCGGTGTGTTGAACGTGATGCCGCTGAACGCGGTGCCGCCCGGAAAATTGTTGGTGTTGATCAGGCGCGTCGTCAGTGTGAAAAAAAGTGAATCGCCCGGCGCCGGCGCGGTGTTGGCGTCCCAATTGGCACCCGTCTGCCAATTGCTGTTTTCGCCGCCGCCGTCCCAGGTTTTGTTGGCCGCGGACGCGCGGATGGGAACGAGGCTCAGGACGATCAATGCCGCGCACGCACAGCACTCAGGCCGGACGATGGCTCGCAACGTTTTCTTTTTCATAGTTTGCCGTGAATTGAGCGACGCAGGACATGCGCTGCGCTGCGGTATGGATTTCGGGCTACGTTAGTTTCCTAACCCAGTTGCCCTCCTGATGTCATTGAAGCTTTGCGGAAAAGATTTGAGCTTTTCCGTCGCGCGAAGCGAACGGCAAAGACGGATCGCACGACCGGAAGCCTGCGATGGCTTGCCCCCGCCGCGAAGTCGCCGGCGCCCGGGGAATTGACGAGGGGCTCTGAAACACACCCGGCCACGTCCGCATTCGCTTCAACGGGCGACCCAATCCTTGTGGCGAAAAGCGTTGTAAAGAAAATTCCCGTCCTTGGGGAGAATGTCGGGATGCCCGCGGAGTGGCCGCCGGAAATCCGTGGAAACTCCTCCGGACGCGGCGATCCTGCCGTTTTCAATGATCTTCGGAGAAATCCATTTGTGGTTGTCGCCATGACCGTCGGCAAACCCGAACGTTCCCACGGCTCCATGAAAAACAGAGAACGGATCAACAGTGGAAGTGTTCTGTGGACTGACGGGATAGCCCACTGTCATTTCCCAAGCGCCGCGATTCCAGCCGCGATGATCCGATTCTTCGAGGAACACCAGCGTTTCGGACGGGTGCTTCAGTTCCGATTGTTTTTTGAACCGGAGCGCGCGACTCGTGAAGCTGTTGTCCCCGGCGTCTCCGATCGGCGAGACTTTGGAATAGCTGTCGTACGCCCAACCGCTTCCCGGCCGGAGTCTCGTACGCAAATCGCCTGGACAATGATAGACCTCGACGTTGTTGCAATACTGCCAGATTGACGATTGCCTGTAACCGTTCCGGACCATGTCCAGCGCCGCGGCCTGGCTTGGCGCCGCCGCAGTGTCCGCATCCACTCCCGCGGCGGTCTTCGGGCCAAGCCAATAGCCGCCACCGGAGTTGCCTTGGGTTGGAATCAGATGATCGTTCTGATCCGTCGCATACATGATCACCGCCAGTCCCATCTGCCGCATGTTGTTCTTATCCACCGTAAGCGTGGACCGCAACTTGGCCTTGGCCAGCGCCGGCAAAAGCATTGCCGCGAGGATGGCGATGATCGCAATAACGACCAATAGTTCAATCAAGGTAAACGCCCCGGCCAACCCATGATGTCGCGAATGCAGACGCGCTGAATTGGCTTCTGGAGGGTTCCGTACAATGAATCTTTTCATCAGCTTAGGCGGCTGTGCCGTTCGAGTTGGTGCTATGCCGAACTCACGTAACACGGCCTTCTTTGCCTGTCACTGAACCTTTGCGGAAATGTATTGAAGTTTTTCGTCACGGGCGACAGATTTGAAAATCCATTTGCGAACCAGTTAGCAAATGCCATCGGTCTGGTGTGATTTCCGCCCGCAACCGTTTGCCGCCGGAGTCCGTTCCAGGCCGGACACGGCCCGTTTCATTTCAACACGAATGAGAAAGCCAGCCAGGCAGTCCGACCGGTTACGCGTCGCGTTGCTGATTGAATCATCGCGCGCGTATGGCCGCGGCTTGTTGCTCGGCGTAGCCCGATACATTCGGGACCACGGCCGCTGGTCCGTCTTTCTCCAGGAACGCAGCTTGGGCGACTTCAGCCCCGGTTGGCTGCAAGCGTGGGAGGGTGAAGGCATCATCGCGCGCGTGGAAAACCGCCAAATGGCGCGCGCCATTCAAAAGTTGGGTCTGCCCGCCGTTGATCTTCGGCATTTGCTGCCCGACACGGGGATGCCCTCGGTGCATACGGACGACAAGATGGTCGCGAACATGGGCGCCGAACATCTGCTCGAACGCGGATTCCGCCATTTCGCCTTTTGCGGATTCGACGGCGCGGATTACTCCGATGACCGCCGCGATGCATTTGCAGACCGCATCGCCCAGGCCGGCTACCGTTGTCACGTTTTTGTGGATGCTCAAAGACCGACGAAAGCTACGACGCTGGAGTACGAAGAACACGGCTTGAAGTACGAGGGCCTCGTGGCCGAATGGCTTCGTGATCTGCCCAAGCCAATCGGCTTGATGGCCTGCAACGACATTCGCGGCCAGCAAGTCCTCAACGCCTGCCGCGCCATCGGCGTGTCCGTGCCGGACGAAGTCGCCGTCATCGGCGTGGACAATGACGAAGTGCTTTGCGATCTCTCCGATCCGCCCATGTCGAGCATTGTACCCAACACCGAGCGCATCGGTTACGAAGCCGCCGCTTTGCTCGATCAAATGATGGCCGGCCGCAAACCGCCCAAGGAACCAATCTTTGTTGAACCCGCTGGCGTCATCACGCGGCGTTCCACCGAAGTGCTGGCCATTGAAGACCGCCACATCGCCACCGCAATCCGTTTTATTCGCGAGCACGCATGCGAAGGCATTGATGTCAGCGACTTGCTGAAGGCGGTGCCGCTTTCTCGCAGTACACTGGAACGCCGCTTTGCCAAAGCCCTGGGTCGCTCGCCTAAAGATGAAATGCTCCGCGTGCGGCTCACCCGCGCAAAACAGTTGCTCGCCGAAACCGATTTCTCGCTGGCCATGGTCGCGGAGAAAGTCGGCTTCGAGCACACCGAATACTTGAGCGTGATTTTCAAAAAGAAAACCGGCCTTACGCCCGGGCAATTCCGCGCTCAATCGCGTGTGACTGAGGCGGCGGATCGGTTGCCAGACTCGAACCTCGAGCTGGGTGAGGGTTGAAGCGAACTGAACCTCGAAAACTCAGCGCGGCCGGACAATTAACTCTTCGACAATCGTATGCGCCGGCAGATTTAGGCAAAACAACGCGCACTCAGCAACATCTTCGGCGTGCAGCATCCTCGCAC
>CAZCZP010000125.1:0-11438 GCA_964502895.1 uncultured Bifidobacteriaceae bacterium
ATCTTACATCACCCGAACTCAATAACAAGGTCCTTGATCGCTTGGGACGGGTTACAAATACGGTGAGCGTACAGGTCATGGCAGAGTAATTTCGCATTGCTTCGTAACGCCGCAGATTGTTGCCGTCACAGTCCAAGTGCCATTTGCAGCCGGGGTGTAAGTGCGCGGTTTGCCTCTAATTGGGTGATTGATTCCGGATGGTCCCGTGACGGTCACGGTCGGGTTGTCGGTGCAATCCCCGCGTTTGCCGCCACCGGCCACGACTTTTTGGACGCCCCCGAAAGTTCCACCGACAATTCCGCACCAAGGAACGCAGTTGCAAGCAGGTTCCTCTTCTTCCTGGGGAAGTTCGACTTTGGCCTCGACGACCGCCTCCTGACCGGGAACGAGTGTCACAAAAACCGTAATCCGAACGGGCGAGTGTTCGACCTGGCCGGACGCGGAGTTCGTCACGCTGTAGATGACCCAGAAGGACAGCGGCACTTCACCGGCCGGTACGTTTTCGATCTGGAAGTTGCCTTGGGCATCCGTGCCGGTGACTTGATCGCTATCGCCGATGCTCACGATCCCGGACCAAGGCGTCCCATCCGGGTTGCTCACCGTGCCTCCGATTGTGCCCGTTAAGACGCTCCCGCCGAGGCGGAAGAAGGAGTCGATGCCAAGGTCGGAAATGTAATGGACGGCGTCGTCAGCAGTTTCGATGGCGAGGATCATTGGGTTCCCGGCACCGGGCAGGTTTTGAAACGGGCCAGCGAGGCTCTGGGCGCGCTGGACGAACCCCGTGCCTCCCAACGTCGTGTAGGGAAGACCGAAACGGTTTGTATCAATCGGACCCCAGGGCAGAAACTCCAGCCGATCTGACGGCCTGCCTTGGTCGTCCGTAATCCAAACTTCGGCGTTCCGGGAATAAATTCCAGGATCGGCATTTACGAAATGTGTGAGGTAGGCGTAGAACCTTTCTTCGTATTCAGGCTCGGCGTCGTCCACGATCAGCAGGGAAACCGTCTTGACGAATTCGCCGGGACCGAACGTGACGAACACGGGATCGCCTTCCGGCGTGGCCATGAAATCGCTCAGCCGCTTCGCCGATCCGTTTTGCAGCCATACGGTCACGCCCGAGGGCTCACTGAGGTCGCCTTCGCGCCACAAGGTCAGTTGGATGGCCTGGCCTTCGGTGGCGCGATTTCCCCCTGCGAAGCGGATGATCGGTTTGGTTTTTGTTCCCGTGCTGACCGTCACCGTTTCAACCTTGCCTGCGCTGGCCACGGAAGGATCGCCCTGACCAGCCGGGCCTTCACGGACCACCACTTTGTTCTGGTTGTTCGCGTTGGGCGGTCCGCCCTCGGCGGTTGGGCTGGCCATGAGACTGCCCGAGACGCTGGCGACGATGGCGGGCGCATTCGTACCGTCTTGCGCGAGCACGGCGGAATTGGTCGGCCCGGCTGCCTGCCGGGCTTGCACGAGTACCGTAGCAACATCGTTTCTGGTCAAGCTGGCCGAGGAACGATTCACGCTTGTGACCGCTTGAGGAGAGCCACCGAGATTCATGACGGTGTCACCCTCTTTGGCTGCCTTTTGGAAGGAACCTTCGGCATCCACAGCGCCGAGGCCCTTCTCGGTTTGCGAAACAAGGGTTCGCCTGAAATTCGCCCCAAGAAATCCTTCCAGTAAGTTGAGCGCGGGCAGCGGAACGGTTTCCGGTGTGAACACGAGCACGCTGCCCTGGTCGGTGATCTCCCACAGCTCGTTCAACGGCGGCGTGAACGTGAGGTAATCAATGATCGTCCGTAGCACGCCGCCCGGCAACAGCTTCGACCCGATGATCGGATACACGCCGGCCGCGATTCTACCGCCAAAAACGTGCCCCTCATGCACCTCAACGACCAGACCGCCCGACGCGTCAGACCGGAGCACGGCGGCCGTATTGGGACTGTTCTGGCCAACCGTCCGGGCATAAAGGAACCAACCGTCTTGCTCGTCAGTCCCTCCCACCGTCGTTTGATGAAGGTCAAGAAAGACTTGCGGTTGGTTCTTCTTGGGAACCTTTTGCCCGCTTTGGGCCAGGACCTTGGGATTTGCGCCACTTCCGCCGGTGAATGTCCGCGGAAGATCGTAATTGAGCACGGCAGATTTCGTGTCGTTCGCGTACTCCACTCCAACAAAGGCTTTGTGACGATTCAACAGCGGCCGGCTGAATGCGGTGGAGAGTCCGTGAATGCCGGTGACACTCTCGAAATTCGCGGCCACGTCTTCAAAGAGCGAGCCGTCACCGGTCAGAAGCCAGACAAGAAAAACGTACTCGGCTCCGGGAAAACCTCGCCCCACGAATACTCCGGTTCTGTCTGCATCGGGGAAGATGCCCTGGGCGCTGACGCTCCCTTCGACGCGCGGAGCGGGAGGTGCATTGGCTCCGCCGACGAACAGCACGGTGCCATCGTCGTTGATCGTGGCGTTCGCAAAGTCGCCCGAATAAGTCCAGCCCGCCGGATAGCCGGGGGCCGCCATCTTTTCGCTGGCAATTTTCGTGAACGTCTGGCCGTCCGTCAGCCAAAGGCCGCGTTCCGGATCGGAGCCGTCCGGAAACGCGGTGCTGGCCACGAACAGGATTTCGCCGAAGTCGTTCAACGTGGGTGTGCCGATGAACTGCTTGAAGACGCGATTCGTTTCGCCGGGCACTGGATCGTCCGTCGCGACAACGGTCGTGATCGTGCCGATGGGGTCCGCGCCGTCGTCGTTCCCGATGACGCCAACTCCGCCGCCGCCCACGATCGCGGCATTGATGGCATTCGTGAGGCGCAGCAGCAACGTTTCGTTGGGCTCCTCCACCAGATCGCCGTGTACGCGCACGGGAACCTGCTTCTCGATTTCGCCGGGGTTGAAGGTCAGCGTGCCGGACGCTGGTTCGTAATCGCTGCCGACTGTGGCCGTGCCGTTCGTGGCGAGGTAACTGACCGTGACGGTCTGCTTCCAGGCGCGCGAAAGCAAAACCTCGAACACCGCGAACGTGTCTCCGGAATTCCCCTCAAACGTCCGGCCGCCGAACACGACGATGCCGGGCGGCGTGTCGTTGTCGAGAATGCGGCCGACGCCTATGCCGTCCGCAATCGCGGCGTTTGCCGCGTTGGTCAACACGAGCCGCACGGTCTCGTCCGCTTCGGGATCCGCGTCGCCGCTCACCGTCACCGTCACGGACTTTTTGGTTTCGCCCGCTGCGAACGTCAGCACGCCGTTGGTCGCCGTGTAATCGCTGCCGGCCGTTGCGGTGCCGTTTGTTGTCCCGAAGTTAACCGTCACCGCCTGGTTGTTGGTCCGCGAGAGCGACACGTTGAACACAAGGTTCGTCGCGCTGCTGTCTCCTTCGACGACCGTCGCGTCGCTCAGGTTGATGTTCGGCAGTGGCAGGGCACCGAGCGGCACCGCCGCCGCCCAAGTTGTCGCCACGCGAATTTCGTCGAAGACCGCCACACCCCCCGAGAATCCCGACGTTGACAGGGCGATGCTGTCGAAGCGTGCCGCGGGAAGGTTCGTCTGGCCGACCGCCGCCGGCTCCGCGCTCAACGTGGGATTGACATAGAGCCGCAAGGTCATGTTCGCGCCCGCGTAATCCACGCGCACGACGAGGAGCGATTGCGCTGTGGCGGGAACGGCACTCACGACCGACCACTCCCCAAGGGGATGGCTCACGTTCCAGTTCGCGGAAAAGCCGTTGCGCCCGATGGAGAACCTGGGAACTCCGCTCTGGTTCAACGTCAGGGCGACTTGTCCGGAATCCACGCGGCCAAGGAAGCTGACGTACAGCGTCCCGTCCTTCACGCGCTCGAGGTCGCGCACCGGGCGCGATTGCGCCACAAAGCTGCCACTCAGGCTCGCGGCGTTGCTGGAAACCGCCAGTGTCTGCGCGCCTGCGGCGTGCGTCAGGCCGGGCGCGGTGACCGCGGCGCCGCCGAACGATCCGATCCATGTGTTCGACCAGCCTATGCCACCGTTCAGGCCGGACATCGGTGAGCCGTTCGGATATCGAAACTGTTCCTCGGCGAACAACACTGGCATCACGAAATCATCGTCCAGAATCGTGCCCGTGCCGGCGCCCGACAGAGACGAAATCCCCGCGTTCACCGAATTTGTGAGCACGAGCCGGAACGTTTCGTCATACTCGACGGTTGCGTCCCCGTTCACCCGGACGGCCACGGTCTTGTTCGTTTCGCCCGGATTGAACGTGAGCGATCCGTTCGTCGCCACATAGTCGCTGCCCGCCAAGGCGGTGCCGTTCGCGGTCAGGAAGTCCACTGTTACCGACTGATCGTTGGTCCGGTTCAGGCCGACGTTGAAGACGAAATCCGTTGTGTCGCTGTTGCCCTCGGGCAGTGACACGCCACTCACGAAAAGCTGGAGTGGCGACGGCGCGTGCGGCGTCACGTCCGCCCAGGTCGTTCCCAACCGGATTTCATCAATGAGCCGGACATTGGCCCCAGTTCCCCACACCCGGATGCGATTAAAGCTGAACGTCGGCCGGGTCACCGATCCAGTCGGCACACCCGGTTCCGCGGCGAGCGGCGGATTCACATGCAGCCGGATGTTTACCGTGCTCACTGCGAAATCCAGTCGCACGACAATCAGAGAGGTCTGCGTGCTGCTCAGCCCGCTGTCAATGACCACTCCCGACAGGTCCGACACTTGCCACGTCGGTTGTGTGACCCGACCGAACACACACCGTTGGGAGTCGCCTTGATTCAAAGTGAGCCCAGCCAGGAAGGCCGAGTCCACGCGGCCAATAAAGCTCACATAAATCGTCTGGCCGGCCGATCCGTACGTCGCCGGCAAATCCCGTGTGTTGGCCACCGTGTTCATCCCGCAGGCATTGCTCGACGAAATCAGGCGATTCCAGACGTCGTCGTAGATCAAGCCCGGACTGACCACGGTGCCGTTGCCTGCATTTGTCCAAGCGGCAGGCCAACCAGTGCCGCCGTTCTGATTGGTCAAATTGCCGACGGGATAATCGAACGGCTCGTGAACGATTAGCGCAGCGTGCGGCGTCTCCGCTACGACGAGGGAAATAATGGCGACCAATAGGGCGAGGCTTCGTTTCATGGCTTTATTGTCGTTACAGGTTCGGCCCTCTCGGAACTGCCGACCCAATGGCCATTCCGTCCCCATCAGGTAAAGAAGCAGTCGCCGGAAAAAGTAACGAGCTGGTTTGAAACGTTCGTGCGATGAAAGAATGACGCCTCGAGAGTTACGCCGCGTAGCTCAGGGCGAAGCCCGAGACGCTTGAACGGGGACAGGAGGCGTGAGGAGAGGCTGGACCCAATCGCGCCACTTGCGCCCGTCCTCAGCGTCGGCAGATTCGAGAGCGCCCAGACTTTCATGCGCAGCCAATACTTGGTCCATGGGAACATGGCGAAAAATCTCTTCACCTTCGTTCCGCAACAATCCTTTCGCCTCCGCCAGACTTGCCAGCCAACGCGGCGACTTGCCTTCCGGCACCAGGAAGCAGGGCCAGCGTTTCGCTGTGCGGTCGTAGGAAACCGTAAAGAAACCGCTGCCGTCACGTGCCCATTCGCCGGCAACGATTCTCTGATCGTGCCGGAACGGATCACTGACGGAATGTCCGGTCGCGGCGTCCCACAATCGGGCCGTGCCGTCAATGGACGCAGTAAGCACGAATCTCCCGTCTGGACTGAACTCCGCCACCGTCACTTCTTCGCGATGACGCAGTGGTCGTGAAACTGGCTGACCGGTAAGCGCATTCCAAACGCGTGCGGTGCCGTCGCTCGACGCGGTGACCACATGGCGACCGCTGGGACTGAAGCGGATGCTTGAGACATAACCCGCGTGTCGCAACGGCGGCGTGATCGCGCGCCGCGTGCCAACATTCCAGAGTTGCGCGTATGAAGCCTGGCCGACGGTTCCAACGCGATGGCTATCCGGGCTGAAAACAGCGTCGTGGAAATCGAGTTCGTTTGTGAGGGCCGCGCCAATCTCTTGGCCTTGCGGCACAGACCAGAAGCGAACCGTTCGGTCCACCGAAGCCGTGACCAGCAGATTTCCGTCGGGACTGAATCGTGCCCGGCGTACGACTCCAGAATGTTTCAGCGGCGAACTCGCCGGCTGGCCGTTGGTGGCACTCCAAATCCGTGCGGTGCCATCCTCGGAAGCGGTGGCCACCCATCGTCCATCGGAACTGAATTCCGCATAGGTTAGCGGGCCGGTATGTTGCAACGGCTCGCCGGTTGTTTGACCTGACCTGGCCTCCCAGATTCGCGCCGTGCCGTTGACGGAAGCCGTCACGAGCCTCGTTGAATCGGGACTCCATCTGACAGTTCTGAGATCCCTATAATCATGCAGCAATTCGGGCACGATTGGCTCGGTAGTCGAAGTGTCCAGGATGCGGAACGAATTCGCCTTAACCGCCAGGGCCGCCAGCTTGCCGTCTGGACTAAGCCTCCCGTCGGCTAATTCCAATCGCTCGTGAAAAATCTTCGGCGCGAAACCTCGGGGCGTTGTGTCCCAGAGCCGCGTGGCACCGTCCATCGTGATGAGCACAAAGCGCCGTCCATCCGGCAGGAATCGCGCCCGCGTGGGAACATTGGCCACCGGCAGCGATTCCGCCAGCGGCAGACTTGTCTCGACATCCCTTAACTCAGCGGTGCTCCGAGAGTAACTCAGAAACCGACGCCCATCCGGACTGAAAGACGATTCACCGTGACCCTTCTCCTGTGGAAAAGGATTGCCCACCATTCTGCCGGTGGTCACATCCCAAAATCGCCCCAGGTTGGCGTTGTCTTGCGTGCAGACCCGCGAGCCCTCGGGACTGAACCACGCAGCTTGAACGTTCACCGCGTGCGGTAGGCGCAGTTCCGGTTGGCCAGTTGCCGCATTCCAAATGGTCGCATTAAAGTTTGCTCCCGCCGTAATAACCCGGCGGGAATCAGGACTCCACTGAGCCATGTTGATTCGGTAAGGCTCCTGTAAAACAGTTCCGGTCGGCGACAATGTTTGGGCATCGCGCACTTGGGCCGCGCCTCCGTTCACCGTGACGACCAGACGGCCATCAGGGCTGAATGCGGCGTGATGAAATCGAATTCCTTCGTGTAACCGCCTGCCGTCGGCCAGGCGGATCATGGCGCCCTTGAGGCTGCGCCAATTGGCCAACGAATCGTCGCTGGCGGTGACCACGACAGCGTGCGCGGCTTCCGCGTCCAAATCGAGTTGCTCAACCAAGCCATCAAGCGGATACGGCCCGGCGAGCAACCTTCCGTCCGCCAGATCGTAAAGGCGAAGCGACTTCTCGTGCGTTGCGACAGCCACAAGCTTCCCATCGCCACTGAAGGCGGTGCGACGGATGGGTTCGCCGACCGGAATGGTTCGTTTCAACGTGAAACCGTCCGACGTATCCCAGAGCGACAATGTCCGTCCATCTGCGCCAGTGGTGATCAAGAGATCGCCGTGCTGGGCAAAGCCACAGAGCCAACGCACGTGCCATGTCTCCGCCTGGCCAGGGAGTGGTCGCAAAAAATCCCGCTGTTGCAGCACGGAAACAACGCGCTGCGCCGCCACGCGGTTGGCCGGATCGGCGCGCAACAAGGCCGCCAACAAAGCCAATCCCTCGGAAGTTCCACCACTCGCGAGTCGTTCCTCGGCCTGATCCAGCTTGAGTCGCGTGACCGTGGCGGAAAGTTCGCGGGCGTGATTTTCCGCGCGTCGCCATTGCCAGAGGCTGACAATCAAACCTGCGACCAAGAAAGTGACGGCTGCTCCCAACGCGCCGGCCAACGCCGGCCGTCGCCGGCACCAACGCCAGAGTTTTTCCGCGACGCTGACAGGTCGGGCGCGAATCGGTTCATCGTTCTGGAAACGACCGAGTTCATCCGCCAACTCTCTTGCCGATGCATACCTGCGCGCTGGCTCCTTCTCCAGGCACTTCAGACAAATGACTTCCAGGTCTTGCGACACCGCAGGATTCAACAGGCGCGGAGTCACTGGTTCATCGTTGATAACCTGTTGCACCGTGGCGGTGATGGACTCGCCCGCGAATGGCGGGCGCCCGGTCAACAGATGATAAAGAATCGCCCCGAGCGAATACACGTCGCTGCGCGGGCCGAGTTCACTGCGGCGGCCTTCGGCTTGTTCTGGAGGAATGTAGCTCGGCGAACCAAGCGCTTGACCCGTCATCGTGAGTTCGGAGTCGCCTGCAAGGTCTTTGGCCAGGCCAAAATCTGTGACCTTTGGCTGGTCCAGCAGGTCCACCAAGATGTTCGAGGGCTTCAAGTCACGATGGAGGATGCCATGTTCATGCGCGAACTGAACAGCCTCCGCGATGCTGCGAGTCATTCTCACCGCTCGCGCTTCCGGCATCGGCTGGTTGCCGACCACTTCCGCAAGGTTCGGCCCGTCCACAAACTCCATCGAGAAAAAGTGTTGCCCCTCGCGTTCCCCGACTTCGAAAATCGAAACGATGTTCGGATGTTGAAGCTTCGCCGCCGCCTGTGCCTCGGTGTGAAATCGCTTTACGAAGTCGTCCTGCGTGAAGGCGCCGAACGGCAGCATTTTCAGGGCAACCGTGCGGCCCAGGCTTATCTGTTGGGCCTTGTAAACAATGCCCATTCCGCCCTGGCCAATGCGCTTGATCAATTGGAAATCTCCAAAAGTCCGCGGCAAAAAGCTCCCCGCCGATTCAGGCGCATCACCGGACCGGGATTCTGCCGCACGCGGACTGCCGGCCAATTTCGGCGACAAATTCACAACGGTTTCCAACAAGCAACGCGGGCACAAGCCCTCCGCAGCGTCGCGCGACAACGCTGTCCCGCATCGTTCACAGACTGCCGGAACAGATTTGTTCTCCGGTGAAGCAGTCATCTACTGATTAAAGAAGCGGCTGACGCCAAAAGTAACGCCGCCGCTGATCATCCCACCAGCACCGCGAACAAGTGCCGAATCTCTTCTTCCACCTCGTCGGCGCTGGAAACGGTTTGGGCAATCTCCGCGCGCACCAATTCGGCAAACCGCCGGCGCATGCGTTGAACAGCCATCTTCAAAGCCGCCTCGGTTGTTTCCAATCGGCCGGCCAGTTCCGCGTACGAAACCGAGGGCCGTTCGCCCGTCAGGAAAATCTTAAGCTCGGCAAACTGCTGCTCGCGCCCCGATGCCTTCGCTTCGTGCCGCAACTGTGCCAGCGCTCTTTCGAGCAACGCGAGCGACCAGCTTTGTTCGTAAAGCTTCTCGGGCGAAGCGGTGTGCGAACACGAGGCGGTTTGCAGATACTGTTCCGCGCCTTCCGCATCCAGCGGCAGAAACCTGACCCGCCCGCCGCGTTTGACGGTGCGGGCCTTGTCCCATTCGTTTGCGAGGAAATGATTGACCGCCACCAAAAGGAAGGAGCGGAATTTCCCTTTGCGCGGGTCCACTTGCGAGAGACAGTTTTTGTCCAACAGCCGCCAGAAGAATTCCTGGGTCAGGTCTTGCGCATCATCCGGCAGGACGCCGCGACGGCGGACATAGACGTAGAGAGGACGCCAATAGGTCCGGCAAAGCTGCTCCAACGCCTCCCGTGCCGCGGGGGAATGATCGTCAGCCGCGGACAACACTACACTCCAATGCGTAGTTGCAAACGCCGCGGTCCCGCCGTGAGATTGGCGCAACGATTCGGACGAGGGCACGCCCGACTATTATCGCAACGCCCGGCGCATTGCACGCCAGGAATTTAGCTCCCTCCGCGCCCAAGATCAGCACTGCGCGAAGTGGTTAGGAAAATCTGTTACGCGCGCGCGCAACCTGGACTCGAACCCGGCGATCCGATTCTAGTCCGTGGCCGCCAGACTCATGTCGCGAGTGTAATAAAGAATCCGTCCGCAATTCGTGCATGAAACAATTTCCTGTTCCTGCTGACAGGCGACCAGGATCTGTGCGGGCAGTTTCATGTGGCAACCGCCGCACACGCCATGCTGCACGCCAACCACGACATTTTCGCCCTTGCTCTTCACCAACCGCTCATAACGCGAGCGCGCCCCCGCATCCACGGCATCCGCCAGTTCCGCGCGATTGCTTTCCAACTCCGCCAATTCCTTTCGCAAACTCTCTTCGCGCTCACCCAGCTTGGAAACCTGTTCCTCGATCAATCTCTTTGTGTCATTGGCTTCGCCCGTCAGCCGCGCCACGTCCTTCTGCGATAACTCCGCCTGCTCCATCAACTCGATTTCCTGGTCCTCGATTTTTGAAATGTCCGCCTTGCACGTATCAATCTCGTGAGCCAGCGCACGGTACTCCTCGTTCTTGCGCGTCTGTAACTGCTGGTTCGCGTAGCGCTCAATTTGCGCCTTCTTCGCCTCGACATCCAGCTCAAGGCGTTTGCGATCTGATTCAGCCTGCTTAACGCGCAGTTTGGCCGCTTCCAGTCTGCCTTGCACGTCAGCCCCTTTGGATTTGAACATTTGCCGTTGCGGCCCGATGTCCGCCAACTCGCCCTGCACGCGGCGGATTTTCCGGTCGCGATCCTGCAAAACCAGCAACTTCTCGATGGTATCCAGCATCATTTGCCTTTCATTGAGTGAAGAAGCCTATGCACGGCGACGCACCAAGTCAATGCAACGCTCCGACATGCGGCGGCACATTTTGCCAATCCGGTGCGGCTAACAGCGCGCTTTACACAACCCAACTTTTTGTGGCCAGTTTGTCGCGCCCGGCTTATGTTCCGCCGTAAAGCAAATGCAACGACGCGCCAACATGAAACTGTCTCGAACCCGTTTTCTGATTTCCCTTTGCACCATCGCCGCTCTGCTGGCATCGGCGCCGCTCGGTTTCCCCTCTACAAACCTGGACCTCGCCCGCCAACTCAACGCGGCCTTTGTCGAAGTCGCTGAAAAGGTGTCGCCCACCGTCGTCGTCATCACCGTTACGCAGAAAGCACCAGTCTTCAAAGAGATTGAACCGGATGAAGACTCCGGCGAATCCATACCGCACGAACTGTGGAAATATTTTCACGAGCAATTCCGCAACCGTCCGCCGGAAGAAACTTCCGGCCAGGGATCGGGCGTCATTATTCGCGAGGACGGTTATATCATGACCAACCGCCACGTCGTTGAAGATGCCGAAACCATTCAGGTCCGCCTCCAGGACGGGCGCACCTTCAAAGCGAAGGTTCGCGGTGTGGACCCGCAATCCGATGTCGCCGTCCTGCAAATTGAAGCCAAGGGACTCCCCGCCGCAAAACTCGCCGATTCCGCCAAGACCCGCGTCGGCGAATTCGCCATCGCTATCGGCGCCCCCTTCCAACTGGATTACTCGGTCACCTTCGGCCATGTCAGCGCCAAAGGTCGCAGCAACGTTGTTCCGTTCTACGCGGGCGGCTTTATGATGGATCAGGATTTCATCCAAACCGACGCCAACATCAATCCCGGCAACAGCGGCGGGCCACTCGTCAACATTGAAGGCGAAGTCATCGG
>CAZCZP010000126.1:0-4720 GCA_964502895.1 uncultured Bifidobacteriaceae bacterium
TTTCGGAGAGTTGAAGGCGCTGAATCGCGGCCAGAAGCGTGGCGTCCGGCGGCAATAATCGCGGAAGGTTTCGCCGAAGCGGCTCTCCAGGAATTTCTCCTCAGCGGGGACCACAAAAAGCCAGTAATAGAGAAACGCCACCAACAGCGCGCCGCCAAAGGTTGCACTCTTCAGAAAAAACGCGATGGAAAGTGCGAAGCACATGCTGCCCACATAGAGCGGATTGCGGCAGATGGAATAAGGCCCGTCCACTTGCAGCACATCGTTCTTCCGCCCGCCAATGAACAACGTGGCCCACACTCGAATGGCCGCATACGCCAGGAAACTAAGCCAGCCCAGGGTGTTCAATACCTGGCCGCCAATGCTGTCCTCCACAACCAGGGGCGCGCTGGTCAGCACCACCAGCACGATTGGAGTCATCAACAATGCCCCAATCGTGCCCCGGTGGCGGAAGATTCCCACTCCGCGAATGGCGATTCTCTTTTGCGACGCCTGCTGAGGTGGCGTGGACGATTGGCCAGGTTGACTCGATGAATTCATGCAATTCGATTTTTCACGGGCGTAATCATGGCTTGATCATTGGATTTCAAAGTTCGCAACTCTGCGGCGAAATCCGCCGCATAACTTGCAGATGAACGTGGAGAATCACAATGACTATCGCGTAAACCAAGTATGACAATTCTGTCATTCCAGGACAAACTCATGATCTGGTTGGATCTGGTTGGGTGCGGACATTGACAAGCGCACCTTCGTTGTCTGAAATTGACGTATTCAGGTTTATGAGGGTGTTGATCGTTGAAGACGAAAAGAAGATGGCCTCGTTTATTCGCAAGGCGCTTCAGGCCGAGGGTTTTTCCGCCGACGTCCTGCATCGAGGAGATGAAGCGCTGGCCGCCACTTCGGCGACGACGTTCGACATCATCATCCTCGACATCATGCTCCCGGGACGCGACGGCTTGAGCGTGCTGCGCCAGTTGCGCGAGCGAGCCATTCAGACGCCGGTCTTGTTGCTTACGGCACGCGGCGACGTCAATGAGCGCGTGGAAGGCTTGAACGCCGGCGCCGACGATTACCTGCCCAAACCTTTTGTGCTGGCGGAACTCATCGCCCGCGTTCGCGCGCTTGGCCGCCGCGCGGGTGAGAGCCAGCCCGTGTTGTTGCGGCTGGAAGATTTGACGGTGGACACCATCAGCCGCACGGTGAAGCGCGGCGAACGGATCATTGACCTCGCGCCGCGCGAATACCGTTTGCTGGAGTTTCTGTTGCGGTCGCGCGGCCGGGTTTGCAGCCGCATGGCCATTATCGAAAATGTGTGGGACTACGATTTCGATCCCGGCACGAATCTCGTGGATGTTTACATCATGCGCTTGCGAGAGAAGCTGGACGGTGATTCCGGGAACAAGCTGCTGCACACGGTGCGCGGCGTGGGTTATGTATTGAAAGGACCCGCGTGACCATTCGCACCCGACTCGGCTGGTGGTTTGCGGGATTGCTGACGACCGCGCTCGTTCTCGTAGCGGCGTTGTCGTACGACGAACTCGTCGCTGAGGCGGGCACACCGGAAGGGTTGTCGGAACCGCTTTGGTGGAAACTGGGTGAGATCGCCATCCGCTCGGGAATCCCGCTTTCCCTGCTGGGACTGGGCGCGTGGTGGTTGCTCCGCCGTTCGCTGTCGCCCATCACGACGCTCACCGAGAAAGCCGAGCGCATTCATATTCACAATCTGTCCGAGCGCCTGCCGCGGTCCGGCAACGGAGACGAGCTGGACCGGTTGACCGAAGTCTTCAACGCCATGATAGCCCGGCTCGACGATTCATTCCGCGGCATCCGCGAATTCACCCTCAATGCCTCGCACGAACTCAAAACGCCGTTGGCGGTGCTGCATGGCGAAATCGAAACCGCCATGAACGAGCCCAACACCACTCAGGCGCAACGTGAAACTTACGGCAGCCAGTTGGATGAAATCCAGCGGCTCACGCAGATCGTGGAAGGCCTGACCATGCTGGCGAAGGCGGACGCCGGTCAATTGGCGCTGGCCCGCGAACCGGTGCGGCTGGATGAACTGGTTCGTGACAGCTTTGCCGATGCCCAGATCCTCGCGCATCCGAAACGCATCAGCGTCACCCTCGACGATTGCGCGGAGGCAAAAGTGCAGGGGGATCGCCACCGCTTGCGACAGTTGCTGTTGAATCTGACGGATAACGCCATCAAGTACAACCTGCCAGATGGCCAGGTGAACATGACCCTCAAGCAAAACGGCAACGTGGCCGAGTTTACCATGTCCAACACCGGACAAGGTATTCCGGCTGAAGTGTTACCCCGCATCTTCGATAGGTTTTTTCGGGGTGACGAGTCTCACAATCGCGAGGTCGAGGGCTGCGGCCTCGGTTTGAGCATCGCTCGCTGGATCGTCAGGGCGCATGGCGGTGACATTCAGATTGCGTCCGCACCGAACAACTTGACCACTGTGAGAGTGAAGCTCCCTTTGCAGGAGGGTTGAACGAATCGCTCCCTGATCGGATTCGCAGCGCGCCTGTCGCGTGGCTCAGCTTATTCGCGCTTGGGCGACGCCAGGCGGCGTTCGAGCGTGTGCAAACCGGCGACGACGAATGCATCCAATTCGCGCCCAAGCTGGGCGGTCGTCTCCGGCTGTTTCGCGCTCAAGTCTTCGGATGTGCTCGGCGGAAAACCCAGGTTCAGAGAGTAATGACGGGTCGCCTTCTCAGCGCTGCCCACCAGAATATTGTTCCCCTCGATCCAGCCTGGCAGAGGCTCGCCAACGCGCTTTACGTACGCATGACCGGGATCGTCCGCGCTCAACCGGAACACATCGCGCCCGAAGGCCTGGTGCGGGGTGTTCAGCCCCGCAAGTCCAACGATGCTGGGCAGAATATCCAACTGGCTTACCGTCTGGTGGCGCACCTCATGTTTACCGGCGAACAACGCGGGCGCATAGAATAGCAACGGCACATGCATGTGCAGCAAGTCCACTTCCGTCAAATTCGGAGGAATGGCGAAGCCGTGATCTCCGACAAACACGAACAACGTATCGTCAAACCATTCCTGCTTGCGCGCGGATGCCATGAATTGTCCCAACGCCCAGTCCGCGTAATGCACGCCATTGAGCCGCTTGTTCTGCTCGCCGCCAGTCGTGATGGGTTCGAGGCCCGGGATTTTGGGCAGGTCGAACGGCGAGTGATTCGACAGCGTCAGAATGATGCCAAAGAATTTTTTCTTGTTCGCCACCAAGTCTGAGAATTCCTCGATGGCGCGATTGAACACGTCGAAATCACACGGCCCCCAATCTTTATCCACGAAGGTCGGGTTCTTGAAATCGGGCTGGCCGATAAACCGTTGCACGCCTTGATGGCGGTAGAATCCTTCCTTGTTGTCCCACGAAAAAAGTCCGTTGTAGAGGAACAGGGTTTCAAAGCCGTTCTCCTTGAAAACCTGTGGCAGCGTCCGGAACGGCTGTTCGCCTACCGACCCTTTCGCGGGGCGGTCGTAATCCGGCAGGTTTGGAAACGAACACAGCGTGGCGAAAACGCCTTGCGCCGTGTGCGTGCTGACCGAGAAAGCTCGGTCGAACAGAATTCCCTCGCGGGCCAGCGCATCGAAATTCGGCGTCGCTCCAAAAGGCGCTCCAATCGAACCGTTGAACCGGGCTGTGAAACTTTCCATGATCACCAGCACAACGTTGCGCGGGCGCTTCACCACCGCATCGTTCGGGGGCGATACGCGCAGCAATGGATATTTCTCCGCATCCACCAGCGTCTCTCCTGGCAACAACACGATTTCCCGAACCTTCCGGATTGCCTCGTCCGCCGGCATCCGCCGTTTCCATTGTCTGGCAACCTTCTGACCCGATGCCGAACAGCGTCCTGCATCCATCAGACTCCAAAGCCCGTTTCCGGTCATCTGATTTGCGTATGTGTTACCCGAGAAATAAGCGTCGCCCCACCGCAACGGCGTTCCCTGAAACCCACCGCGGATGCCAACCAGTGCCGCGCCAGCCATCAATACCGTCGCGGTGGCCCTCGCGGCCAGCGGTGTCGCACCCGTTTGCGGCTGAAACGCCCGGCGCGTGGCCAAAACGAACACCACCCAGAGCACCAGGCACACCAGCGTCCAGCGCACCACCGGATACCCATGCCAGATCATCCCGAAGACGATGGCGTTGTGCTCGGCTTCGGTGCTGAAATATTCGTAAGCCAGCGGTCCGAGCCTCATTTGGAACTCCTTGTAAAACTCCACTTCAGCAATCAACGCGAAAATTCCTGCCAATGAAATCAGCGCGAAGGCGCCAAGCATGATTCGGCGTTCCCATCGGCCCGGAGCACTGCGCCAGACCCGCCATAACGCAAATGGCAACACCAGCCAGGTGGCGATGGCCACGTCAAAGCGCAGTCCGCGCAAGAAGGATTGCCAGATCAACGACATCGTTGCGTCGCCATGATGCGACCAGGTTGTGATCACCAGCAGAACCCGCGATAATTGGAACGTCACCACCCAGGCGAGAAACAACAGTGCGACAGGGGCTAGTATTCTAAACAGCGTGGCAAACACCGAACGCCCCGTCCCTGGATGTTCTCCGGCAGCGGCGTGACCATCGGCCGCTGATTCAAATACCTCTGCCGCCCGTAGATTCTGCATCGTGGGCCACAGGGTGGCTTTCACAGATGACTACAGCGATGACAGTGGCATTACAATTCTGTCATCG
>CAZCZP010000126.1:4820-7598 GCA_964502895.1 uncultured Bifidobacteriaceae bacterium
GGGCAATCCGCACGCCATCGCTTCGAGACAGGTGTTGCTGAACGGTTCGTAGATCGCGGGATGAATCAGAATATCGCCGCGCGCATAGACCTCTTCCATTCGTTCCGCGCTCCCGAGGAAACGCAACCGCCCCGCCACACCCAATTCCTCTGCCAACCGTTGATACGGCGCGGGATCGCCTTTGCCCGCCACTTCGAGCCGAACGTTCGCAGGCAGCCGCGCGAGCGCGCGCACCGCAAACTCCAGTCCTTTGCGCTCAAACCCCGACCCCGCGAACACGAGCACCATTTCGCCAGAATCCTTTTTCCCGGGCGCGGGCTTGAAACGTTCGCAATCCGTTCCGTTGTGGATCACATGAATTCGCTCTGCTGGGAAACGGTAATGCCGGATGATCTCCTCCTTGCCGCGATGCGAGTTGGCGATGATCGCGCGCGTGTTCTCCGGCGAGAAAGAGCGTTTCTCAATCCACAGCAGCGCCAGATGCAGCGGATTCAACCAGAACAAATTTCCAACTGCTCCCGCGCGATAGCGCCGCCGTTGGATCAGCCACTCGCGATGGCAGCCACCGCCGGCGCGGCAGATGTCCTGGCGGATCGTCCGCTCGATACTCAACACGATGTCGCAATTTGATTGCTCCACCACCCGCCGACAGTTCAACGCAAACGACAATGCCCGCACAAAGGACGGCCCCTGCATCATTGGCACACGTTGAACGGTCACACCGGTCGAGGTTGCCGCCGCCGCATCCCAGCGCGCGGCCAGGACTTGAACTTCATGGCCGCGCGCCAGGAGTTCGGCAATCAGGCCATTGGTGTAGCGCTCCGAACCGCCACCAGACGGGAAGAAGTTGTTTTTGATGATGCCGATGCGCACGCGAGAAGAATGCGAACGGTGGTTTGCCTATCCTGCGCCGCTCGCACCGTCTTTGACGACGCGCAGATGAATTTCCAATGTGCTTGGGCGAAACACGAAGGCCCAGTATTTTTCGTATTCACGAGGCGACAACCCGTGTATCAAACGGCCGAGCAACGACAACGGATGGCCGCCAAAATGAAGTTTCTTGCTGACCAATTCAAAGCGGCATCGAGTGTAGTGTTGAACGTGCCGCGTCGAGCCGCAGAAATAGTCGAACGAATCAAGGCTGAAATGGTTGATATGCGTGGGGTCTTCCCACGATGAAAGCGAGGCAAAGTGCGGCGTGCGGATGTGAACCAGCGCGCCGTGCCGCGAAACGCGATGAATCTCCGTCATCAGTCCCGGCATGTTGGGCAGGTGTTCGACGATGTTGTTGGCGAAAATTTCGTCGAACGTATCCGCGTCCACTGGCCATGGTGTCTTGGTCAGGTCACAAACAATGTCGGCGTCCGTCTCGGGCACGCAGTCGAGACCCACTGCGCCGGGCGACTTCTTGCGTCCGCAACCGATGTCGAGTTTCCGGGATTCCATGAGCGAAGTGGATTCTATTTGAGAAGTTCGCTGGCGGAAACATTTTGCGATGTTCCGCGCTGCCCAACCACGCGCGCCGGCACGCCCACCGCCACGGAGTTTTGGGGAATGGACTTGGTGACGACGGCACCCGCGCCGATGACCGAGCCTCCGCCAATCCGCACGCCATCCATCACGCGCACCCCCGCGCCGATCCACACGTCGTCTTCGATCACAATGCCGACGCGCGTTTCGGCCTGTTGCCGGATGGGTTTGGTAACATCGTCAAAATTATGGTTGGCCGGAATGAACACGCAATGAGTGGCTATCCGCACATCGTTGCCGATGGTCAGGCCGCCGTGCCCATAAAGCACGCAAAAGGGATTTACCGTGCAGTTCGCGCCCAGCCGGATGTCGCCGCCATAAGTCATCAACATTGCGTAGTCATGAATGTGGCTGCCCGGTCCGATGCTGACCGAGCCTCCCCCCACAATCCGGACAGTGGCGCGCGGCCAGACTCGTGCCAGCCAGTCCACGTGGATTGGCCGGCCCACAAACCGCAACCGAACCCATAAGCCGCGCAACAGGTGTTTAGTCGCCATTACCAACGGCATCATGTGTGCAAAACGTTCTTATCGCAATCCCGGTTTCAGTTTCGGCAGGTCCGCCGAGCGGTTCTGCGTGACCATTCCGATAGTGATGCACATACTGGCGCAGTTCGGATGAGCAACGACACTCAACCCAATGCCAGTTCACCAGACACAATCCACCGCCGCCGTCTGGGCCGGTTCAACTGGCTCATCTCCGGTTCGTTTAAGCAAGCGATCTGGTTGAACCGGCTTGAGCAGCCCGAATCTTTGCTCCGACCGCCTGCTGAACCGTTGAAACAATTTGTGGCCGGACGCGAAGTGGTGCGCGTGCGGCTTGACGATGCGCCGGCTGAGGTGGTGATAAAACATTCTACGCCGCGCGGTCTGATTGAAGCGATCAAATGGACCTGGCGCGGATCGCCTGCACACCGGGCCTTTCATCTGGCGCAACGCATCCTTGCGATGGGATTTTTTACCGCGCCGCCGGTCGCCGCCGGGGAACGGCGCGTCGCAGGGCTGTTGCGCGAATCCTTCCTGCTCACCCAATTCATTGCCGGCGCAACCCCGCTGCATTTGATCAATGCCCGATGCGCGGATCGCCGGCGTCGGCTTGGGATCGTGCGCGAACTGGCGAAACTTTACGCCGCGATGCACGACGCGGGGTTCTATCATCACGACCCGAGCCAGGCAAATTTCCTCGTCGTGCCGCAGCCGCACGGCGACGCTGTCGCGCTGATTGATCTCGACGGATTGCGTCAACGGC
>CAZCZP010000126.1:7698-11351 GCA_964502895.1 uncultured Bifidobacteriaceae bacterium
CAGCCGCACGGCGACGCTGTCGCGCTGATTGATCTCGACGGATTGCGTCAACGGCCTGAAATCAACCTCCAGGCCGCGGCTGACGATTTGCGGCGTTTGCTGGTGCGCGGCTGTATTCCCCGGCGTGAGCGTGCATGGTTCATGGTGGTTTACTCGCGGTCGCGCAAGATCCGGGCGAGTGCGCGGCACTTGGTGACTTTGATCGGGCCGTTGCCAGCCCGAGCCACATTTCCGCACTGCGCGTTGAACGAGGAAAGTTTGCCGGAGGAAATTGACCCGGCGGCAGGTGAATTCCCGGAAGGCCGCGGGCCATGGCCGGCTCGGCAGGATTGCGAAACTCAATCCTTCGATCGCGGCGGACTCCGTTGGCAGGTTCGGTCAAACATGCTCAAGTCGCATGTGGAGACCATCCTCGCCGCACCCGACGAATTCTTGATGCGGTCGCGCGTGCTCAAACCCAGCCGCAGTTCCGCCGTCAGCGCCCAGGATGGCCTGGTGCTAAAGCGCTACAACTTTCGGAAATGGCGCAACCTTTTCAAAGATCTGTTCCGCGGGTCGAAGGCACGCCGTTGTTTTTTTCGCGCCATGCAGCTCGAACAGGCCGGGGTTTCCACCGCTCGACCAATCGCATTCGCTGGACAACGATTTTGCGGGATTTCGTTGCGCAGTTATTTACTCATGGCGGAAATTCCCCAGGCCACCGACTTGGCCGCTTGGCGCGGAGACAAACGCCGCGCGATTCACGCTCTAGCGCGGCTCATCGCCCGGCTTCACGACGCTGGTTTCGTCCATCGCGATTTGAAGGAAGGAAACATCCTGTTCAATGGCCATGGCCAGCCGTTCCTGGTGGACCTCGACGGCCTTAGCTTCGTTCGCCGTGTCAAGGACGGACAGGCCGCGGCCGACCTTGCACGCCTGGCTCAGGCCGCCACCGCTCAGGGACGGGCAACGCGTTCGGATTGCGCCCGCTTCCTGCAAACTTATTGCCGGTCGCGGCGGTGCGGCGACTGGCGATCCTGGTGGCCGGTCATCGCCGGAGAACGGACACGGGTCTGAGCGTAAACCAACCGAAGCTGCTTTGAAAATTCTTCACCTTCTGAGCGACTGGAAGCTGACCGGTCCGTCCGAACCGGTGGTGACGCTTTGCGTACAACTTCAAAAGCGCGGCCACGACGTCACTCTCGCGTATCGCACACCACCGCCCGGTGCCGCCAAGAGCGTGGCAGCTCTGGCAAAGGCAACCGGCGTCAACGCCACCGATCAGTTCCACCTGAATCACCATTTTTCGTTCACTGACAATCCGGCGGATGTCCTTCGTCTCAAGCGATTCATCCGCCAACAGAATTTCCAGATCATCAACACAAACCTTTCGCACGACCACATTCTCGGTGGCCTGGCCGCGCAGTGGGCCGGTGCGCGCTGCCTGATCGTTCGCACCGACCATCAGCGCGATTCCTTCAAGCCGACTTTTCTCAGCCGATTGCTGCTCCGCAAGCTGACGGACGGCGTCATCACGTTCTCGGAGCGGGCGCGGACAAATTTGATTCAGCATTTCGGCATCGCCTCCGACCGTGTGGTCCGCGTGAATCCCGCGTTGGACACGGCGAAATTTCAGCCCGGCGCTGGCAATCGCGCCTTCCGCAGCGAACTCGGCTTCAGCGATTCGGACATTGTCGTGGGCGTTGTCGCCCGGTTTCAGAAGTACCGGAAGATGGATACATTTTTTGAGGCCATGCGGCTGGTGGTTGAACAGAATGCCCGCGTCAAAGCCATGTTGGTTGGCCGTAGCAGTCAGATGGAAGAAACCATTCGCCGCCCGATTAAGGAAATGGGCCTTGCGCAGAACGTCGTGCTCTCCGGTTATCTGACCGACCGCTATCTGGATGGGTTGGCAAGCATGGACATGTTTGTATTCATGATCGCCGGCTCGGACGGCACCGCGCGCGCCATGCGCGAAGCCCTGGCGATGGGCGTCCCGGTCATCGCGAACAACACCGGCATGTTGCCGGAGTTCATTGACGACGGCCAAAGCGGCCTGCTCTTCAATGACAACCCGCAGGACCTCGCGGAAAAAATTCTGAAGCTGGCCGGTGACGAATTGTTGCGCAAAAAAATTGGCTCTGCCGCCGCCACGCTCGCGCAGCACCAGTTCTCCCTGGAGCGACAGGTGTCAGCCGTCGAAGCGTTCTATGCGAGCTTGTTGAAGTAACCACCCACCGTCATTGTCGCCAAAACTTCTTAAACGCAGAATGCTATGCGCGGCTTGCGTAGCAATCAAAGCGTTTTGGAGTGCGGCGGGAAGCGAAGCGCCACGCCGCTTTGGGAGACTGGTTGGGTGGCTAAAGGCGGTGTCGTCGCTGCGCTTTGCCACAGCACTCCAAAATTCTGCGACGCGAATTCCTCAGGAGTGCGGATTCGCCTCTGCGCAAACTTCCGCACCCTCTGCGTTAAATGTCCGTTGTCCAGATTTGCCGTGCCGGGTCATCCATCCGGCTAAAGCGGGCTGGGATCCAGAAACGCAGACACGAATGGTGTGGCGGGCCGCGCGCGAAGTTCGGCCGGCTGGCCCACCTGCTCGATGGCGCCGGCGTTCATCACCGCGACGCGATGGCCCAGGGCCATCGCTTCCGCTTGATCGTGCGTCACAAGCAGAATCGTCAAGCCAAGTTCGCGGTGCAGGCGTAGCAACTCGCGGCGCAATTCGCGGCGCAGTGGCGCATCGAGATTGGCGAACGGCTCGTCCAGCAACAACACCTGCGGCTGCCGCACCAACGCGCGGCCCAATGCGACGCGCTGCCGCTGGCCGCCAGAAATTTCCCCGGGCCGCCGACCCAGACAATCGTTCAGGTCCAGAATTTTCGCCGTCGCCTCCACGCGCTGCCTGATTTCATTCTTGGGAAACCGGCGGACCTTCAGGCCGAACGCGATGTTTTCGTATGCGGTCATGTGCGGATAGAGCGCATGAGACTGGAACACCATCGCCACGTCGCGCTCTTTGGGCAGCACTCGGTTCACAACTTTGCCGGCAATGGAAATGTTGCCCTCGGTCAATTCTTCCAGGCCGGCAATCAAGCGCAGCGTGGTGGTCTTGCCGCAGCCAGACGGTCCAACCAGCGCAAGTAACTCCTTGTCCTCGACAGTGAGATTGGCGCGGTTGACCGCCCGAATGGTCTGCCCGTTCGAGCCAAAAAAAATCTTGGATGCCTTTTCGAGAACCACGCGCGCCATGCGGGACGATTGTTGCCGAGTTCATTTCGATGTCGAGGGGGAAGCACAGTGATAACAATCAAGTTTGGCAGTCTGGCCAACATCGCAACGAGGGATTAAAAATTATCCTGGTCTCGGCCTCGATCTTGATCCAGCGCCGAGCAGGCTTAAGATCAAGAGAGGGCGGTGGAGCGACGATCACTGATTCACGTGTATCACCGTTGCCGGCGGAAAGCCGTTGAACCACGTTGCTGAAGCGTTGCTGTAGGCGCCAATGTTCTCGGAATAAACCAGGTCTTCGATTTCCAGCTCGGGCAGCAACTCCGATTGCGAAATGCAATCCAGCCCGTCGCACGTCTGGCCGAATACCGCGGAAACCTCGGTCTTGCCCTTGCGGAAAGATTTCAGGTGATACTGGCAATGGTCGAAGATGATGCCGCTGAACG
>CAZCZP010000127.1:0-11321 GCA_964502895.1 uncultured Bifidobacteriaceae bacterium
AACATCGTCGGCGTCGTGCTGGCCTGCAATAATTACGAGGTCATTGACATGGGTGTAATGGTGCCGTGCGAAAAAATTCTGGAGCGCGCGAAACAGGAGAATGCGGACATCATCGGCTTGAGCGGATTGATTACGCCATCGCTCGACGAAATGACCCATGTCGCGCGCGAGATGGAGCGCACCGGCACCAGACTCCCATTGCTCATCGGCGGTGCGACAACGAGCAAGGCCCACACGGCGGTCAAGATTGCCCCGCATTACAGCGAGCCAGTTGTCCACGTCCTCGATGCCAGCCGCGCCGTGCCAGTGGTGAGCGGCTTGTTGAGTTCAGCGCAGAAGCCGACCCTGACAAGACAAATCCGGGAGGAATATGAACGGGTACGTGCGCATCACGCAGGACAAAAGTCCAAACTCATTTCACTGGAAGAGGCGCGGGCCAGAGCGCCGAAGTTGAGTTACGACAATTTGCCAAAGCCTGACTTTACAGGCGTGCGCGTTTTGTCCACAGGCGACGCGGCCATTTCGCTCACCGATCTTGTTCCCTTGATTGACTGGTCGCCGTTTTTCCACACTTGGGAACTGCGCGGGCGATATCCCTCGATTCTGAACCACGAGAAACACGGCGATGAAGCGCGGAGGCTTTTTGGGGATGCTCAGCAATTGCTCGGCGAAATCGTAAGCCGTAAGCTGATCGAACCGCGCGGCGTGTATGGATTTTTCCCCGCAAACAGGGCAGGGGACGACCTCGAACTTTACGCGGATGAATCGCGGCAGGCAGTCCTGACCAGGTTTCACTTCCTTCGACAACAGGTCGAAAAAGGTGACGGGTCGCCCAATTGGTGTCTGGCCGACTTCGTCGCGCCGAAGTCCGGCGGGCAGCCGGATTACATTGGCGGGTTTGCCGTGACCAGCGGACATGGGTTAAAGGAACTCGTCGAAAAATTCAAAGCCGAGCACGACGATTACAATGCCATCATGGCCGAAGCCCTTGCGGATCGGCTGGCCGAGGCGTTTGCGGAGTTTCTGCACAAACGGGCGCGTGAGGAATGGGGATTCGGCAAGATGGAGAAGCTGACGGCTGAGGATCTCATCGAAGAAAAATACCGAGGCATCCGGCCCGCGGCTGGCTATCCCGCCTGTCCCGACCACACTGAGAAGGGTATCCTCTGGCAATTGCTGGACGTCGAGAAAAATGCCGGGATCAAGTTGACCGAAAGTTTTGCCATGTGGCCGGGCAGTTCCGTGAGCGGACTTTACTTCTCGCACCCGGAATCAAAATACTTCGCCGTGGGCAAGCTGGATCGCGACCAACTGCTCGATTACCAAGTGCGCAAGGGAATGAGCCTGGCGGAGGTCGAGCGTTGGCTGGGACCTTACCTCAATTACGAACCCGCGGCGGCGACGGCGCGAATTGCGAACGCAGCCTCCGGCATTGGCGCCGCTGAACCCGTCAATCGTTGATTATTCCTGGGTTTGGTTGAACCGTAGTTTCAGCTTTTTACATCCGTAATCGCCCGCAGCTTTAGCACTTCATAATGACTCAGGCGAAGCTTGTTTTTTGGGAATTCCGCAATAGAGTGGCGGTATGAAGAGCGAAGTGGTGCCCATCCAAATTCGCGGGATTCTCCCCGCCAACAGCGGCTGCGCGTTGTTCGTTGGGAATGACGAGAAGGTTTTCGTCATCAACGTCGAACCGCAGATGGGCCAGATCATCAGCAACTTTTTGCGTGACGCCCCCAAGGAACGACCACTGACGCACGATTTGATGCAAAGTATTTTCAAAGGATTCAGTATCACGGTCGAGCGCATCGTCATCACGGAATTGCGGAACTCGACTTACTACGCGCGCCTCACGCTGCAACAGCAGAACGAAGTGGCGCGCAAGATCGTCGAGATTGACGCCCGTCCGAGCGATTGTCTTGCACTCGCCGCGGCGCAGAAACGGCCGATTTTCGTCACGCAGTCGTTGTTCGAACAGGTGGAAGATATGAGCGAAGTGCTGGATCGAATCAACGAAAGCGGCAGCGAGCCCGAATAATCTGATGCCTGCCCCTGCCGCGAAACCGGCCGCCACCGTGGCGCTCATCTGCGGCGATGACGAATTTGCCGTCAAACAGCGCGCCCGCCAACTCTACCAACAATGGACCGAAGCGCTCGGCGGCATGGATCACGAGATTATCGAGGCGACAGTCGCCAACAGCAGCGAGGCGCTCAAGGCCGTTTCGCGGTTGCGCGAAGGTTTGCAGACGCTCCCATTTTTTGGCAGTGGCAAAGTGATCTGGCTGCGTGACTGTAATTTTCTGGGCGATGAACGCGCCGCGCAAACGCAGGCAGTCACGGATGCGCTCGCGGACCTGGCTCAGGAATTGAAAGGTTTTGCGTGGCAAAACATCCGGTTGCTGGTGAGCGCCGGCAAGGTGGACAAGCGCAAGGTTTTTTTCAAAACACTCGACAAGATCGGTTCCGTGGAGAGCCTTGATGGCTGGTCGGTCAATGACCGCGATTGGGCGGATCAGGCTGAGGCATGGGCGCGCAAGTCGATTCAGGCGCGCGGCAAGCAGATTTCCGGGCGGGCGTTGGCAGAGTTGATCACGCGCGTTGGACCGCATGCGCGCCAACTGGACAGCGAGATTGAAAAGCTCTGCCTTTACGCTGGCGGCAAACTGGAAATCCAAGAAACCGACGTGGCCGCCGTTTGTACCCGAAACAAGCTCGCACGAGCGTTTGCGCTGGGCGACGCGCTGGGGGAACGGAACCTGCCCGTCTTGTTGCGTCGTCTGGACGAAGAGCTTTGGGAGATGCAATTCGACAAGGACAAATCGGAGATCGGCCTTTTGTACGGGTTGATTGCCAAGGTGCGCGCGTTGTTGATGCTCAAGGAAATGTTGCGCGAGGGATGGCTCAAGCCCACGGACAATTATCCGCATTTCAAGAGTCAACTTGAACGTGTGCCCGCGAACCAGTTGCCGGTTGATCGCCGCTACAATCCGCTGGCGTTGAATTCTTATGTGCTGTTCAAGGCCCTGCCGCAGTCGCGCAATTACACCGAAGCGGAATTGGTATGTGCCATGGATTTGCTGCTGCAATGCAATCGCCGGCTGGTTTCCAGCGGTTTGGATGAAGCGCTGGTATTGCAGCAAACTCTGGTTCACATTGTGGGCACGAATGCGCGCCCACTGCGCCCGACGCTTCAAGGTTCGACCGTGCGAACGGCGTGAGGGATGGGTTTGATTTCGCAATGAATGTACCTGCTGCAAATCTGTTGGTGTTGGTCGGAAAGAAATTTGCCTGCCTCAAAATTGTGGGGCGTGCCAATTTCACCCTCAGCATTGATTTCAAGACGTTGCTCGAGAACCTGCGCCAGAAGGGTTACGCTTTCTTTGTCATTGAACTTTCCGAGTGTCTGCTGATGGACAGCACGTTCCTTGGCGTTCTGGCCGGGTTCGGATTGAAAATGAGCCAGCCCGAGGGAAAGGCCTGCCGGATTGAGTTGCGAAACCCCAACGCGCGGGTGTCGGAGTTGTTGGAAAACCTGGGCGTGTTGCATCTTTTCAAAGTTGCCGAAGGCCCGTTGACTTCCACGGAAGCTTTGGAAACTTGCGCGACCGAAGCTTTGCATCCAACCCGTGAAGAAGTCACACGCGCCTGTCTCGAGGCGCATCAGACGTTGATGGAAATCAATCCCGAGAACGTGGCCCGCTTTAAGGAAGTGGCCAGGTTTCTGGCGGAAGACCTGCAAAAGCTTGGGGACAAGTCCTGACGGATTGTCGGGATAAGCGCCCTCAGCCGTGCTTTGGAATCTGCCCGTTCGCGTCGAGGCAGTCGCGCACTGCCAGGGCAAGGGTGTTTGGATGGTAGGGTTTCTGTAAATAATTCAAACCGGTTTGCAGCACGAATTCCTTCCCGACAACGTCCGCGCTGTATCCGCTGGTGAAGATCACTTTTAGATTGGGCCGCTCCTGCCAGAGTTTTTCCGCCAGTTCGCGTCCGTTGATGCGGTCGGGCATGACCAGGTCGGTGATTACCAGGTTGATCCGGTCTTTGTGAGCCGCCCACGTTTCCAGCGCCTTTGCGCCGGATTCCGCCTCCAACACGGTGTAGCCGTGGCTTTGGAGGAGATTGCAAACCAACTCCCGCACGGGCTTCTCGTCCTCGACAACCAGGATCGTTTCGGTGCCTCCGCGCACGGCGAATATCGAAGTCTTGATGTCGGTTTTCTCGGATTCACCGCCCGCGTGGGGGACGTACACTCTGAAGGAGGCGCCCCGGCCCGGTTCACTCTGCACTTCCACCCAACCTTGATGTTGTTTGACGACGCCATAAACGGTTGCCAGTCCCAAACCCGTTCCCTTGCCGACTTCTTTGGTGCTAAAGAACGGCTCGAAAATACGCCGCATGATCTCAGGGGCAATGCCGGTTCCAGTGTCGGTCGCTGTGAGACAAACAAACCGGCCCAAGCGGGCTTCCGGATTGTAAGCAACATGAGACGCGTCCACCTCCGCGACGGCAATGGTGATGGTTAGTTGCCCGCCCCGGGGCATGGCGTCGCGCGCGTTGACCGCGAGATTCAAAATGACTTGTTCCATCATGCTCGCGTCCGCCTGCACCCACGGCGGCTGGGACCAATAATCCACCTGGAGCGTGATGTCTTCGCCAAGAATGCGACCGAGCATTTTGGTCATGTTGCCGACGATTTCGTTCATGTCCAGACGGCGGGCTTGCATGACCTGGCGGCGGCTGAAGGTCAGCAACTGGCGTGTCAACCCGGCGGCGCGCTCGGCGGCAAAAATAATCTGTTGGGCGGATTTCGCGGGGATGCCGGTGAGATTGCCGCCCAGTTGCAGCAGCGTGGCGTGGCCGTGGATGACCGTCAGAATGTTGTTGAAGTCGTGGGCCACGCCGCCCGCCAGTTGACCGATGGCGTCCATCTTCTGCGCCTGCCGGAACTGTTCTTCGAGCCGTTTCTGGTTGGTCACGTCCCGGAACAGTCCCAGCAACAGGGGAGATTGGCCGCGCAGTTCAACGAAGGAACTCGTTTCCTCGAAGATGACGGCATTGCCGTTGTGCAACGTTTGCCGCCGTTCAATCTGGCGTTCGATCACCCGGTCGCGAAAGCGCTCGCGGTAGTTTCGCAACACCAACTCGGGATTTTCTGACGCAGCAGAGATGACCGTGAACGGTTTGCCTTCCAGCTCGCGTTGACTCAATCCGACCAATCGGCAGAAAGCGTTGTTGACGGCAACGATTTTCCCGGTTTCATCCGTCAGGCGCATGCCATCCACGGAGTTTTCCCAGACGGAGTGAAACAACAACTCGGAACTGCGCAATGCCGATTCCGTGTGCTTGCGCTCACTGATATCCCGGACGTGAAGCAGCACGGCCGGCAAGCCGGCATACGGGATGCGGCCCGCGTGAATTTCCACAGGCGTTGCCCGCCCATCCGCGGTCCAGCTCTCGCCTTCGATCCGGGTCACATCTTCGGCAGCCAGCCTCTGGAAATCTCTCGCGACGTTTTCACGTTTGCCGGGAGGAACAAGTTCGATGACATTTTTCCCGATCAATTGTTCACGTGTCAACCCGTGCAGGCGGCACGCGGCCGGGTTGGCGTCGAGGACTGTTCCCTGCAGATCCTCAACAAAGATCGCGTCCGGTGAAGCTTCAAATAAGTCGCGGAATCGCTGCTCGCTCTCCCGATAAGCTTGCTCGGCCCGAATTCGTTCCAAAGCGCCGCCGCAATAATCTGCCAGGACCTGGAAGGTGTCCAGGTCGCGCTGCGAATAAGCGCCCGGATTGTAACTGTGAATGGAGAGCACGCCAATCACTTTGGTCCGGTTGCGCACGGGTGCGAGCATTAACGACACCGATGGGCGGGTGGTGTCTCCAAACGGCACTGCTTCCGTCAACATGGACGCGGGTTGTTCGCGCAAAACCAGCTTTGCCCCTTGTTCGATGACGCTTCGCGCGAGCCCGCTGGGTTTGTGTGTGGGACTTCCGGGCCGGAACTCGACACGTTTTCCATTGACCGTATCCACGTCGAGGATGGGCAGGATTTCATCTCTCTCCGCCGAGTACAAATCCAGCATGAACACGTCCCAACCGAACAATTCCTCGGCCACGGCCTGGATGATTCTCGCCGCCTCTTCGGGAACGGTAATGGAACTGAGCCTTCGTCCCAGGTTCGACAGTGCGTCGCGCTGGGCTTCGATCCTCTTCCTTTCAGAAACGTCGCGGGAATTCACCACGATTGCGGCGATGTCCGGATCTTCCAGGCGGTTTTGCCCCACGGCTTCCAGATAAATCCAGCGGCCGTCCCGATGGCGAAAGCGGTATTCGAGGGTGACGGCCTCGTTAGGATGTTCGAGACCGTATTGGAATGCCTCCCGGACCCGGTTCAAATCGTCCGGGTGAACGAAGGGAAAGACACTGTTTCCGTCCAACTCCTCGGGATCATAACCCAAAACTCTTTGCAGCGACGGGCTGTGGTATTGATAAACTCCGTCGCGACTCAATACAGCCACTATGTCGAGCGAGTTGTGGGTCAAGGCGCGAAAATACCGCTCCCGCCGAATCAACTCCGTCTCGGCCCGTTTGCGGCGCGCGCGTTCTTCAGCCTCACCGATGGCGCGGCGCACGGCTGGCACCAATCGGTCGGGCCATTGCTTGAGCACATAATCGGTGGCTCCCGCCTGTAAACTCTCAATGGCAACCTGTTCACCGATCGTGCCGGACACCAGGAGAAAAGGGGTCTGCGGAGCTTTCTCCCGCGCGATGCCCAGGGCCTGAATGCCAGTCCACTTCGGCAGTGAGTAATCCGCCAGAATCAGGTCGAACTGTTCTTGTGCCAGCGCCGCGTTGAAATCCGGTTGCGTCGTGACCAACTTGACCCTGGCGTTGACGCCGCCTTGCGCCAACAGGTCTTCGACCAGGCGGGAGTAGTCTGGGTCATCCTCCAGGTGAAGGATGCGAAACTGCTCGCTCATGTTGAAGTTATGGCTTGCTTGTGCGTCGCTGGCAAGAAACAAGCGCGCAACGAGACTTTGTCACCGTGATTTCACCGCGCAAACATCGCCGCGGGTTGCGGTAACACGCGGTGGATTTCCTCCAGGCGATAGCCAAAACCCGGCCCGCGCACACTCGCAAGGTCCAATTCACCTCGTCGTCGCTGATACAACCGCGGATGAACCGCAGCCTCGGCGCGCGACGCGTCGGGATAAAACTGCATCGCATTCGTTTCGACTCCCATGATTGTGCCGGTGTGCGCCGCCAGCAGCACGTGCGGGATTTGTGCGAGCATCGGATTAGTCAAGTCCTGGACCATCAAGGCCATCCCGTGCGCCCGTGCCCAGCATGCGCTCAACAAAGCACCCGTCTGCGTCTTGCACGTTTTAAGCGCCACGCCCGTCCAGCCCAGTTCGCGTCCCAGCCGCACTTTTGTCCAGTCATGAGCGCTTTCGTCCAGGAACAACGGCTTCCGGGCCGAGACACAATGCGCGTCAATCGGATTTTGCTCCAATTCGTACGGGAACGGCTGTTCGATGTACAGCACCATTCCGTAAATCCTCGGGTGCTCATCGCGCAAGCGATCGAGAATTCTGTTCACGTAATCCGGCTCGGTCACCGTGCAGTTGAAATCCGCCGACAGCCAGTTCACCGCGTGTGCCACGCCAATTTGTCCAACTTTCATTAGCCGTTGATAATCCCACTCCGCATCGTTGCCGCGTAATTTGACTTTCAAACACTTTAACCCGTCGCGCTCGATCCAACTCTCCAACGTCACGGGATAGCCATCCATCGGTTCACCGCCGGATAATTCCGATTCGGCCAGGGGATCGAGGCCGCCGACCAAATGCCACGCGGCCAGACGACGGGCAGGCTCCGACGACAGAAAATCCGCGACGTATTTGCCACGAAACGACAGCCGCGTGTTCGCCGCCGGCTGAAGAAATGCGGCCAGGTCGCGATTCATGAATTCCCGGCCGTAGGTTTCGTAGGTCGAACGAGCGTGCAGTTTTCCGTAAGCGTCATGGAGGGCGATGTCGAAAGGCGAGCAACACGCCAATGCCGCCAGCCAGGGCATCGGTTCCTGGCCGGCCAGCCGGCGACGATTGAAGCCGTTCCACACGCCCGGCAAGACAGTTTGCTGAAAATCGTATCCGACCTCGATCGGATGCCCCGCCGCCGTGACGTTGGCCCAGAGCTCGGCTAATTGTATGCAAAAAGCCTTCAACGCCTCGTGGCGCTTCTCGTACGGAACAGCGCTGGGCCACACCCACTGCACGCTCAAAGGGGTCTCACCCCAGCCCTCGGAATGCCGCCCGGCGGCATCCACGATTCCCACGCGGGCGCGCGCGCACGTCACATGAGTCAGCGTCTCACCCCCGAATTTGAGCGGTACGCGGGTTTGCACCGGCAAAAAATAGAGGCTGGCATTGACCGTATTAATGTCAGTAACTTTGCCCATCGCTGCGGGGATTTAGCCGCAATACCAACCGGGCAACAAGCGGATTCAAGGAGTCATGTCGGGTGGCAGAGAGCGGTCCAGTTGGCGAGTTTCTGGTCGGCGACCGCCGCGGCGCGAATCCCTCGTCGGGAGGCCAACCCCGATTTTTCTGAACTTGACCCGGCCGGGGCACAAGCCAACATTGGTGCTCAATGGACAAAAAAGTGCTGATGCCCCGCGCTCGCATTCACCGGTTTGCCGGGTGGCTGGTCCTGTGTCTTCAACTGGCTGGCAGTTTTCAGCCCGCACTGATCGTTGCCGTGTTGCTCGCCCACGGGCACGGCCATGACCACAAGATCGTCGTTCGCGCAGACGGCCATCACCTCGATTTGATCTTGGCGCATCACGATGAGCATAAGGCTGCGAACGACCGGCATCCGCGGACAGAGCGAAACATTTTTCCGCACGTCACAACGCACGATCATCTGGAAGGGGAACACGTGATTCACCTCTCACGCCGGACAGCGGCCGAACAGCTCAATTCGCGCACCGGCCCGCGCACCACCGCGCCGCAAGTCGTAATGTTTCCTCCGGAGACGCTCCTGATTCCAGCCCCGACGCATGCCGGCCCGCCGGCCACGTTTCCACCGCCACCGGCGAATGCGTCGGCGATCACGCATCTCTCCACCACAGTCCTTCTCATTTGAACCCGCGCTTTGCCTGAATCTGCCGCGCTGGCGGTGGCTTCGGTAATTTCCTTTCGCAACCCGTCGAGTGGCGGTGGTTGCACCCTATGTCCTTAATCCCTGTGTCCGTCGTTTGCTATGTCCATTTTACAACGTCAACTTGTCCGCCTTGCGCTGGTGGGTGGAGCCGCCTGCGTTTTCGCCGTGGTCGCAACGGCCACCGAGAACAGGACCAACGCAACCCCTGCGCTCACCTTGCGCCAAGCCGCCGCGCTGGCGCTTGAAGGCAATCCAGCGCTCATCGCTCACGGCTACGATGTGAAAGCCGCCGAAGCCCGCAAGCTGCAAGCCGGAGCGCGCCCCAATCCCACGCTCTCGCTCGAAGTAGAAGACGTGCTGGGCACGGGAGATTTTCGCGGCGCGCGTGCGGCGCAAACCACGCTCCAGTTGAGCCAGCTCATCGAACTCGGCGGCAAACGTGCGGCACGCGGTGAAGTCGCGGAAGCGCAACGCGAGCGCCGGCACAGCGAAGCGGAACTTGCCCGCGTCGAAGTTCTTGCCGCCGTGGCCGAGCGGTTCGTTCACGTCGCAGGCGATCAGCATGAAGTAACACTGGCCCGCGAAGCCACGAAACTTGCGGAGGAAACACTCGCGCTGGCGAAACGCCGCGTGGTGGCTGGCAGCGCCTCCCCGATTGAGGAAAAGCGCGCCCGCATTCTGTTGTCACGCGCCCGCATCAACGAGGAACATGACGAACACGAGTTGCTGGTCGCCCGCCGCCAATTGGCCGCGCTCTGGGGCGCGACCAACGCGACCTTCACCGAAGTGCAGGCGGAGTTGTTCGTCCGCCCAGCGATGCCTTCATTCGATGAACTGGCCGCGCGCATCGCGCGCAGTCCTGAACTCGCGCGTTGGGCGAGTGAAAAGTCCGTGCGCGATGCCGAGGTCAAACTTGCCGACGCGCGCCGCCGTCCCGATCTCACGGCAGGCGCAGGCGTGCGGCAATTCGCCGGACCGGACGACGTGGGTTTCGTGTTCCAGTTCTCGCTGCCGCTGCCGTTCAGCGACCGCCAGCAAGGCGCGCGGGCCGAAGCCCGGGCGATGCGCGACAAGACGGATGTGGAAGTAGCGGGCACAGAACTGCGCCTACGCACCGCCTTGTTTGGCATCTCTCAAGAGCTGCTTCATGCCGCGACGGAACTGGATGCACTCGAACGCGAGATGCTGCCCGACGCCGAAGCCGCGCTGCAACTGGCCCGTGACGGTTTCGAGCGCGCCCGCTTCTCGCAACTCGAACTGCTCGATGCCCAGCGCACGTTGCTCGAACTCCGCCGCGAGCGCATCGCCGCCGCCGTCGCGTATCACCAGTTCGTCATTGAAATTGAAAAAATGCTCGGTGAACCGCTGTTGCCGGAATCCGCGCAATCCACCAAGGCCAGCCGATGAAACTTGGAACTGAACCAGTTGGTTTTGACGCTCGCCCTCACCCCAACCCTCTCCCCCGGGGAGAGGGAGCAGCGATAGCGCGACACACATATTTCACAAAGCCCTTTGCTTGCCGCCGTCTTTTGGTTGTTCGCAAAACAACACCTTCGAACCGACATGCATGATGCACTGCCAGAAACCGGCGAATGTTTCCCCCTCTCCTGGGGGAGAGGGCCGGGGTGAGGGCGGACGTTTCTAACACCAATCTCAAAACGCACTAAACTTTCAAACCCCACTTCACCATGAACAAGAAACAACTTATTACAACTGCCATCGTCCTCGCACTCGGTGCGGGGCTGACCCTGGTGGCGCTCAAATCCAAAAAGTCCCACGCGCCCGATGAACACAGCGCACACGGCGACGCGTCCGCCGCCGCCGAAGCCGCCAAAGGCCCGCACGGCGGACGTCTCTTGAGCGATGGCGATTTCGCGACGGAAGTGACCATTTTCGAGCGCGGCGTGCCGCCGGAGTTCCGCGTGTTCCTTTACGAGAAGGGCAAGCCCATTGATCCCAACACAGCGAAAGTGACGATTGAACTACATCGCTTCGGCGGGCGCGTGGACAAGATTGGTTTTGCGAAGCGGGAAGATTATTTGCTGGGGGACACGGAAGTTGTCGAGCCGCACTCGTTCGATGTGAAGGTCGTCGTCGAGCGCGGCGGCAAAACCTCCCGCTGGGAATACGATTCCTACGAAGGCCGCACGACGATG
>CAZCZP010000128.1:0-11287 GCA_964502895.1 uncultured Bifidobacteriaceae bacterium
AGTCGTCCTGCAAAATGTAGCTGCGCGTGCCTTGCAACACGCCGAGCGACCCGCCGTGAAATCGCGCCGCGTGTTGCTCGGGCTTGATGCCGAGTCCGCCGGCTTCCACGCCGATCATTTTCACGGATTTGTCTTCGAGGAATGGATAAAACAGTCCGATGGCATTTGACCCACCCCCGACGCACGCGATAAGCAGGTCGGGCAGGCGCTCTTCCTTTTCCAGAATCTGCCGGCGCGCTTCGTCGCCGATGACGCGCTGGAAATTCCGCACCATCACCGGATACGGATGCGCGCCGTAAGCCGTGCCGAGGATGTAATGCGTGCTGCGGATGTTCGTCACCCAGTCGCGCATGGCTTCGTTGACGGCTTCCTTGAGTGTCTTCTGGCCGGCGTGCACGGGCACGACTTCCGCGCCGAGCATCTTCATGCGATACACGTTGAGCATCTGGCGTTCGCAATCCACTGCGCCCATGTAGATGACGCATTTCAATCCAAACATCGCGGCAACCGTCGCCGTTGCCACGCCGTGCTGACCGGCGCCGGTCTCGGCGATGATGCGCGTTTTGCCCATGCGCTTGGCCAGGAGGATCTGGCCCATCGCGTTGTTGATCTTGTGCGCGCCAGTGTGATTGAGGTCTTCGCGCTTGAGATAAATTTTCGCGCCGCCGAGTTCTTTGGTCAGGCGTTCGGCAAAGTAAAGCGGCGTGGGGCGACCGACAAATTCCGTGAGGTAGTAGGAAAGTTCCTTCTGAAATTCCGGGTCGTGCTGCGCGCGGAAGTATTCCGCCTCCAGTTCCTGCAACGGATGCATCAACGTTTCGGGCACATAACGTCCGCCATACGGACCGAAGTGTCCTTGGGAGTCGGGTAAATTTAATGCGGCAACTGCGCTCATAATCTGAACCTAAGAGAAAATGGACCGGTGAGAAAGCGGGAAAGTGGGAAGGTGTTTTGATGTGCCTGCAACCGGTTCAACGGAAGGCGAGAAAGGTGTAGGCATCCGGATTGTGCGTCTCCGGGCATCCGACGCGCTGGCGGAGATACGAACCGATGTGCAGCGGCTGCACCGTGAAGCCGTGTTGTGCGAACAGTGCCTCGGTCTTCGCGAGGCTCAACGTGTTCAGGTGATAATCGGCGACCGGCCGCACGATGTGTTCAGGCATTTCGTCCATTTGGAAGAAATTGACGCTGAGTCCGTGGCGCGTGACGCGGCAGAGTTCCGCCACGGCGCGTTCCAGTCCGGCGGGCGAAAGGTGCTCAAACAAGTCATGCACGAAACAAATTTCAAACTCACGATCAGCCGCGTTGATATCAAAAGCGTTGCCGACCTCGAAGCGCGTTTGCGGAAACAAGGCCCGCGCGTTCGCGACGTTCTTTTCGCACAAATCAAAGCCCCTGTAATCCACCAGCCGCGCGATTCCATAAGCCTCCAGATAGCGATAGTCGTTGGCGGACCCGCAGGCGGGTTCGAGCAGGGAAATGCGTCGGGGTGATTCGTTCGCCAGCGCCCGGTGCCAGAGGACGCGGAACGCATCGAGCCCGGTCGCTCCTTCGGGTTGCTGGCGCAAATCGAAACTCGCCCTGATTAGAAAATTCTGGATGTAGTTTTCGACCGCCAGTTCGCCAACGCTGGCAGGCAACCCGCCGAACGCCTGCGTTACGAAGCGTGGAATCTCCACACCCTCGGCGTTGTCCGCGCCGCGATTCAGAGCATGGAGCACAGCGTTTCGATCTTCCTCGCCCCCCGCGCGTTTCGCGAGTTGACCCAGCCAGTTCATCACAACGGCGAACCGCAGTTCATGCAGCATGAGTTCTTCAAACCGGTTGCCGAAGAGCGTCGCAACGATGAAATGGCGCGACAAAATACTCTGGACGTTGACGCGGGGGTCTTCTACATCCGCCACGAGGTAATCGCGCAAAAACGGCTCGTCGTGGCGCATCCACGAACGGGCAAGTTTTTCGGTTTCTAGTTTCAGCGACTCGTCCATCGAAATTGCGGCACCAGGATCAAGCGCGGTTCAGGACGCGGCTTTGGCCGCCGCGATGAACGCCTCGACTTTTGCCCGGTCCTTTTTACCCCGGGCAGATTCCACACCGCTCGATACATCAACGCCGAAGGGTCGCACGCGCCGGACTGCTTCCGCCACATTCTCCGGCGTCAGCCCGCCTGCGAGAAAAACTGGACGTCCGAACTTCTGCGCTTCGACTGCCAGGTCCCAATTAAACGTCGCTCCCGTGCCGCCGAGTTTGTCTGGTGTGTATGCATCGAGCAGCCACGCATCAGTGGTGTAATTCGTCAGAGCGTGAAGCGATTCAAGGTCGCGCACGCGGAAGGCTTTCATGTTCATCACGCCAAACTGCGTGCAAAACTCCGGCGGTTCATCCCCGTGAAATTGGAGCAGCGTCACGCCGCATTCGCCGATGGCGCGCAGGACCAGGTCTTCGGAGGGATTGACGAACACGCCAACCTTGACGATGGACGGCGGCAACTGTCGCGCGATGTCCTCCGCCGTCTGCATGGTGATGTGACGCGGGCTTTTCTCATAGAACATCAATCCCACCATGTCAGCGCCGGATTCCGCGGCGGCCAGACCGTCGGCAACGTTGGTGATGCCGCATATTTTTACTTTTACGCTCATGCGCCTGCCCGACAGCGTAGGCCAAAAAAGGAGAGTGGACAAATGATTCAACAGCGAAAGGAGTTTGCCGCCGCGGCGGGCTTTCTTTAAAGTTACCGCGGTGCGACGCCCCCATAGCTCAAATGGATAGAGCAGCGGTTTCCTAAACCGTTGATCCCTGTTCAATTCAGGGTGGGGGTACCAGAAAATCCGGAGGCTCAAATCCCAGCCAGTGCGTTGCGCAGTTCCGCTACGGCGTCGAGACGCGGAAGAAACGGGCGGAAGGTGTGTTGGTTAGCGGAATGCCGATCTCCACAGGCTGGTCATCTATGAGTTGCGGCACCTGCTGGAACACCTGCCAGGTTCCACTGGAGAGGGAAGTCCGGGAATGAACCGTGTAGCGAGAACCACCCCGGCCGTTGAACCAAAGGCGCAACAGGTTCGGGTCGGAGGCATCCAGTTCCAGGGCCGGCGCCGGCACGGGATTCGGCAAACCGGGCGAGCCTCCGGTCACCGCGCTCGGGTGCCAGTTGAACGGCATGTTCAGATTGCCCTTCGGGTTGATCACTTCCAGGGACACGCCGTTCCCGTCCGGTGTTGTCGGCCAGGGCAGTGTGGTGCCGTAGGTAAAATCAATGATCGTCGCTCCGCTGCCATTCACCACCGCGACGCGTTCTCCCGCGTTGTTGAACTGGCCGGAGTATTCACCGGCGACGGGGCGACCCGAACCATAGCGCGCCTCGAAAGCTGCGCGGTTCTTCACCAGCAGCACGTACTCGCCCGCCGGCAAGGCGCGGAGCGCGGAGTTGGTAAAGGTAAATTGAACCCCGCTGGTGAACTTGAGGCCGTCCAGGTCCATGGTGGCCAGGCCGGCATTCAGCAGTTCGATGAATTCAAACTGGTCGGCATCGTTAAATCCGAGAGCGAGTTCCGCGTCGGTGGGATCGGCGGGATGGTAGTGCAGTTCACTAACCGCCAGCAGCGGCGTGCCGACGATGAACGTCGCCTCGTTCAGGGCGCTCCATTCCTGGCCGTTGCGGACCCGGGTTCGGATCGTCACCAAGTCGTTGACCGTGATGGCGCCCGCGTATTGCAGGGCTTGGTTGGGAAGGCCCGTGATCGGCGCGCGCGGATCCGCGCCGTTTGTGGTGTAGTAGATAATCCCCTGCGGCGCGCTCAACGTGAGTTGGAACCCGGGGCTTACCACTCCGCCGCGCCGGTTCATGACCGGCGGCTCGATGCCTGGGTACAAACCTGCCTGGCGAAACTGGGCCAGGACATTCGCGCTTCGGTAAGGGAAATAATTCCGCAGGATGCTGTCGCGGCGCGTTAGCCAATGCTCGTCCCGCGTGAACGGCCCGGTTCCGAGCTGGTCTCCCCAGCGGGCCGATTCGCCGACGATTGCAAGGCGCACCCGCTCGGCCACGGCCGCAAATCGCTCAGCGGGGCGGTTGTTCTCGGGCTGCACCGGGTTCCAGGCGGAGTTGGTCGGGTTCACATAGAACGGCCCGCCGTGATAGAAATGCTGGTAAACTTTATCGGCGAACAACATTCGGAAATCGCTATTGGTTCGCACCGCCGCATAAGGCTGCGCCACCGAGCCCGTCACTGCGGTGCGATCGGCCCCCACGCCCGCGATGTCCAGCGCTGTCTCGCTATCCCAAGGGTAGAAATGAAAGCCGTCGCCGTTGTTCCGGTTGCGCCCGACCCACCAGTTTCGTTGCGGCCAGTCCGCGTTGCCGATGTAGAGATTGAGGATCATGTAGTCAATCAGGCTCGGCACATTCAACAAGTGCTCGTAGGCCGGGTTCCGGCTGCCGTCCGGGTTATTGCCCTGGATTCGCTGATAGTTGGTGTGATTCGACATGTCCAGGTTCAGCAGAGAGAACAACTGATCCCAAGCCGCCCGCGTGCCGTTGATGAGCTCGCCCTGGTTGAGGGCGTCCCAATCGTCCTTGTCGCCGCCGAGATAAGTTGCAGAAAAAGCCGCGTCCGGGCGCTCGACTGGATTGTAAAGTCCCCAGTACTGGCCGTTAAGGTAAAGATGGACGAACGCGCTGTGGGAAGCGGTCATGCCCATCGCGCGGGCTGAATCCATGACGAACGCATCGCGCACATACATGGCGGCTGACCCGTCGTAAGGCCAGGCGTCATTCCCGCCGGCGCGCATGGTGAAGGTGTCGAATCGGTCGGTGGCGTCAGCGCCAAAAAGGCGGTAGTTCATTCTCGTTCGGCCGAATCGCTCGCTGAAGATCACTCGAAACGATTTCTTCAACGTCAGATCGAAGCGACGAAAGGCACCGCCCTGTATGCACAGGCCGGCATCCTCTTGATGCTCGACCTGGTTGGCTGGATCGAGGAATTCGATCGAAGCTGGACGTTCCCATGCATCCCCGTCCATCAGGGGATTGCTGTAGATTCCCTGAGGCCCGAACCAGTCGTTTGGATTCATGACAATGGAGATGGCGGGAAGCGATGCCAGGTCGGATTTGATGCTGGCCGTGTATCGTCCGCCGTAGTTGTCCGTTCCCCCCGGTCCAACCACGCGCGGATCGAGGCCATAGTCAGCCGCCTGAGCGTTCCAGTTGGAGGGGAAACCCGCAGCCAACGCGCTCGATTGGGTTTGTGCCACCACATCATCCAGAACAAGGTAAGTGTGAGTGACGCACAACGACGGCAACCAGCCATCCACAAAAGCGACGGCGCGCAAGGTGGTGGTGCCGTTCAGGTAGATGGGGCCCAAGTAAGGCATCCCCTCGGTAACGGTGGGTACGCTTCCATTGGTCGTGTAATAGATCGTGGCGTTGGGGGTTGAACAGTACAATGACACCGAAAAGGGTGCCGCAAAAAAGCCACGTTGCGGTGCGGCTTCCACTTGGGAAACCCATCCGGAACTGGGCGTGCCATTGATTGCGCCGGCGGTGGGTTGTTGAAAATAAGCGGGACTCCCCATCGTCACCCGCGCGGTATCCAGTTGCGCCTGCAAGAGAAAGTCGGGGCTGTTGGTGCGGTCGTTGAATCCCAAGATGGCGAGCAGGTTGGTGCCGGGTTGGACCAAGGCAGCATACGGCGTGAGGTCGAAAATCTCCTGCTGCGCCGCTCGATACCGGTAGCGGTTGGTCGTCGCCAGGCCGTTGAAGGACAGGTTTTGCGGCGTGTTGACGCGCACCACTTCCGTCCCATTCAGAAACGCCGCGAACCCGTCGTCATAGCGCATCCGCAGCGTCAAGGGCATGGCTTGTTGCGGGTCGGTCACCACAAACGGGACGCGCAGGCAGGCGGATGGCCGCCCGTAAAGCACCGCCTCGACGCTCGTGTTGATGAAGTCCGCCAGGCCCACAGAGGTGTCGCCCGCCAGCCCGAGGAATTCCACTTCGGCGATCTGCATGGCGACGGCGCTGGCTGCATTCCGCACTGTCGGAAACAGCAACCTGTATTCGCTGTAAGCCGTCGTGTTGGTGAACGACACCGCCACCGTGAAAAACCGGCCCGTAAAATCGGGAATGCTGCCGCGAGCGACTTCCGTCCAGGCTTGGCCGTCGTTGGACCCCGATAACACATAACTCGTCGGGTCGCGTTCCGGCGCATCGTTCGCCGAAGTCAGCCGGAGACCGACCACCACTTTGCTGCCCGCCGAAAGCGTCACCGTGAAACCGGCGTTGAGTTTGTCGAAATTGAGATATTTCGTGCTGCTGGAATTATCAACCGCATTGACCACGCCTTCGTTGCCCGGCGAATTGGAGGAAGTTGGCACCACCAGATCCCCGGGAAGCGACAGGTCTTCCAACGGTACGCCAGGCTCGGGTGGGATTTCCACGTCGTTCGAACGATAATAGCCAATCCCCAACGTCGCCGGCGTCCAGCTTGAATCGGTGAAAACCAACTGGGTCCAGTTTGAAGCAGGCGGCGCGGCGAGCGGGATAAAAAAACGGCCAGCGGCGGTGGTGGATAGCCACTCATTGGTTTGGGTGGCCATGCGTCGGCCGTACGAGACATCTGTCGCTTGAGGCGGATATCGCGGCGCAAACTCTGAGGCAATGGTCACCCCGTCAGGCCGGACCAAGGCCAGATATTCTCCGTCGCGATCGAGGCTAAAGTTGGAGTGTAACTTCCCAGCGGGGTTTCGGCGGTCCTTCCCGGACGCAAACACGATCATTGCGCCACCGCCTGGCAGGGTTACGTTTGGAAATTGCCATTTGGTCAAGTCGTCGCGCGAATCCGTCAAATACCATCCCTGAAGCGAGGCCGGCAACGCATTCTCGTGACGGATTTCGATCCAGTCGCTGAACTCGCCGTCTTCATCGCGCGTGCCGGTCGCATTGGCGGCCATGAATTCGCTGATCACGAATGTCTGCGCCTTCGTGAGTTCTGGCCATCCGGCCTGGAGTATTGAAATCAGAAACAGCATCGCGCCATGAGACGTGGCATCCCGAAGTCCGCGAACTCGGGGTCTCCGTTCACGGGTGAGAAAACTCGCGGAAGACATCCAATTTCAAAGTGCTCATAGCCGGACAGGCTGTCAACCATATTGGCCAAATCGTTCCAAATCGTTCAAATCGCCTTGAGAAACCCGGATAAACCGGCGACGGAAGCACCAACGCTGCGGAGGGCAAATGGGTTGGCCTGCGGCGTCATACACGGCTGGCAAAGCCGGAGTCTGATATCTGCGGTTCCGGGCCGGTCGGCTTAATTACCTCTGTTGCATGATTCTAACCATGATGCTTCGCGCGGGCACGGATGCTGAATACATCGCAGGCTCGCGGAGTCTTTTTATTGAGAGACAGCCAACATTCAATGAAGTATGTTGAAGCACTCAAACCGTATGAAAACCCAGGTTCACAGGCGGGCAGCATTGATCCTCACGTTAGCGGTTCTTCCGTTGCTCAGCGGGTGCGATCCCCAAGCCAACGGTTTGGGACCGGCTTTGGTTGCAACCGCCTCAGCGCAACCGGCGCCCCAGGCAGTCGCGTCCACGAATGAAACTCCGGACGCCCCACCGACCATTCCCACAGTCGAGCCGGTCGAGCCGACCGTCGAGAAACCCGCGGCGCCACCGGTGCCGGCTGGAGAAATCTCATTACCGCCAAGCATCAAACCATCCAGTCCGTTGGCTGAAATCGTCAAACTCGCCCAATCGGGCGTGGACGAAGGCGTCATGCTGACCTACATCACCAACTCAGGCAGCACTTTCGGCTTGGGCGCGGACGAAATTGTTTACCTCAACGACCTCGGCATGCCGGGCGAGATCATCACCAGTATAATGGAACACGACCGGGCCTTGAAACACTCTTGGTCGAATCCGGCTCCCGAGCAACCTCAAGCAACCTCAGCAGCGCCCGCCGAAGCTCCGGCGGAGCAGGCCGCAGCAGCGCCGACCTACACAAACCCGCCGCAGGCTGAACCCGCGCCCGCCGAACCTCAACCGGCCAACGTCACTTACAATACTTTTTACAACACGCTTTCACCTTACGGTTCGTGGGTCAGTGTGGATGGTTATGGCATGTGCTGGCAGCCCAGCGTCGTGGTAGTCAATCGCGGCTGGCAGCCGTATCGCGACTGCGGGCGCTGGATTTACACCGACGCCGGTTGGTATTGGTATTCAGACTACACTTGGGGCTGGGCGCCGTTTCATTATGGACGCTGGTTCAGTCATCCGCGTTATGGTTGGTGCTGGAACCCGGGCTATACTTGGGGTCCGTCCTGGGTTAGCTGGCGTTACACGGATGGTTACTGCGGCTGGGCGCCGTTGCCCCCGGCGGCTCACTACTCTTCAGGTTTTGGGTTCACCTACTATGGCCGTTCCGTCGGAGTCAGTTTCGGATTCGGGCTGGGGTACGATTGCTACACCTTTGTGCCGTGGAATCGTTTCTGCAATTATCGGCCTTCGAGATATTGTGCGCCGTCCCACCAGACCAGGCAGATTTACAACAAGTCCACCGTCGTCAACAACGTCATCATTGGCGATAACAACACCATCATCAACCGGGGCGTTCCGGTCGAACGCGTCACGGCCGCGACAAAAAGGGACATTCAAAAAGTTGCCATCCGCGACGTAAACAACCTTTCGGGGCGCGGTGACCGCCGGGAACGCTTGGAACGGGACGGCCAAACCTTGGTTGTCCATCGGCCACAACCTTCGCAACCCGTAGCCACCGGCGGCAGCGAAGTGCGTCCGGGACGTGACGGAAGCCAGCCCGCCGGACTTCAATCTCGTTCGCTCGATGAAAACCGGGGCCGACAGTTTTCTGAACAACGCCCCACCGCTCGGCCGACACGAATGGAAGAACCCGCCCCGTCAGGCGGCAGGACATTCTCAGGCGAACAACCGGAGGCTCGGCCCGGCGACGTGACTCCGCAAACGCGGAATTCGATCACTCCGCGGAACGATCCCAGGTCAACCACCCTCACACGCGCGCCAGCGCCGAGACCCATAGACGTTCCTTCGACGAGGCGGCTGTCACCGGCTGGCGATTCAACGGTCGAGAGTCCGCAAGCGACCACCCGTCGCCCCGAGCGCAATACAGCCGCGCCGTTGGTTGTGCGGGGATCGGATCGCGTAAACGAGCCGACGGCTCGGCCGGCAAATCCGCAGGCAAACGTCGCCCCTCGGACCACCCCATCGCAGAGCCCATCTTTGGTAGTTATCGGAAAGCGAGACTACAACACCCCATCGCAGCGGCAGGGAATCGTCGTTATGCCTCAGCCGCAAACCCGCTCCACCGAGTCGCATGCCCCCACGGCGACGACCACGCCTGAGCGGGAAATTTCTCGTCCGGACGCGCCGCAACGCCAATTTGTGCAGCCTCAAGCGTCCGCACCGACCCGCAACTGGGCGCCCCCGGCGACGCAAAACATCCAACGCCAGGAAAGCCCGCGGCCACCCCGTGCGCAACCTCAAGAGAATCCGCGTCCCTCCTATTCCGCGCCACCGCAACGGCAAAGCCCGCCTCCACAGAGTTATGCGCCCCGTCCGTCGTCTCCCGCCCAAGTGGATCGTCCGTCCCCTTCTGCTCCAGTAGTCCGGCCTCAACCGTCGCCTCCCGCTCCGAGCGCTGCACGATCGTCTCCGCCGCCATCGCGTCAGGAGTCTCCGTCGCGGTCACAGGAGTCCCGTTCCCGGGGCCGAAATTAACTTCACCACATCGCCAACGGAAAGCCTGCCCGGATGAAACCGCGTCTATCCCCTCTGAGCATTCTGTTGGGCGTGATTCTCTTCAGTGCGCATCCAACTGGGGCGATGACAGTCAGCATTTTTTCCACTCAGTTTGAAGTGGCGGAAGGTTACGACAAAGCCCTTGAGCTTTCCGGCCAGAACGGTTGGCTGATTTCCGGCTCGGGCGGGAACGGCATTCTGAGCAACTACTTTTCAGGGTCTGGTCAACAAGCTTACGTTGGATTCTTCCCGCCCGACCCGGGCGACGACGAGTTGTTCGTTTGGAAGCCAATCAATTACTCGCCGATCGCCGCGAACACGCCGGTGGTGACGTTTTCGGCGCTAATCGGGTTTACCGATTCGACCACCAATGGGTTCGACGACTTTGCCTGGTCCGTTTACAACTCCGACGCGGAACAGCTTTTCACCCTCGATTTCAATAATTACGACCTGTTCATTTATTACGCCCTCGATGGCACCAACGCGTTTGTTTCCACAGGCGTCTCGTTCACTCACGAAACCGATTACCAGCTCGCGATCACAATGAATTTCGCCTCGAATTCCTGGAGCGCGACGCTGAATGGCACTGTCCTGGTCACCAACAAAGCCATCACCACCACCGGGGCGAAGCTGGACCTCGCCGATGTGGATGCCATTTGGCTGGTGTTCGATCCGGACGCCCCGGGCGACAATTTCATGGTGTTCGACAATTACCGCATCACCACCGAAATCACGCCTCCACGTTTGAAATTGCTCGAACGTACTCCGACCGGCAACGTTTCCCTCCAATTGGAAGCCGCTTCAGGTGCGCGCTTCGCGATTGATGGCACCACAGATTTCTCGAACTGGACGCCGCTCCGGACCAACACCGTCACCGACGGCTTCTTCGACTTCGTGGACACCACGGCCACCGCGCTCACCCGCCGCTTCTATCGCGCCCGCTGGGTGCCGTAACATTTCTTCGCAGGCTTGCGCAGTTGCCGGACGCAGTTAACTTACTGCCGAACCGTTGAACCCATAACCACAAGGTTTTTATGCTCATCAGCAAGAAAATGAATTCGGCGATCAACCAGCAAATCGGGAACGAATTTGGCGCGTCGCTCCAATATGTGGCCATCGCCGCGCACTTTGGGGGCGAGGGATTGTCGGCGCTGGCCGCGCATTTCTATCAGCAAGCCGAGGAAGAACGCGAACACGCGCTGCGCTTCGTTCGCTACGTCGTGGACGCGGGCGGGCGTGTGGAAATCCCCACCATCACTGCGCCGCGCGCCACGTTCAAAAACGTCGCCGACGCCGTCCGCCTCGCGCTCAACCACGAAATGACCGTCACCAATCAGATCAACAAGCTCGTGGATCTCGCGATCAAGGAATCCGACCACATCACGCGCGACATGCTTTCGTGGTTCATCAGGGAACAGCTCGAGGAAGTCTCCAGTATGGAAAACCTCCTCAAAGTTGTACAGCGCGCTGGTGAGAGCAACCTCATCCACGTCGAGGATTATCTGACGCGCGCCCA
>CAZCZP010000129.1:0-11262 GCA_964502895.1 uncultured Bifidobacteriaceae bacterium
CTGCCGTCTGTCGGCTGACCAGAGCACGGCTCATTGAATATCCTGAACGGGCTTTACGCACGGCTCGCTTTTAGCACCGGGCATACCATGAAAACGCAGCGCGAGTCAGGCCGTTAGCAGCGACTTACACGACGATTACAATAACTTGCCGTCTGCGTTTGTGGCATCAGTGTCCAAAACCGGGCAACCGTCTGGCCGGAAGCCATCACCGAGCCGAACTAGAGCTTGAACTTTTGAAGTGACTCGCTAGTGTAACCGCGCTGCGCGCTTAGCTCAGCGGTAGAGCACTTCCTTCACACGGAAGGGGTCGCAGGTTCAAACCCTGCAGCGCGCACCATCTCCCCTGTTTCTAGCGTTGAGTTTCAAGATTTTGAAAACTCCGCCTAAGCAGTTCGCCGAATCTGAGAATGGAACCTGCTTATGGATGCCGCTATGACGATTGAAGTGATCAGCGAAGAAAGCGGGCGGAGTTACAAAATGACGCCAAAAGCGTTTGGCAAACTGTTGCACCTGGCGCGGCTCGAAGGCTGGCTTCCCGAACGCGTGCCCAGCGAATGGCCGTCCGATGCCTGGGAGACGGAAATAATCTTGCCCCATCTGGGCCCCTACATGCCGGGCCGTGTTTCCCGGGCTGATGCCGAGGGATTGAGAGTCGCGCTCACCCGCGCATTGGCCACGGGCACGGTGGCGGTGGAAGGGACGGTGCAATATGCCGCTGGAACGTTGCTTCAGGTCGCTCGGGAGGGAGCCTTCCGGGTTTGTTTGCGTTACTCGGATGTCGCCGAGCCGCAGCCGCTGTTCTCTGCCGCAACTCCGGCCTGAATTTGTCCGTCTCAATACCCGCGCGCCTGATTCGCGAAACCAAGATCGCGGCGGCGGGACCACAGTTCCCGCGGTTTGAAAATTCCCGCCGGCGTGATGATGCCCGTAATCAACTCCGCGGGTGTCACGTCAAAGCCCGGATTCCGCGCGGTGCTGGCCGGATTGGCAACGCGGACACAAGCTCGCCGGGAAGATTTCGAATTTGAAATCGTTCCCCACGCCTCCAACACTTCGCTCTCGTGGCGTTCTTCGATGGGAATTGCCGTTCCGGATTTCAGATTCCAGTCAATCGTCGAAAGCGGAATCGCCACGTAAAACGGAATGCCGTGGCGTCTGGCCAAAACCGCCTTGGTGTATGTGCCGATCTTGTTCGCAACCTCACCGGTCCGGCCGAGCGTGCGATCGCTGCCCACGATGACCAGGTCAATTTCACCGCGCTGCATCAGGTGGCCGGCCGCGTTGTCGGCGATGATCTGATGCGAGATGCCTTGTTGCGCGAGCTCCCACGCCGTGAGCGTTGCTCCTTGTGAGCGGGGCCTCGTTTCGTCGCAAAACACATGAAATTTTTTACCGGCGCGTTGCGCGGCATACATCGGAGCGGTGGCCGAGCCAATATCCACGAACGCCAGCCAGCCGGCGTTGCAATGGGTCAGCACTCGCATTCCGTTCCGGATCAGTTTCACGCCGTGGCTGCCAATCTTCTCGCAGTGGCGCACGTCCTCGCCGGCAAATTCCTCGGCGGCGGACAGTGCCAAGGCTTGTCGTTCCTCAAGAGATTCGCCCGTGCTCATTTTCCGGCGGATCTGGTTCATCGCATTCACGGGATCAACTGCCGTGGGCCGCGCAGCTTTCAGCGCTTCGTAAACCGCCGCAACGTGAATGGAGAATTTCTGGAGGTCACGTCCGCGAAACGCCCGAACGCCTTGCGCCAGGCCGTAGGCTGCCGCGGCGGCGATCGCACCCGCGCCACGGACTACCATATCCTTTATTGCACGCGCCGTTTCAAGGTAATCGCGGGTGGCGACAATCTCGAAGCGATGCGGCAGGAGGCGCTGCTCAATGAGCAACACCGCATTGCGGCCGCTGTCGAAGCTGACCGTGCGATAATGCCGGGTACGCCCCCGGACGGTAACGTTCATGGCGCGAGACTAACGGACCACGGCAGGAAGACCAAATGAGATTTGTAAGAGGAAACTGTTCGCGTAGCCCGGGTCCGGCGGGCCGATTGCAACCGGGTTACCGCGATTTAACGGCGAGCCGGCGGATTTTGTCCTGGATACGTTTGAACAACGAATGTTTGCGGAGTGGCCGCAGGTCCGGGTCCTTGGCCAGCCAGTTGAGATCGCGGTAACCGAGTTCCAACGCCCGTTCGAGCGCGTCAACCGCGAGTTCAAACTGGCGGTTCCGCGAATAGCTGCACGCCAGGTTGTAATAGACCAGCGGATCATCCGGCTGCAATCGCGAGAGGCGTTCGTCCACCTCCAGGCTCTGCGCGTATTTGCCGCGCTGGGTGTATTGGTCGCCCAGCAATTGCAGCGCATCCACATAATCGGGGGCGCGCGCGACGATTCCTTCCATGAACCTGATCTGAAGGTCCAACGCCCGAGTTTCCTGGCGGGACGGTCGTTTTTTCCGCGCACTGCTTTTTACCGGCATACAACGCTCGCGATTGTTGTGAACTCACCAATGCAAGTCAAGCGGGGCAGCACAAATTTTTTGATTCACGTTTGCCGCTTTCAGAGTTTGATCAACTCGTCGCAATTCGTTCCGCCGGCCCGTTGAATCTCGTTTCGCGCGACGCGACGACCTGCCACACTGCGCACAGGATTATGAATTGTTTCGTCACTGGCGCCTCCGGATTCATCGGGGCGAATCTCGTGCATCAACTGAATGCCGGCGGCCACGAGGTCAAGGCGTTGTTGCGGCCGGAGGCAGACTTGCGCGGACTTGCGGGCGCGCAGTTCGAGCGCGTGACCGGCGACATCGCGGATCGCGCTGCGCTTGAGGCCGCGATGCGTGGCTGCGATTGGTGCTTCCACGTCGCGGCGAGTTATCATCTGTGGCTTCGCGATTATGCGCCGATGTATGCGGCCAACGTCGAAGGCACACGCAACGTCATCGCCGCGGCCACAGCGATGGGCTGCTCGCGCATCGTTTACACGAGCACCGTGGGCTGCATTGGACTGCCAAGCGAAATCAACCGCCGCGCCGTGCCCACGGACGAGACAGCGACCGTTTCCGAGGTGCAAATGAGCAATCATTACAAGCGCTCGAAGTGGCAGGCGGAACAGTTGGCCCTCGAACTCGCGCGCAACGGGTCGCCGGTGGTCATTGTCAATCCCAGCGCGCCAGTCGGCCCGCGCGACGTGAAACCCACACCCACAGGACAGGTCATCGTGGATTTTCTGAACCGCGCCATGCCCGCCTATCTTGACACTGGGTTAAATTGGGTCCACGTGCGGGACGTGGCGGCAGGCCACATTCTCGCTGCCGCGCGCGGGCGAGTCGGTGAACGTTACATCCTGGGCAACGCCGAAGGCAATTGGACGATGCAGCAGGCGTTTGCGATTCTGGAAGAGATCACTGGCGTGGTCGCACCGCGGACACGCATCCCGTATTGGGTCGCGCTTGCCGCGGCGCATGCCAACGAAGCGATGTCCGCCCTGACGCGCAAACGGCCGAAAGCGCCGCTCGCGGGAGTGCGCATGGCGAAATACAAGATGTTCTTCAACCCGGCAAAAGCGATTCGAGAACTCGGCCTGCCACAATCGTCGCCGAAACAGGCTTTGGCCGACGCCGTCGAATGGTTTCGCGCAAACGGTTACATCAGGAAATGAAACTTGTCGCCGATTGCCGTGCGGCGCGCGGACAGTCATGTCCGCGCAAATCAAGTCACCAACGCTCGTGGATAGGGCTGTCCGCGCCCCAATGGTTGCTGCTCGCAACGCTCGCCGCGTCGCCGACAGCGTGTGCGCCCAAGCGTGAACCGCTGACCGCCGGGCAACGTGCCGCCATTTATGAACGCGCAAACGCGCTGTTAACGAACGCGGTGCTGCTCAAACCCTTGGAATCCGGCGCAACGAACACGTTGGGTTTCAAACTCGCGCCGCTCTTGCTTCAGGAAGTCGCCAGCACCAACGCAGCGATGCCGGCCCAGGTCGTTTACTTCGAGGAAGGCAGCATTCTTTTGAACAGCCAGCCGCACGACCAGGTGGTTTACCTCTGGCGACCAACCGGGGCGACGGGTGGAAACTTGAACCAAGGGGTCCGTATAACGCTGAACGCGTCGGGTTCGCCGGTGATCTGGGAAGTGCTGGCCGACGATTCTGGCGCAGAATTGATTTTCGTGGCGCAATCACTCGAAGCCGCTGCCATGAAGGAGTTCGGCCCGCCGCCGGTCGGACGCCGATTTGCCATCGAAGCCGGGCAGGAAGCCGCGCCGAACGTGGTTGTTGCGCGAGTGATCGAAGACGGCCCGGTGCCGATGGGGCCAATCGTCCATCTCAACGCCGGTTCGCACAACGTCAGCACGCTGATCTGCCGCTGCATGCCTGCGCAGGCAAAAAATCTGTTGGCAACGGGAACTTACGATTTGCGCCCGTTGACGGAAATCAACCTGCATCCCGCTTTCGCCAAACCAGGTCCGGAAGCTGGCACGAGGCTCACCCGAGTACTTCGCCTCCCGGCTTTTTGAGGCTGCGGCCCAAAATAGAGCAATGTTTTGCCAAAAACGGTGAAGCAACTTCGTCGCGCGATCATTAGCTTGCAGCCGCACGATGATGCGGGATCGGGTTGCATGACGTTTCCCGCGCCGCGGACCGGCTGATCATGCCGGGTCGCCGCGGTGCAGAAGCGTTGACGGGTCGCAACCCAATTCGCGCATCGAATGCGCGGTGCCGGGCCTCCCGCACCGCCAACGTGGCAGCATCACAACTGGTCGCCGGTTGATTGCAGTGTTCTGCAAAGCTGGACAGGACGAGATGGCTGGGAAACACGAACTTGGGATGACGGACACGGCGCGGCAATTCGATTTGACCTCGGCGCCGATGCTCCATTGGCTGTTTGTACCGCGCACCCCTTCCCCCCGCCACTCATGAACAATCGCACGCTGGCCTTCATCTACTCTGCCGAGATCGAAGGGTTGAGTTATCCGCCCGAGTGCCCGTTCACGACTCAGCGCGCAGGTCTGACGCGGCAGCGGCTAAAATCTCTTGGGCTGCTTGCCGGTGAAAACCGCATCGAAGTGCCCGCGCGCAAAGCCGCGTTGAGTGAACTGCTGGCGTTTCATTCGCCAGATTACCTGGAGGAACTTCAACGCGCCGCCGCGGGCGAACTAACGATCCGCGGTTTGCAGATGGGCCTGGGCGGGCCGGACACGCCCGTGTTCACCGACTTGTTCGACTACGGCGCCTGGGCCTGTGGCGCGGGACTGAATGCCGCCGAACTTCTCCTGACCCGCGAGGTTGACATCGCGTTCAACTTGCTCGGCGGCTTTCATCACGCCATGGCCGAGCGCGCGGCGGGATTCTGTTATCTCAACGACGTGGCGCTCGCTTGCTTGAGGTTGGCTGGCGCGGGAAAACGTGTCGCGTGCCTGGACGTGGACGCGCACCACGGCGACGGAACGCAAGCGGCGTTTTATGACCGCAACGACGTGATGACCATTTCGATGCACGAAAGTGGCAAAACACTTTTTCCGTGGGGCGGATTTGAAAACGAAATCGGCGCGGGCCCGGGCCGGGGTTACAACGTAAACATCCCGTTGCCGGCGGAAACCTACGACGAAGCGTTTCTGTTCGCTTTCGAGCGCGCCGCGTTGCCCGTGCTCGAAGCATACGAACCGGATGTGCTCGTCCTGGAACTGGGTATGGACACACTGGCGGGCGATCCGCTCACGCACCTTTGTTTGACCAACAACGCACACGTGGAATTGATCCAGCGCCTGCTTGAACTGAATCTGCCGGTCCTCGTCGCCGGAGGCGGGGGTTACAACGTCGAGCACACTGTACGCGGTTGGACGCTCGCGTGGCGCACGTTCGCCGGCGAAGGCGACGAAGACGCATTCAGCCTCGGGCTGGGCGGCGTGATGCTCGGCAGTTCGGAGTGGGCCGGCGGCTTGCGCGACCACGTCCGGCATGTGAGCGCCGAACAACGCGCGTCGGTGGAAGCGGAGTTACAGGGCACGATTCAGCGGATTGTGGGCAACCTCTTTCCGCAGCACGGCCTCGCAGATCAATCTGTTTCATCCGACCGCGCAATCAAACACGGTTGACATGGCCACCTGTTCTTTGGATAAGCAAACTGAAAACCCAGACACAAAGAGACTATGAGTGAACAAAACAAGACGGTTTCAACGAGTTCGCTGTTGCAGGAGAACCGGACTTTCCCGCCCTCGCCTGAAGTGGTCAAGCGCTCTTACATCAACGCCGATCAATACCGGAAGATGTACGAACGCTCGATCAAAGAGCCGGATGCGTTCTGGCTCGAACAGGCCAGCACACTCGAATGGTTCAAGAAACCGACGCTTGGCCGCCGCTACACCTGGGAAACCGACGCCCGGAGAATCCAGCACACGTGGTTCGAGGATGGCCAGCTCAACGTCTCGGCGAATTGCCTGGATCGCCATCTCAAAACGGCCACGCGCAACAAAGTCGCGCTCATCTGGCAGGGCGAGCCGGAGAACGACGTGAAGCAACTCACTTACGAACAGTTGCACAAGGAAGTCTGTAAATGCGCCAACGTCCTCAAATCGCTCGGCGTGAAGAAAGGCGACCGCGTCTCGATTTATCTGCCGATGATTCTCGAATTGCCCATCGCCATGCTAGCCTGTGCGCGCATCGGTGCGATTCACTCCATCGTCTTCGGCGGATTCAGCGCGGAAGCTCTGTCTGGCCGCATCAACGATTCCACGTGCAAGCTGCTGATCACGGCCAACGCGGGCGCGCGCGCCGGAAAGACCATTCCTTTGAAAGCCATCGCGGACGAGGGATTGAAACATTCGCCGAGCATCGAAAAGGTCGTCGTCGTGAAACACGGCGATTCACCGTGCAACATGGCCGCCGGTCGCGATCTCTGGTGGCATGAGTTGATGGCGACTGCCTCGGCGGATTGTGCTCCAGAAAAAATGAACGCCGAGGACATCCTGTTCATGCTCTACACGTCGGGCTCAACTGGAAAACCCAAGGGCGTGGTCCACACAACGGCGGGCTATCTGTTGCACGCGGCGCTCACGCACAAATATATCTTCGACGTGCATGAGGACGACATTTACTGGTGTACGGCGGACATCGGTTGGGTGACGGGCCACAGCTACATCGTTTATGGACCGCTCTGCAACGGCGCAACCAGTTTGATGTTCGAGGGCGTGCCGACTTTTCCGGACGCGGGGCGGTTCTGGAAGGTCGTCGAGAAATTCAAGGTCACCGTTTTTTACACCGCGCCGACCGCGATCCGCTCGCTCATCCGGCTCGGCGAAGAATGGCCCAACAAATACGACATGAGCACGCTGCGCACGCTCGGCTCGGTGGGCGAACCCATCAATCCCGAAGCGTGGATTTGGTATCACCGCGTCATCGGCAAGGAACGTTGCCCGATTGTGGACACGTGGTGGCAGACTGAAACGGGCGGCATTCTCATCACGCCCCTGCCCGGTGCGCACACACTTAAGCCCGGCAGTGCCAACCGTCCGTTCTTCGGCGTTGAGCCGGTCGTCTTGCGCGACGATGGCACCGAATGCTCGCCCAACGAAGGCGGCAAGTTGTGCATCAAAAAACCCTGGCCCGGTATGATGCGCACCACGTGGGGCGACCACGACCGGTTCATTGATACCTACTTCACGATGTACAAAAACATCTACTTCACCGGCGACGGCTGCCGCGTGGACCAGGACGGCGATTACTGGCTCATGGGCCGCATTGACGACGTGGTAAATGTTTCGGGCCACCGCATCGGCACGGCGGAAGTCGAGAGCGCGCTGGTCAGTCATCCGAAGGTTTCCGAGGCGGCGGTTGCGCCGATGCCGCATGACATCAAAGGCCAGGGGCTCTACGCCTTCGTCACGCTCAAGGATGGCGCGGTGGAAAGCGAGGAACTGAAAAAAGAGTTGGTCAACCACGTGCGCAAGGAAATCGGACCGATTGCCGCGCCGGACAAAATTCAATTTGCGCCGGGGTTGCCCAAAACGCGTTCGGGCAAAATCATGCGCCGCATCCTGCGCAAGATCGCAGAGAATCAGGTGGATCAGATCGGTGACACGACCACGTTGGCTGACCCGCACGTGGTCGAAGTGTTGGTGCAGGGGAAGCAGTAGCGCGATAAAACTTTTGCGCGGCATAAAGCAACGTCTAGCGGACATGTGAATGTAGAAGTGTAGCGCAGGTTTCCAAACTGCTGTATCGCCGATTCCCAAATCGGCGGCACGAGAAATATTGAACGATCTCCGGTTTGTCCCGCTGGCCGGGACGCGAGACAGCAGACTCGGAAGTCTGCGCTCGGGAGAGCGGCCTGAATGCCGCGCGCCGGGAAGGGTAATCGGAAAGGGAAAGGGAAATTATGGCAGGGCAAATGGCGGCGACGGGAACGGGCATTCACGCGGGCATTGTCGAGACGCCCTCAAAGAATCGAGGATGGACGGTTACTTTTGCCGGGATGGGCATCAATCTCGCTTTGGGCGTGCTTTACGCCTGGAGCGTGGTAAGCAAGGAGATTCCCGCCGCGTGGAACTGGTCGGAAGCCGGCAAGTCCCTGCCCTACTCGGTGGCGTGCCTGGTGTTCGCCTTCATCATGGTGCCGGCAGGCCGGATGCAGGACCGCATCGGCCCGCGCATCACGGCCACGATTGGTGGGTTGCTCGTGGGCTTGGGCATCATCCTCGCCAGCCGCACGACTTCGATGCTCGGCTACATCATCGGGTTCGGGGTGCTGGCGGGCGCGGGCTTTGGCTTCGGTTACGCCTCGGCGACACCGCCGGCCGTGAAATGGTTTCCCGCCGCGCGAACGGGCATGATCGCCGGCATCGTCGTGTCGGGTTTCGGTCTCGCGAGCGTTTATGTCGCACCGCTCGCCAAAGGGCTGATCAAATCCTATGGCGTGCCGACCGCGATGTTGGTGCTGGGCATCGGTTTCCTGATCATCGTCACTTCGCTGGCCCAACTGCTGCGAACCCCGCCCACCGGTTACGTTCCCGCCGGAACGCCCGCGCAAAAATCTGGAGCCTCGTCGGTGAAAGTGGACTTCACGCCGCTGGAGATGCTCAAGACCTGGCAATTTCACGTGCTGGAGTTCATGTACGTCTGCGGCGCGGGCGCGGGGCTGATGATCATTTCCAAGTTGGCAAAGATCGCCGAGACGCAGGCGGGTCTGAAACTGGGTTTTGTGCTCGTGGCCGTGCTGGCCATCGGCAACGGCGCGGGCCGCATCATCGCGGGCTCGGTGTCCGACAAAATCGGCCGGCAGACCACGCTGTTCATTTGTTTCCTGGTGCAGGCGGTTTCCATTCTGCTGCTCTCGCAGGCGAAGACCGGCACTTGGCTTGGCTCAACCGTGGTGCTGGCGATTCTCTCCGCGCTGATTGGCGCGAATTACGGGGCCAACCTCGCGCTGTTCCCATCCATCACCAAGGATTTCTACGGCTTGAAAAATTTTGGCGTCAACTACGGGCTCGTCTTCACCGCCTGGGGCTGGGGCGGATTCGGTTTGTCGCTGCTGGCTGGACGGGTCTATGACGTGACCCAGAATTTTTCCTTTGCTTACTATTGTTCTGCGGTGCTGCTGGTCGCCGCCGCCGCACTGACGTTCTTCGTCAAAGCGCCAAAGCCGAGAGCCATCGCGGCGGCTTGAGCTTCGAATTGGCAGAAGGAGCAAATTGAATTTATGGGGTATACCAGGGGAGTCCTGCATCAAGGCTGGCGGCAAAAGACCATCATCGTTCTGGGAGGTTCAGCGATTGCGGTGTCGAGTGCCGAAGCCTGGCAACTCGCTTCGAACCTCACGCTCAAGGCCGATGTCGCGGTCAAGGAAACTTTCGACAGCAATGTCTTCCTGCAAGACGTCGAGCCGAACCCGGCGATTACGAACGCCGCAAAACCGTTTCGGGAATCGTTTGTCACGTCAGTAACGCCGAGGCTTGCGCTTGATTGGAAACCAATGCCGGAGTTCAATCTCGCCACGTCCTACGCGCCGGAGATCGTGCGGTATCACGCGGAGCCTTCAGAAAATCACGAGGCGCATCGCGCGGCGCTGACGCTCTCGGGCAAGGTCGGCATCGTGTCGTGGGAACAATTCAACACACTCAACTGGATTGACGGAAGCGACGAAGGACTCACTTTCGGCGGCCCCGGTGGCGCACCGGCCATTGGCGGCGTACCGATTCGCGACCGGCGCGCGGCGTTGATTTACCGCAACGGCTTTCGCGCTTTTCATCCGCACGGCGACTGGTTCTTCCGGCCCGTGGCGTGGTCTTACGTCCATGATTTCAAAACCGAAAGGCGTTCGCGCGCGCTGTACCCGCATTACCAGAACTATGTTGATCGGAACGATTTCACCGTCGGGATGGACACCGGCTACAAGGCGTTCAAAAACGCCTACCTCGTGTTCGGCTACCGCTTTGGTTTTCAGCAGGAGTCGCCGTTGCCCGGCGAGGACGTGGATTACTCGAACCAGTATCATCGCTTCGTGCTGGGCTTCGAGGGCAAGGTGACTGACTGGTTGAAAATCACGGGCGTCGTCGGGCCGGATTATCGGGACTTCGATGAAAAAACGCCGCCCGGTTTCGACGAACACCACACGCGCCTCTACTACGACGCCACAGCGGTCATCACACCAACGACGCGGGACACCATCACGCTGTTGGCGCGGCAATTCGAGCAGCCCGCCTTCGGCACGCCCTCGGCTTACGAAGACATCACTTGGGAAATCAACTGGCGCCACCAGTTTGGCCAAAAACTTTCCACCACCGCCGGCTTCCGCGCTTACGGCGGCGACTGGCTATCGCCCGTGACGCGCGAGGACTGGATTTACACGCCCAGCGCCACGTTGAGCTACATCCACGACAAACATCTGAGCGGCGAATTGAGTTACTCCTACGATTGGGCAGACAGCCGCGTATCCAACACGAGCGGACGCGAATTCACGCGGCATCTGGTTTCGCTCGGGGTGAAATACGCTTTCTGAATCGCAACCGGGTGTCGCGGCAGGAAAAGTCGCGTTCAGCAGGAAGACTTCACAGATGAGCTTCTTCAAGCCGCTTGACCTCCCGTTTAATCTGCTGCGCCACGCGATGATACTCGAGGTAAACCGCCAACCTGGTCACTTCCAGCAACTCGCTGATTTCTCGGGCCCATTGATGTAGGGCGATAGGTCACCGGAGGCGCTTCCATTGGCTGAGGCCGATTGAAAGGTCAAATACGAGACGGAGATTCTCAAGATTTAATGAAACAACTC
>CAZCZP010000130.1:0-11224 GCA_964502895.1 uncultured Bifidobacteriaceae bacterium
GGCTGGAAACTTTGGCCGAGCCGCAGATACCTGATGTGATGCCAAGGCTGAGGGCCACGAGGGTAGGGATGAATTGTTTCATGATGGTTTTCGTACGGATCGGTCGGAGCGCGGCTGTTGTCGAAGACCAGCCGCAGCAATCCTGAGTTTGGATGGGGTTTTGAAAGTCTCATACGCGTTTGTGTTTGCGAAGTGCTGCGGCTGATTTCGCTTGCGCGAAACACAGCCGCGCTCCGGTTCAGCCGCGGAACACAACGGCGGGTTCGAGCTGGCGGATCTTGCGGATGCCGAGGGACGCGGCAAGCCAGCAGATGAACAGGATGGCGATGAGCGTGATAACGGGCAGTTGCCACGGCAGGAAGAACGGCGGCATGCCCTTCTCCAGCACGATCATCCCGAACAACGTCGCGAGGCCGACGCCACAGCCGTAACCGATGAGGCCGACGGTGAGCGTTTGCAACATGACCATGCGGGCGAGAACTTTGTCCGATGCGCCCATTGCTTTGAGCGCGCCGAGGTTTCGCAGGTTTTCCAGCACGAACGAGTAAAACGTCTGGCTGCTGATCGCGAGGCCGACGACGAAGCCGAGCAGCACGGTCGCGCCGAACGCCACGGGGATGCCGGTGTTCTTGATATACCACCAGATGCTCAACCAGAAAAATTCGCTCTTGGTGTAGGCCTTGAGACCGGTCGCCTCGCTGATGCGCCGCGCAACGGCGGCGGAATCTTCACCGGGCTGCGGGGAGGCGAGCACGCAGGAAAGCATCTTTCTCATGCTGGGCGCGTAAAGCATCGCTTGATCGTAGGTCGTAAAGAAATAAGGATTGCCCGAGAACGACATCTTCGATTTGCAGATGCCGACGACGCGCGCTTCGCGGTCATTGATCTCGAACACGTCGCCGACCTTGATGGGATTGGCGGGATCGCGGCTGAGTTTCTTCACGCCATATTCGTCAATGATGACGGTGTTGGGCAGGCGCAGGTCTTCGAGCCGGCCCTCGACTAACTCCCGGGGCGCGCCGGCGAACGTGGTCGAGTCAATTCCGAGGAGCGTGACGAACTTGAACGAGCCGTCGCGCATCCGCGTGCGGAGGTTGCCCTGGTAGAACGGCGTGGCCCACGCGACGCCTTCCACGGAACGCACACGACTCACATCTGTGTCACGCATGGCTTCCGTGTCGTTGACGTGTTCGACCATCGGATCAACGACCCAGATGGGCGCGCCCACGTTGTCGAGAGTCGAACCGGTCCACTGCATGATGCCGCAAAAGATGCCGGCTTGTTCCGTCATCAACAGCGACGCAAAGGTCAGGCCGCTGATAAGCATGATGTACTTGGCGCGGTCGCCGAGGAGCATTTTGAGAGCGAGATCGAGCATGGTGGGAAGAGTTGAGAGTTTACGGTTGAGAGTTGATAGAGCCGAAAGCTCAGTGAATAGGTTGGTGCATGGTGGATAAAAAGTCGCCGCCGCTGGCCTGCCAGTCGGCGAGTTCGGCTTCGCGCAAGGCCGCGAGCATCGCGCGGCGCGTGATGCACGACTCGCGCCGCCGGGGTGCGAACGAAATGCGGATCGCGCGGCGTTGCGACCCTCGCGTCGCGAACCGAGGGAACGGTGACAGTTTCTGGGTCCGCGGACTTGGAGCGGAAGTCTCAAGGCTTCGATGGGTCAGTTGTGTTTGCATAGTCGTAGGTTCTATCGTGGGTTTGATTGGTTGAAAATAGCCCTTCAGTATTACGCGGCGGCGAACTGCGCGAAGCGGCTGCGTCGTCGAATCTGTGGAAAAGAGCGCGGGCGGCAGGCTGCGAAATGACTTGCCCGAAAGTACCGTGAGGGATTCACACGCCGCCGTCCTGCCGCCGCCGGGCATGGATTGATTTTCACCCGAAAAGCGGGCGCGTACCAGTCGTTGATCGAAATTGTTTTCATAGTTGTTTGTGTTCGTTCGTATCGTCCGCGTGTGTTCTAACCCGGCTTGTGCGAACGCGAAATAGCGCTTCGGTATTAGCGCGTGCCCGGGGACGGGCGCGCGCCGAAGTCGGTTTGAAAATGCTCATTCGCAAGAAGGCCAGAGCGCGCCCTGGCGCGGGAGGCAAGACTCTTTTGCGAAGCGGAATTCAGACTTTGCCCCCGAGCGCCGCGCGAAGCGTGGTGAAAATTCTCTGTCCCTCCCCCGCCGTTCCGTTATGTTACGCTCCGTCAGAATTCAGAAAAGATGAGCAAACTACTGCTAATTGACGACGAAACGGACGTGCAATACTCGTTCCGGCGCATTTTCGATTCGCCGGAAGTCGAGCTTAACACCGCCTCCAGCGGCGAGGAAGGGTTGAAGCTGATTCCCAAGTTCAAGCCGGACCTTGTCCTCATGGACATCCGCATGGGCGGCATGAATGGCCTCGAAACTTTGCGCCGCATCCGGCAACTGGATTCCAAGCTGCTCGTCATCCTAATGACAGCGTACGGAACAACGCAGACCGCCATCGAGGCCATGAAGCTCGGCGCCTACGACTACCTGCTCAAACCCTTCGAGGTGCCGCGGCTCAAGGAAATCGTCGGCAACGCGCTCAAGGCCGCGCGCGACATGAAGCAGGTGGTGTCGTATCAACCGTTGCTCGAATCCGAGGATTACGAATTGGGCATCGTGGGCCGGAGCGAGGCGATGCAACAGGTCTTCAAACTCATCGGCCAACTGGCTGCGTCCGATGCCACCGCACTGATTACCGGCGAAAGCGGCACCGGCAAGGAACTCGTCGCGCGCGCGATTTATCATCACAGCAATCGCAACGCACAATCGTTCCTCGCCGTGAACTGCGCGGCCATTCCCGAGCAACTGCTCGAAAGTGAATTGTTCGGCCATGAGCGCGGCTCGTTTACCGGCGCGACGATGCAACGCATCGGCAAGTTCGAGCAATGCGACAAGGGGACGATCTTCCTGGACGAAATCGGCGACATGACGCCACCGACCCAGACAAAAATTCTGCGCGTGTTGCAGTCCGGCACGTTCGAGCGCGTGGGCGGCAACACACCGATCCGCGTGGACGTGCGCGTTATTGCCGCGACGAACAAGCCGTTGGAACAGGCCGTGGCCGCGCGGCAGTTTCGCGAGGATTTGTTTTACCGGCTCAACGTCGTGCGGATTCACATCCCGCCGTTGCGCGAACGGCGCGAGGATATTCCGCTGTTGGTAAATTATTTTTTGAAGAAGCTGGCGCACGACCAGAAACAACCGCCCAAGTCGGTGGCGACCAGCGTGATCAAGGCGCTGGAAAAATATCACTGGCCGGGCAACGTGCGCGAACTGGAAAACGCCATCCGCCACGCGCACGTCATGGCCAAGGGCGACGCGCTGCTCTTAAGCGATCTGCCAAACGAAATCAGTGGTCAGGGCGCCAGTGCCGGTATGTCGGCTTCAGCGACGCCAGGCGAAGGCACAACCAGCGATGCGTCGGCGCTCGGACGGCAGTTGTTCCAGTTGGCGCGGCGCGATCCGAAGCTGAAAGTCATTCCCTTCGTCGAGCGCGAACTCGTAATCCAGGCGCTCAAGGAGACGAGCAACAACCAGGTTCACGCGGCAAAACTCCTGGGCATCACGCGCGCGACCTTGCGCAAGCGCATCGAGAAATTCGGGATTCAGCGCGAGATGAAGATCGAGTAGGCCGGTTGTTACGGTTTCTTGGTGCCATAAACCAGCCGCGCTTTTTCTGCGTCCGTGGCGCTGATTTTATTTTCATCCCATTGTCCAATGACGCGGTCGTAGTCCGCTCCCACCGGGTCAACCACCGCGCACGGGCTGCTGCCGTCGCCGTCCTTGCAATCCGCCTCGCACGCCGAAGCCCAGCACACGCGGTAGTGCATGATTGAGCGGTAATCGTAAGGCGTGCTGCTGATGATCCAATTTGTTTTGGGGATCCAATTGTAATCGTGCTCGCGTCCGGGTTTGATGTGTTCGTAGTGAATCGTCACAAAGGCGTCGCGATCCCAGCGTTGATGTTCGTGGTGAAAGCCGAGGGCGTGGCCGAGTTCATGCGCGGGCATCCATTCGGCCTGGCGCCACCAGAACGCGGTAATGTTGACCTCGGTGCGCGCGCCAGCGCGAAAGCCGTCGTGGTTGACGTTGTTGCCCGCATTCGTGTTGCCAGTGAAATGAACGTATTCGACCTGATTTGTGCGCGGAACGAAGGTGATTTGCGCGCCGGTGTCCATCCAGCGTTGCATGGCGCGTTTGGCGAGTGTCTGTTGGGGTTCGGTTAGCTTGGAAATATCGTAGGGAATGACGCCGCCCGGCCAGGGAAGCGGCTTGACCGAATTTGTCGCCATCCGCGCGGGATCAGAATCTGCCCCGGCGCACAATCTGGATAACATAAGCACCGCGCCAAGCAGGCGGCAGAAAGTCAGTCGCATGAGGTTATTGAAGCAGGCCAAGCCGGTTCTGTATAGCGCCAGTTGCTCGACGGCTTGCTCCATTCTGCGTCGCGACCTGGGCGCATGGCGAGTTTTGTCAAAGCCGGCTATGTCTTCTCCTGATGATGCCGGCTCACTTTGCTGAGGCGCGCTTCCCACTCGGTCTTGAACGCTAGCGGGTCTTCATCGTTGCCCCACAATTTTTTGATCATCTCGCGCTGCGGCACGAACGGGCATTTCGCCTTGGGATTCCGATGCACGTCATCGAGTTGCCGCAATGCCAGTTGCGCGCCGGTCATCAATGCCGTTTTGCCGAATTGCTGATTCAACTCGTGCGTTGCGTCGTCCAACGCGGCCCAGCGCTCGGCGTGCGTGCGCCCCCAGAGCGTCGGATGCGTGTCCAGGCGCGCGAGATTCCAGAAGGCCACGCGAATCTGGCGCACGGGTTTGCCTTGGCCGCTCAGGATGTCGCGGAAAATTCCTTCGAGCACGGCGTTGATGACCGAGTTCAAGAACTGCGGCACGCGGAAGCGATAACCGCCGCTGACTTCGCTGAAATCGTTGAAGCGGATCGTCAGACCCAGTTCACGCGCCTGCAATTGCTCGCGGCGCAACTGGCCGACCAGCCGCACCGCTTCGCTCAACGTGAACGTGAGGGCCGCTTCGTAATCCGGTTCGTCGTAGGGCAGCGTGGTGGCGCTGGAAATCGTCGTGCGGTCCTGCACCTTGAGGATGAGCGGTTCGTTCCACAGGCCGTTGGCGAACAGCCAGAGTTGTTGTCCCCAGATGCCGAATTTTTTCTGGAGCAGATGCGAGGGCAGCTTGGCCACATCGCCAAACGTCCGCGCGCCCAGCGCGGCGAGGCTGCGTTCGCGGCGCGAGGCGATGCCGGAAAGTTCGCGCACGGGACGGTCCTTCAAAAATTCCTTTTCCTGGCCGGGCGGGATTTCGATGAAGCCGGGCTTGGCGGCGTCCGTGCCAAGCTTCGCGAGCCGCGCGGAATTTCCGAGGCCGGCGGAGACGGGCAGCTTCACTTCGCGCAGGACGCGTTCGCAAATTGCCTTCACGTATTGCGCCGGCGTGGTGTTGCGCCAGACGTGTTGGTCCATCGTGGTGAAATCGAGGAAGCCTTCGTCAATCGAGATGGGCACGAGCGTGGGCGAATATTCTTCCAGCACACGGAACATCCGGCGAGAGAGTTCGCGGTAATCGTCGTAGTGTGGCCGGCACAACACGCCGCGCGGGCAGAGACGTTTGGCCTCGAAACACGCCATGCCGGTGCTGATGCCAAAATTTTTTGCCGCGCGATTGGCCGCGATGACAATGCCGTCTCCATGCCGCCCGCCACCGACCCAAACCGGCCGACCCTGCAGCTTGGGATCAAGGGCGATCTCGCAACTGGCGAAGAAGCTGTCGCCGTCCACGTGCAGGATTCGGATGGGGCTGTGTGTGCTCAATTGTCGCAATCAACCAATAAGCCGCCGCCACGCGCCGCGCCATGACGAGTTATTCACAACGATGAGTCTGGCGGGTGAGGTTGGACAAAGGCTGTCCGAAGCAAGTAGAAGATCTGTGGCAGGTGAAACCTTTTGACCAGTGAACGCGGCTCTGTTTAGCTGGCTGGCAACTCTTTTCAGCCAGATCAGTTGACGAACGATTCATGAATTCACCCGCCGCGCCGGCTGCTCTTCTTGCTTCCCATCCACCGGGCTTTCGCCCGCGCCGCGGTTTGAATTGGGGTGCACTGGGTTTGATGTATGCCTCGTACTACATGTGCCGGTATAATTTCCGGTTCGCCGGGCCGGGCATGAACAAGGAGTTCGGATTCGATGCAGCCGATCTGGCCAACCTCTGGGTTATTTGGTCACTGGCCTACGGCACGGGACAGTTGATCAACGGCCTGATTGCCGATCGCATCGGCGGCAAGGCCATCATGCTCACTGGAGCAGTTGGAACGATTGTCTGCAATTTCATCTTTGGCTTCTCCTCATTTGTCGGCACGCTCGCGACCTTTGGGTTGATTGCTTTGATCAATGGGTGGTTCCAATCGTGTGGCGCGCCGGGCATGGTCAAGATCAACGCCGCGTGGTTTCAACGGACTGAACGCGGAACGTTCTCCGGAATCTTTGGCATCATGATCCAGTTAGGGCAATTCGGAGCCAACACGCTGTCCCCGTTTCTGCTGGCTGGATTCACACTGACGTTGTGGGGTATCGGAACGTGGGTGGTCGAACCAGGCAACTGGCGTTTGTTATTCATCGTGCCGCCGTTTGTCACGGCGATCATGGCGGTCTTCATGGCCTTCGCCGTAAAGGAAGAACCGGCACAGGCGGGTTATCCCACCGCAATCGTGGACGAAATTGACAACAGTGCCGGCACGCGCGTCAGCATTGCGGAGACATTCAAGACCATCTTCCGCCATCCGCTCGTCTGGTTTTATGCGGCGGCCTACGCCAGCACGGGCGCCGTGCGGCACAGTTCCGACCAAATGGCGGTCATGTTCTTCAAAGAGCACCTGCTCATAGACATGAACTCCAAACCACTTTCGGTTCTGATCACCATGAATTTGATGACGGCGATGGCCATCATCGGCTCCATCGGGGCCGGGATGATCTCGGACAAATTCTTCAAAGGCGCGCGTTCCCCGGTGGCAATGGGCCTCTATTTCATCGAAGCCACCGTCATCAGTTGTGCCGCCGTCACCATGTTTGCGGGACTGATCAAACCCGGCACGCTGGGGGTTTTTCTCGGCTGCATGTTCCTGGTGATGACTTCGTTGACGGTCAATTCCACGCACTCGATTGTTGGCGCCGCTGCGCCGATGGACATCGGCGGCAAGAAGATGGCGGGCTTCGCTGCCGGTGTGATTGACTCTTTCCAGTACTACGGTTCGGCGTTAAGTCTGTTCCTGTTCGGCAAGATGTTCGGCAAATTCGGATGGAGTGCCTGGTATCCGTTGATGGTGATGTTTGCGCTCAGTGGCGGCGTTTGCATGTTCCTGGTCATGCGCAAACAGAGACGGATGGCGCAATCAACCAACTGCTGAGCTTCGCGGATCGTCGCCAATCAAGAGTCGCGGTTCAGTATAGCTTCACACCCTCGCGTTCCAGCAATTTGCGCTTCCAATCCAGCCCGCCGGAAAACCCGCCAATCTTCCGGTTAGCCGCGAGCACGCGATGGCAGGGAACAAAAACAGGAATCGGATTCGCCCCGCACGCGCCGCCGACGGCGCGCACGGCTTTCGACTTGCCAATGTCCCGGGCGATTTCTCCATAGCTGCGTGTTTCACCGGGCTTGATTTTGCGCATCGCGTCCCACACACGTTGCTGAAAAGCCGTCCCGCGCGACAAATCCAACGGAGGCAAAATCTCTGGAGGCTTTCCGGCCAGCGCGCGGTTGAGGGCTGCCACAGTCGTGCGATGCCAATCGGCAATTTGCGCGGGAATGCCGCCGTTGGTGAACTCCTTTTTGCCGTCGCGGCTGGAAGGAAAGTCGAGGCCCGCCAATCCTTTCTCGGAATAATGGGCGACGAACTGGCCGTCGCCCGTGGCAATCGGAAGCTGTATTTCGTCCGCTGATTTCATCGGCGACCGGCCAGGCTGCGCCAGAATCTTCGCGGTCATTTCGCCCGCACGAACATATAGATGACCCCCAACAGCATGAAGAACAGAAAGACCGTGAACACGATGAAGCGGTTGCGCGCGATGCGTTTTTCTTTTCGGAGCGGTCGCAAACCCTGAACCCCGCCGGCGGCGAGATAACTGACGAGTTTTGGATTCGTGGTGGTCGGCCCGCGAAACGCATCGCGGACGCGGCCGAGGAAAGCGGGAAAATCGTATTTCCGGACCCCCAATTCATTGTAATGCCCGGGTGTCGAAACGTGTTCCTCGCGAGCAGTCAGTCGTTCCTGGTCCACGGCTTCAAAGATCGGTTCCGGTCGCGTGGTGGTTGTGGGCGCTTCGGTGAATTGCGCCGGGTGGGCAATCGTCGCGCCATGGGGCACGGCTGTGGAACGCAAGCGCGGATGATTTTGCCCGCGCTGTAACTTGGCGTCGAGCTGCTTGATTTGCGCTTCGAGCGCGGCTATCTCGGAATTCAGCGCCCGGGCGCGGTCTGAAATCGGGTCAGGTTTTTTCTTCAGCCACGGCATGATCAAATCAGCGGCGGAGCAGCACCGCGACCAGCACCCCCAACGCCGCCAACCCGACCAACGCCAATGGCCAGGTCAGCGCCAGTCCAAGACGGCACAAATCGGCGAAACTCTTCACGGCAAACGGCGACGGCTCGATCGCTTCGGCGTTCGGCGCCCTCTTGCCTTCCGGGGTCTGGCCGGAGAGCACGGGGAATTTCAACCGCGCGCCGTTCCATTCCATGCGCGCGTTCTCGATAGTTGTGAGCGCGCGAGTGAGTTCCACGTTGAAATTCTCCCTGGTCCAGGCTTCTTCGCGGACGGCTTCCACCTTGTTCAGTGCGTCCCGAAAGTCGGCGATGGTTTTGGCCATTTGCTCGGCATCACGTCGCGCCGAGAACTCGGCCTCCTCCAGCAAACCCAAGCCGCGCGTGAGGTGCTGGACCATTTCCTGGCGGCCGGTTTGAAACTCGGCCTGACGGCGGCGCACTTCTTCCAGCGCCACGCGTTCGCGTTCCAGTTCTTCCTGCGCGCGTTTCAACTCCGCCAGCTTTTGCTGCGCCTCGGTGACTTTCACGTCCACTTCTTCGCGCGTGGGCGCGCGCAGGGAGCCCGCCCCGGTTGCTGTTGATGAGAAAGGCGATTTATGCGCCTGAAAATCGGTGTCCACAAATTCAGTTGCGTCGTATTCGGAAGCCATGACGCGACTTTAAGCCCGCGCGCGAAGCGTGTAAAGCGGTGTGTTGGGAGCGACTTCAGTGAGAGCGTGTTACTCTCTCTGCTTCGACGCTTCTACGTTGTAACGAATCGCGACGCGCTGCTATCCTCCGCCCATGATTTCGCGGGCCAGATCCGATGCGCTCTTTGCCGAGGCGCTGAATTTTATTCCCGGCGGCGTGAATTCTCCCGTCCGCGCCTTCCGCGCGGTCGGTGGCAAACCGTTCTTCGTGAACAAGGCGAAGGGCTGCCGCGTATGGGACGTGGACGGCAACGAATACATTGATTACGTCGGCACGTGGGGGCCGGCGATTCTCGGTCACGCACACCCGAAAATCATTGCCGCCGTCAAGGCCGCCGCCGACCACGGCACGAGTTTTGGAATTCCGAATCCAGCAGAAGTCACGATGGCGAAAATGATCTGCTCGCTCGTGCCCAGCGTGGAGAAGGTGCGCATGACCAATTCCGGAACTGAAGCTTGCATGAGCGCCATCCGGCTCGCGCGCGGATTCACCAAGCGCGACAAGATCATCAAGTTCGACGGTTGCTACCATGGCCACGGCGATTCACTGCTAGTCAAAGCCGGGAGCGGCGCCCTCACGTTCGGCCATCCCGACAGCGCCGGCGTGCCGGCGGATTTCGCCAAGCACACGATTGTTTTGCCCTACAACGAAATTGAGCCACTCAAAGCTGCATTCGCGGCGAACAAGAATGAAATTGCCTGCATCATCGTTGAGCCGGTGGCTGGTAACGCAGGCTTGTTCATCCCGAAACCGGGCTGGTTGGAATTCCTACGCAACGTGACTGTAGAAAACGGCGCGCTGCTGATCTTCGATGAAGTGATGACCGGCTTTCGCCTTGCGCCTGGCGGCGCGCAGGAAAAATTCGGCATCAAACCAGACTTAACCTGTCTCGGGAAAATTATTGGCGGCGGACTGCCGGTCGGCGCGTTCGGTGGGCGTGCGGACATCATGGATTATCTCGCGCCGCTCGGGCCGGTGTATCAGGCGGGCACGCTCAGCGGTAATCCACTGGCAATGGCGGCGGGGATAGCAAATCTGGAAGAGCTGGTGGGGCGGGCATCTTGCCTGCCAGAACAGGCTGGAAGCCTGCCCCACTACTCCCAACTCGAACAACTCGGCGCCCAACTCGAAGCCGGAATGCGCGACGCCGCGAAATCCGCCGGCGTGCCGGTCGTATTCAATCGCTGCGGCTCGATGTTCTGCGGCTACTTCACCAGCGAGCCCGTTTGGAATCTCGCCGACGCAATGAAGTCAGATCGCGAGCGATTCAAGAAATTCTTCCATGCCATGTTGGAAGCAGGCGTGTATCTCGCTCCCTCGCAGTTCGAGGCCGGTTTCCTTTCCGCCGCGCACAGTGAGGCGGACATTGAAGTGACGGTGAAAGCGGCGGCGAAGGCGATGAAGACACTCTAGGCGATGAGGATTCTCGCCCTTGACCACGGAACGAAACGCATCGGCGTCGCGGTGAGCGACGAGATGAAGATGATCGCCACGCCGCTGGAATACATTCCTGCCGAGCCGTTCGCAGGTTTTCTGGCGCGGCTCAGAGAAATCATCCGCGAGAAGGAGGTCGAACTCATCATCATCGGGATGCCGCGAAACATGGACGGGAGTTATGGTCCAGCGGCGCTCAAGGTTCAGGAATTCGTGGCCGTGTTGAAGGACGCGCTCACGATTCCCATCAAGACGCTCGACGAACGGCTCACCACCGTCCAGGCACAAAAATTCTTGATCCAGGGCAACGTCCGGCGCGACAAACGCAAAGAGAAGGTGGACAAGACGGCGGCGGCGATCTTGTTGCAGGGGTATCTCGATTCGCTTGCGCCTTAATCCGCTCCGCTTACTCTTAATCGTAATCTTAATCTTACTCACGGGGAGATTTTGATTTAAGATGAAGATGAAAGATTAAGAACCGGAACCCGCTTGGACTCGCTAAAATTCAAATTCAAACTCACC
>CAZCZP010000131.1:0-4921 GCA_964502895.1 uncultured Bifidobacteriaceae bacterium
CGACGCTCGAATGGGCCGCCGCCGGAAAACTGAAGCCGGTGATTGATTCCATCTTTCCGCTGGACCAGACGCCCGCCGCCTTCGCCAAACTTCGTTCGCGAAATGTGTTGGGCAAAGTGCTCATCGAACCTTTCGAGCCGGTGTCTGAATCGGATTAGCTTGGGGGGGAGACGTCGCGCCTGTCTCCCAGACCTGACTACGGAAACAGTCGCCACACTTGTCCTATGCCGAATCGTCCGCGCCACTTTCCACTTGCCAATAAACACTTTGTATTGCAAAGTAATCGCCATGGAATCTAATTGGGCCACGGAGCATCTCCAGGTCATCCGCACTTTGATGGAGCGGTCGGCCGTGTATCGGCGTGCGCTTGCGCCGATCATGACGTTTTCCGGTGTGGTTGGGATTGTCGGCGGCGTGGTGGGTTGGGTGATGAAGATTAATTCTGATCGTGGCTTTGTTTTGTTCTGGAGCGGAGTAGCCGCGTTAGCGTTGCTGGGTTCGCTCTTGCTCGTGCGTCGGCAGGCATTGAAAGACGCAGAAGCGTTTTGGTCGCCACCAACGAGACGCGTTGCCCAGGCCATGTTGCCTCCGTTCACAATCGGCATGTTCGTTGCCGTGGTCGTGGTTTTCAGATTTCGGGCTGACGCTGCATTTATTCAAACCGTCCTCGCGACGGTTTGGGCCTGGTTTTATGGATGTGCGCTTCACTCGGCCGGGTTTTTCATTTCGCGCGGCATCAGGATTCTAGGCTGGACTTATTGCGCGATCGGCTGCGCTTTGTTGGGGAGTCTATCCTGTATGGAGGAGTTTTATCTCCAGCCCCATCTGCTCATGGGCGGATTGTTCGGCGGACTGCACTTGGCCTGCGGCATTTACCTCTACTTCACCGAGAAGCGTGGGAATGAAACGTGAACCCGGAACCTTTTCTCCAGCTCGATCGCGTGATTCACGAGAAAGGGCGGCTGGCTATCATGTCCATGCTTGCCGCCTCGCCGGAGCTTTCCTTCACCGAACTGCGCGACGCGCTCGAAATGACCGACGGAAACATCACCACGCACATCCGTACGTTGCAGGAAGCCGGTTATATTTCGGTCAGCAAGTCTTACGCGAACAACCGCCCGCTCACCACGTGCTCGCTGACTGCCGGCGGCAAAAAGGCCTTCGCCAATTACGTCAATCTGTTGGAGCAAATCGTCCAGCAGAACAAGCCTAGGTAAGAAATGTTCCCAACCTTTTGAACACAATGAAACAAACCCGGTCACATACTTTGTATTACAAAGTTAATGCTGAACAACTGAGGCTTGGAAGGACAGACTTATGAAAATCCTCCGCGCAGAACATCTGGGCATGTGCTTTGGGGTGCGCGACGCCATCGCGCTGGCCCGCGAAACGGCGCAACACGAGCCGCTTACAATTCTCGGCGACTTGGTTCACAACGAAACTGTCCTGGCAGAACTCCGCGCCAAGGGTATCCGAATTCAAAATGACGCCAAGGAGGTGGCAACGCAGACTGTAATGATTACCGCCCACGGCGCCTCGGAACGCAAGGTCGCAGCCGTGCGTGAACGCGGTTTGCGCGTGCTAGAGGCGACGTGTCCGCTCGTGCATGTGGCGCATCAGGCAGTGGCAAAACTCGTACGGCAGGGTTTTCATCCCATCATCATCGGCAAACGCGAACACGTGGAAGTGCGTGGCTTGACGGACGACCTGGCAGAGTTTGATGTGGTGCTGAACGAGGCGGATGTTTTGCAACTTGAAGAGCGTCCCCGCTTTGGCGTCGCGGCCCAGACTACACAGCCTATCGAGCGTGTGCGTCATTTGGTTGGTTTGATTCGCCGGCGTTTCCCAAATTCCGAGGTCCGCTTCATTGACACAGTTTGTCAGCCGACGAAACAGCGCCAGAATGCGGCCGTTGAACTCGCCCAACAATCGGACGTGGTCATCGTCATCGGCGGTGCGCACAGCAACAACACTCACGAGTTGGTCCGGACGTGCCACCGGTATTGCGATCATGTGCATCACGTGCAAACAGCGGACGATCTGCGGCCTGAGTGGTTTGAGCCGGCGCAGTCGGTCGGAATTACGGCAGGAACTTCAACCCCGGACACGGTAATTGACGGAGTGGAAAATCGTCTTCGCGAGATTGCGAAGGTCCAGGAAAATGCCCTGGAGTCACATCCGATTTCTTAACCCCAGCCAAGTGGAGGAATAGCGACCGAAATGAAACTGCTTTCCAGATTTCTGGGGAATGTGCCGGACGATCCGTTCTACCAACCGCGCAAGCCGCTATGGCTGCCGCGGGAAATGTCAAGCCCGCCGCCATTGCCATCGCCGCAACCAAGCCGCAAGCCGCAGCCGCGGACGGCGCTGCTGATCAATCCGTTTTATGCCAAATCGCCGCACGGCAGTTTTGGCAAGCACGTGTTGACGCCAACGCTTGCGCTGACATCACTGGCGGCGGCCACGCCAGAACACTGGCAAGTTCGTTACTGGGACGAAAACCTTTTGCAAGGCCCGCCGCCGACTGAGCCGTTGCCCGAAGCGGTCGGCATTTCGGTGCACCTGACCTTCGCGAAGCGTGCTTATGCTTTGGCCAAATGGTATCGCGCTCAGGGCAGCAAGGTGATTCTCGGCGGCCTGCACACGTTGTCCTGTCCTGGCGAAGTCGCGCCGCACGCCGACGCGATGGCTATCGGCGACGGGGTGCAACTCTGGCCACAAATTCTTCGTGACATCGAACAAGGCGACTTGATGCCACGTTACGAAGCCAGCTATGAACGTCCTTACAATCTCGATCCAACGCCGCGCCGCGGTTTGGTACCGCGCGCCAGTTTTCTCACCACCACAAGCCTGATCGCCACGCGTGGTTGTCACAACCGCTGCGGCTTTTGTTACCTCGCCACCGACGGACTGCGCATGCCGTATCGCATGCGCGAACCCGAAGACATCCGCCGGCAGTTTGCCGAGAACGGGCAGCCTTACGCCGTGTTCATTGACAACAACCTTGGCTCGAAGCGCGATTACCTCCGTGACCTGTGCCGCGCGCTTCGACCTTTGAAAAAAATCTGGAGTGCGGCAGTAACGCTCGACGTAACGGATGAGCCGGCCTTGATTCGGGAAATGGCACTGGCCGGTTGTACCGGTGTTTTCATCGGGTTCGAGTCGCTCACGGATCAAAATCTCGTGGACGCACGCAAACGCACGCCGCGCACTGAGGATTACGCGCGGCGCGTGCGCCTCTTCCACGAGCACGGCATTCAGGTCAACGGCAGCTTTGTCGTCGGGTTTGATGGCGATCGCAAAGACACCTTCACAACGCTCGTTCAATGGATTGAGGCGAACCGGATGGAATGCGCGACGTTTCACATTCTCACGCCGTATCCCGGGACGCCGTTGTTTCGGCAGATGGAAGTCGAAGGTCGCCTCCTGCATCGCGATTGGGAGAAATACGACACCGCGCACGTCGTATTCCAGCCAAAGCATCTGACGCCGGAGGAATTGCTGCTTGGCTATGACTGGCTCTATCGCCGTCTGTTCTCACACGCTTCAATCTGGCGACGGCGACCGGCGTCACTGGCCGCGCTGCCGACTTATCTCGCGGGCTGTTATCTCTACAAACGCTCGAACCGGCTCTGGCGATTCCTGATCAAGCACCGGCTCGTTCATGCCGTGTGGCGGCCGCTAGTCGAGTTGACGCGCTTGCGGCATCTCTCGTTCCGCCGGCGTTTGGCAGCGACGCCATGGCCTGCCGAAAATAGGGTTATCGCTGACTCGTGTTCCACTCCCTTTCCCGCCAGCGTATGAAAACAGAAAACTCCAATCGCTCAGCCTGGTGGACAGTCGTGGTCTTCGCCGTGGCCATGGCCTGGGTCGAATCGGCCGTCGTGTTTTACATACGCACGCATGTTGATCGAATCGAACCGTACCAGCCTGACCCATTGCCACTCATCGGCACGCTTGGTCCAGTGGAACTCGCGCGCGAGCTGGCGACACTCATCATGCACTTCACCATCGGGATGCTCGCGGGGCGGACCTGGCGGGCGCGCATCGGTTACATGGCAGTGTCCTTTGGCATTTGGGACGTTTTCTATTACGTGTTCCTGAAAGTCATGTGCGGCTGGCCTAATTCGCTTCTGGATTGGGACATTCTCTTCTTATTGCCCTTGCCGTGGTGGGGGCCGGTGCTCGCACCAATCTCGATCGCTCTCTTGATGATCATTTGGGGCACACTAACGAGCCGCGCCGAAGCGCCGACACACACGCAACTCGCGCATTGGACCGGCGGAGCGCTTTGCGCTATGGGCATCGCGCTAGCGCTCTATGTGTTTATGGCGGACGCAATTCGAGTCGCGGATCAAGGTGTGGAAGTCATCCGCAACGTGTTGCCGGCGCGATTCAACTGGCCGCTATTTTGCGTCGCGCTGGCGCTGATGGCTGCGCCAGTCGTTCAACTTTGCTTGCGGGCGATTGAACAGCCCAAACTCGTGGATGTCGAATGAGCGCATCGGATGAATTCTTCAAGTGTCAGCGTGGGGCGGTCGGACTTCCGCACACTTCTGCAAGGGCAGGGGACTACACTGTTGGAATGGACTCAACCGGGGCATTTGCGTACGACCGCGATGAACGTCGCGATCATCTTGCTTGGCGCGGGTCTTTACGGTGCAGCGATGGGCTGGTGGCGCGAGCCTTTGCAAGGATTCTACGTCGCTGTAAAATTTCCCCTGGTCATCCTCCTCACGACGCTCGGCAACGCATTGCTCAATGCCATGCTCGCGCCATTGCTGGGGCTGAACATCGGCTTTCGCCAGTCTCTTCTCGCGATCCTGATGAGCTTCACTATCGTCGCCGCGATTCTCGGGGCGTTCAGTCCACTTGCGGCGTTTGTAGTCTGGAATGCGCCGCCCATGACGCCGGATGTCAA
>CAZCZP010000131.1:5021-11186 GCA_964502895.1 uncultured Bifidobacteriaceae bacterium
GTCCACTTGCGGCGTTTGTAGTCTGGAATGCGCCGCCCATGACGCCGGATGTCAAATCCACCCTGACGTACGGCTTCATCAAACTCATGCATGTTGCGGTGATTGCATTCGCCGGCATCGCGGGCACGGTGCGATTGTTTCAACTCCTCACACAACTTGGCGGCAGCAAAACCGTCGCGCGCCGCGTGCTCTTCGCGTGGCTGGTGGGGAATCTTTTCCTCGGCAGCCAGCTCACGTGGATTGCACGCCCGTTCATCGGTGCGCCGTATCTGCCAGTCGTGTTCTTGCGCGATTCAGCGTTCCAGGGAAATTTTTACGAGAACGTTTTCCAAACGCTTCAGCAATTGCTCCGATTTGACCGAGTTGAACCTCCAACCAATACGAATCCATGAACGACATCAATCCCACCGGGCCGCTCATCCCGCCGCAAATTCCACCGCAGGCTTATCCCGCGCGCGTCCCGCTCGGTGAGCATCCCGAGGAGCGCGAACCCATCCCGAACGTGGTGGCCGCGGCCGAGGCGATGCTGCGCCAACCGCGGCGCGTCATGTATCAATTACGGCAACCCGGGTCAGGCCGGCTCGTTGCGGCGATGCTTCTTATTACAGTGCTGTGTACCGCGGTTTATGGCGTGGTGGTGGGGACGTTCTCCGGAGGCGACCAAATCTGGGCGGCGCCAGTCAAGATCACAGGCGGCCTCCTGATCTCCACACTGATTTGTCTGCCGAGCCTTTACATCTTCACCTGTCTCAGCGGTTCGCAGGCGCGGCTCATGGAAGTCTTTGGCCTGGTCACGGGGTTGTTGTTGCTGATGACGATTCTGCTCATCGGCTTCGCGCCGGTGGCATGGTTGTTTTCTCAATCAACTAATTCACTGGCATGGATGGGCACGCTCCATCTGGTTTTCTGGGGCATCGCCACGTTCTTCGGGCTGCGCTTTCTGGAAGCTGGCTTCTCGCACTCCAAAGCGCGATCCAGTGCCGGTCTCAACACGTGGGTTGTCATCTTCGTGCTGGTCGTCTTGCAAATGACGACCGCACTCCGACCGATTGTCGGCAAGGCAGACAGCTTTTTTCCGACGGAGAAGAAATCGTTCATCAGCCATTGGGGCGACTCTTTGAAACTTCCCAACGGCAGATTGCGGGAATGATCACGACGCGTTTCATCGGACGGGAATATTTCCGCGGAAGTTTTTTCGAGACGGTTTTTGAGGCCATTCGGAGGTTGGTGTTCTGATGAGATCCCAGCACGGATGCGGAGTTAAACGACGAAGCTCTTTATGAAGTCACATAAGAAAGTATTCGGTCTGGTGGCGTTGCTTGGCCTTGCCCATTGGTTGTTGCAACAAGCGTTGCTTGGTTTGGCGCACACTGTGGCATTTGGCCGACTCACCTTGGAATCCGTCGTTGGATTGGGTGGATTCCTTCCGCTTCACTTCTCTTTCGAGAGAAGACTCGCGCGTATGCTCGATATCTTCGGCAATCCAGTTCGTTCGCTCGCGGCCGCCTCGGCTTGGGAGAATGACTGGACCTCGGGCGTGTTGCATGGTTTGAACAGCCTGCTCTGGGGCGCTTGTTTCGCAGCGCTGGTCGTGGCGCTGTTGAAAGCTGCCCGCAACCACGGATTCCTGCCGGCGAATCAGAGCGGTATTGGCGTGGTGCGGTTCAACTTGTTGAACCTCCGCGATCTACTCGTGAGGACCGAGGCGCTTGTGCCGATGTTGACCCTGGCGTTCGCCTCGGCGGTCAGCGTGACGCTCGTGTTCGCGCGGATGCTTTGGACCGAGAACCTGCGTTACACTTTTTTAGTCTGGAATCTGTTCCTCGCGTGGCTGCCGCTCCTGTTTGCGCTTTTGGTGTGCGAACTTTACAGGAATGGCCGCATGCGTAACTGGAGTTTCGCCAGCTTGAGCGCTGCCTGGCTGCTGTTCTTTCCGAATGCGCCCTACATCTTCACCGACCTTATCCATCTCACGACGCGGTTCCATCGGCATTTCTGGGTGGACCTGACACTGATCCTGATTTGCGCGCTGACGGGGCTGGTGCTTGGCTTCTTGTCCCTCTACCTGATGCAAACCGTGGTCGCCCGCATGTTCGGGCGCGTGATGAGTTGGCTGTTCATCGCAGCCGTGGCGGGGTTGAGCAGCTTCGGGGTTTATCTGGGCCGTTTCGTGCGCGTCAATAGTTGGGATATCGTGACGCGCCCCGGAAAGCTTTACGACGGCATTCATTCGTGGATGTCCGATCCGTTCGCGCACTCCACGTCGTTCGCATTCCCGATTCTGTTCGCAACGTTCCTGTTCATTGCTTACGTGATGCTTTACGCACTGACTCATTTGCCACAGGTGAACCAGTTAACGATTCCAGCCGGAAGGGAAAGCGAATCGTGAATCGAGAAGAACGACTTCGCCGAAGGATCAAGTGGTTGACGTGGTTGTTCATAATAGGCCTTGTCGTGAGCGGCGCGACGGCGATTCCGTTGCAGTGGGAGTTGGATCTTCTGGAGAGAATTACCGGTTTTACGGGCGGCGACGGCCAGATGGAAATCTCCCTTGTTGGCACTCTGCTAGTACACGTAAGTCGAGCGTTGGAAGAAACAGGAGACAAGTATCCGTTTCTCTTCTACGGCACCGACTGGCTCGCGTTCGGTCACTTCGTCATCGCCGTTGCGTTCGCGGGGGCGTTGCGCGATCCGGTGCGGAACATCTGGCTGTTTACGTTCGGCATGATCGCGTGTGTGCTCGTGATTCCTTACGCGCTGATCTTCGGTGCGGTTCGCGGCATCCCGATCTGGTGGCGGCTGATTGATTGTTCGTTCGGCGTGTTCGGTTTCATCCCGCTGTGGTTTTGCCGAAAGTGGGCGCGCGAGCTGGAAGCCGTGGCGACAAATTCCGTCGCTGACAACCGACCGGGCTTCGGTTAAACACGGGCCGTGAAATTGTCCAGAGCGCCCTTTGTCATCCTGTTTGCAGCCCTCAGTGTTGGATTTCTTCGTTCGGAAGAAACCACCCGCCAAGCTGAATGCCTCAAGACCAGCGCGTTCTTTGCGCCGCCGGATTCCCCAGACTATCGCAAGTACGCGCCCGACCGTCTCATCAGCGTGGTGAATCTCGCGATTGACGTGACACCGGATTTCACCAACCGCACCGTGACGGCCCGGACGACCATCCGATTCAAACCGATCACGACGCCGCTGGGTGAATTGTGGCTCAACGCCGTGAACCTGCGCGTCGCTTCGGTCACCTCCAGCGAGACGATGCTCGATCACCAGGCCACGGCTGAAAACATCATCGTGACTTTTGCGGAACCGATTCCCGCAGCCAAAGAGGCGTGGGTGACAATCGAATACAGCGCCGAGCCGAGCCAGGGACTTTATTTCCGGACGCCCGAGATGGGCTACAAGCCGGGCGACGCGCACCTGTTCACGCAGGGCGAGGCCATTGAGGCGCGGCATTGGTATCCGTGCCCGGACGCGCCGAATCAGAAATTCACTTCCGAGATCACCGCCCGCGTGCCCGAGGGCATGGTGGTGATTTCAAACGGGCGCAGGGTTTCGGAATCGAAGGACGCGGCGACCGGCCTTGTCGCAGTCACATGGCGGCAGGAGAAGCCGCACGCGAATTATCTCATTTCACTCTGCGCGGGTTACTTCAAAAAAATCGAGGATCGTTACCGCGACATTCCGCTCGCGTTCTACACGCCGGCTTCCGACATCAACGAAGCGCAGAATTCCTTCCGCGACACGAAGGACATGATGAAGTTCTTTGAGGAGGAAATCGGCGTGCCGTATCCGTGGTTGAAATACGATCAAGTGGTGGTGAACGATTTTGTCGCCGGCGGCATGGAGAATACCAGCGCAACGACGTTGACGGACGGCACGTTGTTCACGGACGCCTCCGAAAACATTCAATCCAGCCAGGGGCTTGTGGCCCACGAACTGGCGCACCAATGGTTCGGCGACCTGACGACTTGCAAAGACTGGAGCCACCTCTGGCTGAACGAGGGCTTCGCAACCTACTACGCGCACCTTTACGACGGACACAAGAACGGCCGCGACCATCTGCTTTACGGTCTTTACCGGGAAGCCCGCATGATGGTGAACCGGACGACCGACACCCGGCCCATCGTCGAGCGCAAATTCGACGACCCGAGTGAAATGTTCGGTTACCACGCCTACGACAAGGGCGCCTGGGTGTTGCACATGCTCCGTTCGCAACTAGGCGCGGACCTTTATCGCCGCTGCGTCAAGACCTGGCTGGAACGCCACGCTTACGGCTCGGTGGTGACGGAGGATTTGAACCGCGTCATCGAGGAATTGTCCGGCCGCTCGTTTGATCAATTCTTCGATCAATGGGTGTATCACGGCGGCACGCCCGATCTGGACATCACCTACGCCTGGGACGCACGCACCAGCCTCGCGAGAATTTCGGTGAAGCAAGTTCAAAAAGTTGACGACAATGTTGCGCTGTTCAACTTCCCGCTCACTGTGCGGTTCAAAATGAAGTCAGGTCTGAACGACCAGACCATCAATGTGAAACAAAAGGCGGAGGATTTCTATTTCGCCTTGGATGAAACGCCAGTTGGAGTGCGGATTGACCCTGAGTACACGTTGCTGGCGCGCGTGAAGTTCGATCCACCGTCCGCCATGCTCGACGCGCAACTGGAGGATTTCAATGACGCGCTGGGCCGCCTGCTGGCCGTGGACGCGTTGGGCAAGCGGCGCGACAAGGATTCCGTGACCAAACTCAAGAAGGCGCTGAACAACGATCCGTTTTACGGCGTGCGCGTCGAGGCGGCGCGGGCACTGCGGACGATCCACAATGACGATGCGCTCGACGCGCTGTTGGCTTCGACCAACCAACCCGATGCGCGGGCTCGTCAGCAGGTGATTAGCGGGATCGGCGGGTTCTTTCACGAAAAAGTCTATGCGGCGAAATCTGCGCACCTTCGCATTGAGAAGAATCCCGACATCCTCTCCGAAACCATCGAAGGCCTGGGCGCGTATCCGAATCCCGAAGTGCGCGAGACGCTGTTGAAATTTCTGGACTCGACTTCGTATCGCAACGTGCTGGCGGCCGCCGCGGTTCGCGCGATGCGGACGGCGAATGATCCCGGTTACATTGAACCGCTGCTCAAGAACCTCAAGGCGAGTGAAAGAGCTTACCCGAGCCGCGGCTTTGCCAGCGGGCTGGACGCGCTGGCGTCGCTGGCCCGCGGGCGCGACGAGCACGCGAAAGGCGTGCGCGAATTCATAATCGGTTACGTGAACCACCCGCGCCGCGCCGTGCGTGTGGGAGCGCTCAACGCACTGGGCACGCTCGAAGACCGGCGCGCGGCCCCGGTGCTGGAAAGATTCAACCTTTCGTTCGCCGGCAGTCCCGAGCAACGGGCCGCGACCAACGCGCTCCGGCGCATTGTCACTTCGCAACGCGCGGTCGAAGGTCTTGCCGAGTTGCGGACCACGGTTCTGGAGTTGCAGAAAGAGAACAACCAACTGAAGCAGGATTTCAAGATGCTCGAACGAAAACTCGACGCGCTCGCGCCGAAATCAGATCAGCAAAAGAAGCGCCCACCCGCCGTAAAATCACCGAGGGCAGGCACACGCTGAACTAGCGCAGTTGAGTGATTTTGTCTCGGGGATCGCTCACAGCCTGAACTGCGGAATCTTTAGCAGCTCGCCATCCTTCAGCGCCGACTGATGGGCCACGATGCCGGACACCGTCATGTTCAGCGCCATTGCAACGTCCACGAGCGGTTTGCGGTCCGAGATAATCGCCGTGACGAATTCATTCATCAGATGACCGTGCGACCCGCCATGGCCGCCGGCGGCTACGCCGGGCGGCAGCGGCGGCCGCTTGATATTCACCTTCGGTTCTTCCAATCCGCGAAAGGCGTTGAAATAAACCGAGCCTTTGTCGCCGCGGATGCGGCCCATCTCGCCCTCGTTGGTCGGTGTATCCCAACTCACGCCCATGCGCGCCATGCCCCCTTCGCTCGTGCGGAACAGGGCGACCTCCGTGCCGAACGGATTTTTGTACCGATTGTTCGCTGGCTGAAGATGCGGGATGCGGCTCGGGATGCCCATGCAGGAAACTTCCGTGAAGCTGCCGTCGGTCACGCCCACGTAATAGGCGTTTGAGTGCGTCGGATACCATTGCGGCGGCAG
>CAZCZP010000132.1:0-3776 GCA_964502895.1 uncultured Bifidobacteriaceae bacterium
TTCACCACCTTGCCGCCCATGCGCAGAAGGCGGCCTTCGCCATCCACGAAACGCACGCCCAGAATAAAATCCCGCACGCCGCCGAAGCGGAATCGCCCCGGCCCGCTTAATCCCGCTGCCACCGTGCCGCCGAGGGTTGAGCCACCTCTTCCCATGAATGTGTCCACCGGCTGGGCTACCCCCTCACCCGTCCTTCGGACACCCTCTCCTCCACCGGGGGAGAGGGACGGGGTGAGGGGGCCGTCGAGCAACATCGGGTCGAACGGCAAGTACTGCCCTTGCTCCGCGAGTGCCGCCACGATTTCGCGCACAGGCGTGCCGGCCAATGCGGTGAAAGTAAATTCGCCCGGGTCATACTCAACGATGCCCCGAACCTGTGTTGTGGAGATTCTTGTTGCCTCGACGACTGAGAGCCGCGGCTTCGTGCCCGCGCCGACCGCGAGCACGCGCGGCGACGAACGGACAGCTTCGACCAGTTCGGCGACCGAGGAGGGAGTCAGCGGCGCGCTCATTCGCGGGAAAGGACGCCGGCCTTTTCGAGCGGATGCAGGCCATGCTGCTGCAACGCGGGCGCGTCGCCACGGGGAAACATCTTGCCGGGATTCGCGATGCCGAGCGGATCGAAAGCCGCGCGCAATCGTTTCATGCAGTTAATTTCATCCGCGCTGAACATCTCCGGGAGGAACTCACGTTTCTCCATGCCGATGCCGTGTTCGCCAGTGATTGAGCCACCCATTTCGATGCACATTCGCAAAATCCTGCCCGCCACCGCTTCGGCGCGCTCGAGTGCGCCAACTTCGCGACCGTCGAACAAAATCAACGGATGCAAATTGCCATCGCCCGCGTGGAAAACATTCGCGCAACGCAGCCCCGCCTCGCGTGACATCTCACCAATTCGTCGCAAGGCTTCGCCCAGGCGGCGGCGTGGAACCACGCCGTCTTGCACAATGAAATCGGGCGACAACCGGCCCACGGCACTGAACGCACTCTTGCGTCCCTTCCAAATCGCGAGGCGTTCCTCCGCATCGCGTGCAACAATTGTTTCCACGGGCTTGCTTGCCGTAAGAATGGCATCGAGTCGCGCGCGGTCGGCGGCGACAACTTCGCGCGGACCTTCAAGCTCGACGATCAACACAGCTTCGCAACCAGGCGGATATTCCGCATGCACTGCGGCCTTCGCGGCTTCGAGCGCGAGTGCATCCATGATTTCCATCGCCCCGGGCAGCAATCCGCTCGCAACAACAGCCGAGACCGCGTCGCCCGCCTGTTCGAGTGTGCGGTAACCCGCGAGGACGGTGTGAAAAACTTCCGCCTTGGGCAGAAGTTGCAGGGTGATTTCCAGCGCGATGCCGAACAGGCCTTCGTTGCCCGTGAACAATCCGCACCAGTCGGGGCCAACATTCTCGCGGCTGCTGCTTCCCCATTCGACGACTTCGCCGGTCGCAAGTACCGCCTTGAGTCCGAGCACATGATTCGCCGTCATGCCGTACTTGAGGCAATGTGCGCCGCCGGAATTAAACGCAACGTTCCCGCCAATGGTGCAGATGGACTGACTCGACGGATCGGGTGCGTAATGCAATCCATGTGGTGACGCGGCCACGGACACTTGTGTGTTTACCACACCCGGCTCGACAACCGCGATACGTTGTGCGGGATCGAGCCGCAGAATTTTGTTCAGCCGGTTCAGCGCGATAACAACGCCGTTCGCAATCGGCAGCGAGCCACCCGAAAGGCTAGTTCCGCTCCCACGGGCGACGAATGGCAGCCGCTCTTCGTGACAAAGCCGAACCAGCGCAATGACTTCATCGGCCGTTTCCGGAATCGCCACGCCCAATGGCCGCGTGCGAAAAGCCGTCAGACCATCGCTCTCGTAGGCGGCCAGTTGCTCGGGCTGCGCCAGCCAACGCTCGCGCGGAAGCAACGCAGCGAGACGGTCGAGTGCGGCTTGGGACATGCGCAGAGTTTAGCCAGGAGTTTTTTAGAACGCAGCAAGAACTCTCTGACGACCGCCTTGCGCTCTATCACGGCTTGAGCAGCCGATAAAACTTTGCCGGGCTTGTTACCGGAATGGTAGCAGGATTGTTTGTGCCACTCGGCGAGTTGGTCCAATTGGCAGGCGACAAACTCGAAGTCTCTTGCAAGACAAAGCCCGATAGATTCGTCGTCCAGGAAATCGTCGCCTGGCCCGGGGCGTGAATCGCAATCTGCAATTCCGGCGTCGCGAACATCTGACGCTGCCTGAAAAATCCGGGGCTGCGCGCCTCGACCAGGCCGAACATGAGGAACAAGTGATCCACCAAACCGGCGTCGGACGGCCACCAATTCGCGTTGAGCGAAGAAACCCGCGTGAGGCCGTAGCGGCTGCGCGCGTCGCCACCCGGCGGTTGATCCTGCACAAATTCGAGCAGCGTATCCAAGTCGCCCCAACCACCGACAGCTTCCGGGCTGAAGACATTGGCGTGATTGTTTATTCGATCTGCCGTGTAGCCGGACGGATTAACACCTGCAGTGAGTCCGTAGCGATAGTTCTGATTAAGGGTAAAGGCGCAATACAATGCGTCGGCACGTTGGTGATTCTCGAAATAGAAATTGAAGCCCGGGTTGCTGGCGAAGTCGGCGTTAAAGTAATACTGCTGTTGCACCCAAAAGGCCGGCGCAAACGAACCCGCACTATCCGTCAGTGTGGGAATACCGCGATACGACGCCTTGGGCGCGTTGGCAGGATCAAGCCATAGCTGAGAAACTGCCGGAGCGTGACCCGCACCGTTCTGGCGCAACGCCAGCGATACGATGAGCATGTATTCATTCCACGGCCTGACGTAGCCAAGCGCGTTGCCCGCCGCGTCCGTGGAAAGTGCAACCCGGCCATCGAAGGAAGAATGAATCATAGAATCGAAATCACACGTGGCGCGCATTTCCTCGGCGTAAGCGGCGATGTTGGTGTTCGCGCTGAAGTGATTCTTCGCAAATAGCCCTCCCGCCACGAGCAAGGCGGAGCCGATGGTCGTGTAGTTGTCGTTCCAGCCAGGTTCGGGCAGGCCAGTGGTCAGATTCATCCAATGCCACCAATGTCCTTTGGCGTTGCGCGTAGGTGTCACGCCCGGTGTGTGGCCAGCGTAAGCTGAGAGCACCGCTTGCGCGCGCGCCTCCGCATCGGGACTCAGTCCCAGATGATCCATTGCACAAAGCGCAAGCAACGCGAAACCGGCGGCGTCGGGGCTGGCTGGATGAAACGAAGGCGTGGAAGGCGACAACGTCAATGAGTCGCGCACCAAACCGCTCGGTTGAATCGCCGTCAGTACGTAATTGGTGAAACGTCGAAGTTGATCGTCAATGGCGGCATCCAAATCAAAGATCGCGTCGGTCCGGGTTAACAGCCAGCGGCTCCACTGAATTCCCGCCGGCTGTCCACTGCCAACCTGCACCCCAACGCCCTGAATGCGAATCCAATTCGTCTGCCCGACTACGAAGCGATCAACCGGAATCGTCGCTGCTAATACTCGCGCGTTGCCGATGAATTCCGAATGCACCTGAAGCAATGAAGCCTGGGACGGCCCCGCCAGAATCTTGAGATCGAACGATTGATTGAAGTGTGAATGGATCACCATCCGAAACCGATAGTGGCGCGCGTTTGCGGGCGGAGCCGCGGATAAATTGAAACCAATGTCTATGGTGTCGCCCTGCCAACCCATCTCAGTAGGCCACGTTGGCGTGACGCCGACCGTGCCAACGAAGCCATTGGAGTAAGTCAATGAAGAGGGCGGATTGGCAAAAGA
>CAZCZP010000132.1:3876-10964 GCA_964502895.1 uncultured Bifidobacteriaceae bacterium
TGCGGCGCGAGATTGCGGGTTTCGCTGAGGTCATCGCGCAAATTGTAAAGCTCGACACGGTAGTCTTCCGCAAATTCGATTAGTTTCCAGTCGCCCTCTCGCATGGCACTGCCGGGACTGCCGCCTTGATTGCCGTAATGCGGGTAATGCCAGCAAATAGCGGCGCGCTTGAGTTTGCCCGATTCTTTCAGCAGCGGAACGAGGCTCAACCCGTCAACATGCTGCTCCGGTCGCGCCGGCAGACCGGCCAGTTCGAGGAACGTGGGATAAAAATCCGCGCTGAAAACCGGCTCGGAACAAATCCTGCCGGCCCTCGTCACGCCGGGCGCGCGCACAATCAACGGGACACGGATGCCGCCTTCGTAGAACCAGCCTTTACCGGCGCGCAGTGGAACGTTGGAAGTCGGCGAGCCTTCGCTGGTGCTGAGTCCGCCATTATCCGACGTGAACACGACGACGGTGCGATCCGCCAGCCCGGAACGCTCCAAGGCGTCCAACACTTTGCCGACTGCCAAGTCCATGGCCTCGACCATCCCGGCATAAACGGCGTGGTCTTGCACGAGGCGAACCTTGCGTTCGCCTTCGTCGCCAAAGTCCAGGCCATCGTGTTTAACCTGCTCTGCCTTTACTTCGTATTTGGCCTGAAGATCGGCGCGCGTTCTCAAAGGCGTGTGGACGGAGTAGAACGACAAGTAAGCGAAAAATGGCCGTTCGCGATTCGCTTCGATGAACTTCACGGTTTCTTGCGCGAGACGGTCGGGAAGATGTTCGCCCTCCGGGCCATCTTCCAGCCGCGGATTTTTGTAGGGCGAAAAATAACTGGCCGGTGTTCCCCAGGCGCAGCCGCCTTTGTTCACATCAAAACCCTGGTTCTCCGGCCACCAGCCTTCCGGTCCGAGATGCCATTTGCCGGCAAAGAACGTAGCGTAGCCTCCGGCTTTCAGCGCTTCGGCCAGGGTGATTTCCTCCAGCGCAAGCTTGTTCGCGTAAGGCGCGGGCAGCATTGTCGTAGGCCGCGTCCATTTTTCGGGTTGCGCGGCGCCGATGTAATCTGTGACGCCGGTGCGTGCGGGATATTTGCCGGTCATGATCGCCGCGCGAGTGGGGCTGCAAACCTGACAGGCGGAATAAGCATCGGTGAAGCGCATCCCGGAAGCCGCAAGTCGGTCGAGATTTGGCGTTTCGTAAAACCTACTGCCCTGGCAACCGAGATCGCGCCAGCCAAGATCATCCGCAAGAACAAAGACGAAGTTCAACTGCGCACTCTCCGCACGCGTTGACCAAGTCAGGCAGGTTGCAACTGTGAGCAACAGGAGATTCCGGTAAAGGCTGACTCTCATGATTGATTCTGAATTCGACCGAGGAAAGTGGCCCGGTGCAAGGATGAAAAGCCGACAACACGCGAAAGTTCGCGAGTCCGCTCGTCGTCAGCCGTAACGAGCCAGCGAAAAATCAAAACCAGAAAATCGGGCGGCTGCCGCCGGCTCGATAACGAATGCGCATCTCGCGAAACTGTCGCCATTGCGTGTGCCCGTCGGCAAACAGGATGACTCCGCCAGTCGGGCGGCCTGCCTTCCCGAAGTGGCTGCTCGTGTGAAACGGGACAATGCCGCTGGTACTGCGGATCTGTGTGAAACTGTTGTTGTCCTCCTGAATCACGACGTCCCCAAAGAGTTCCATGTTCGGCGCATTGGTCACGCTGAGCTTGGTCAGTAAAGTTTTAGGAGGTTGAAGCGGCGGCGGGTTGGGTGATGGCGTCATGTAGCCCTGGCTGACGCCGTTGCGGTTGATCAGACAGAAGTAACCCAACACGCAGCCTTGAGAACTGGGGCCATTGAAATTCCACCAATTGCTGATGTTGTTGAACGCGGTCTTGTAGTTGGAGTGAAAACCCGCGCAATAGAAAATCTCGCGCCGGGCACCGTGATCCACCATCAGGTTTCGCATGTTGCGATCCACGTCCCAGAGCCAGCCGCCCCCGGCCGTTCCGGTGTACGGGAGCTTGTCGTTGTTATCACCCGCATAAATATTCATCGCGATGCCGATCTGACGGAGATTGCTGTAGTCCACCGAGCGGCGGCCCTTCTCCTTGGCATCGGCCAACGCCGGGAGGAGCAGCGCAGCAAGGATGGCTATGATGGCAATGACAACGAGCAATTCGATGAGAGTAAAACCGCCAGGGCGGGAGTCGGTCTGGTCAGAAACCGAAACCGCGATTTCTCTTTTCGCGATCATAGTTGGCGCAATCAAACCCTGCGATTCGCGAGCCGTTTCATCCCGCTCAAATTACCAACCAACCATTGAAAGTCATTGAACCTTTGCGGAAAAGAATTGAACTTTTTTTGCACCAGTTTTTTGATCGGCACAATTGTTTTTGGCTTGTTCCCGCGCCTACAATCGAGTGACATCAATACGCGCCGTGCGACGCAGCCTTTATGTTCATTACCCGCATTCTCAATCCCGCGTTACTCTCGCTGGTGGCACACGTGCGACATACCAATACGCTCGTGATCGCCGATCGCGGTTTCCCTTACTGGCCGCGTGTCGAAACTGTGGACCTCTCGCTCATGGATAACGTTCCCACGGTGTTGCAAGTGCTCGCCGCACTGCGTCCGGATTTCAGGATCTCGCAAGCTTACATGGCGCGTGAATTCAAGAAAGCCAACGACACGAATATGCGCCTCCAATTCGCGCAAGCGCTGGCCGGAGTGGCGGTACGTTTCGAGCCGCACGTGAATTTGAAACTACGCGTGCCCAACGCCATCGGTTTGATACGTACCGGGGACACAACCCAGTACTCAAACGTGGTGCTGGTTTCCGGTTAAGAATTTCCGGCGCGCCCAAAAACGCACCTTTGCGACGTTCGTCAATCCCCGCAAAAACAATCCTGCTTGCTCAGCGCGCCGCCGTCCAACGGATGCTTTGCCGCAGAAGTGTCCGATAATTCACGTCATCAAACGCTTCCGGACCGTGGCCGAGTTGCAGATAAACCACCCGCGATTTGGAATAAGTGTGCGCCCAAGCCAATGGCTTGCCGCTCTTGGGATGAGTGGTCGTAATCAAGGGCGTCACATCCTTGCCCACGCGATAGCCCCAATAAATCTCGTCGTGTATCGTAAAATCCTTCAACCCAGCGGTGACCGGATGATCCTTTGCGACGATGACCACGGGAACAATTTCGTCGTGCTTCCAACCAACTGCTTCTGTAACCGTACCCGGTTTCTCGGGATCAGGCTCGGCATAACGCCCGCCAATAATCTTTTCGAACTCCTGCCAATCAGCATACGAAACGAGCGCGTGATGGAGCACAACCAGCCCGATACCCTTGTCCAGCGCCGCGAGGAGCTTCGCCTTTTGCCCCGCCGTGATGTTTCTCGGCATGTCGTAGAGCACCAGCACGCCGTAGCTCAACAAATCGTCTCGCTCGTACACGGTGGCGTTGGTCTTGGCGTGCGCCGCGTGGGTGAAGGTGATGTCCGGATTGTCCTCGAACATCTTGAAAAACGGCTTCTCCTCAAAACCGTGTCCCCCGGTCACAACGAGGGCTTTGATTTTCACTCCCGATTCGGCGGCACACGTCGCAAAACCGACAACCACTGCAAATGACAAGACCGCGATGCTCAGTAGGCGTTTCATAGTTTTCGCTCCTCCGGTTCTTAATGGCCGACGCTGGGTTTACATGACTTTGACACTTTGATCGTTGAAGAATAGGCGCTCTTGGCCCGGCCAGACAAGCCGCGAACGCGCATCGCGTCGGACTTGGGCGGGACTCTCATCGTCGGAAGCCGGTCAAGACGTCCGCGGCCCGACTCCGGAAACCGCGAGCCTATCCGGGTCTGCCCACTATCTCAACAGTCCGCGCCAAAATTGCTTACACGCGGCGCTGAACCAATTAAAGTACCGGCCTGAAACACTGCCTTCACATTTGGCACCATCTTTGCGACCTAACGCGCCAATGACGACAATTGAGCCGAAAAGAATCCAGAATGACGGCCTCGTTCTGGTGGTGGACGACGATGAAGGCATCCGGCAGTTTATCGGAGATGTCCTCGACCGTGAAGGAATCCCCTGCGCAACGGCAAGTTCTGTGGAAGAGGCGATTGACGCCTTGGGCAACAACAAGGTCAGCCTCACGCTGCTGGATTGGGGACTGCGCGGCGGCCTGGACACCAGCGGCGCCGAGGTGCTTCAGTTTTGCAAAGAACGCTATCCATTGATGCCGGTCATCGTGATGAGCGGAATGCCAATCGACGTCCGAACCGACGCCACCACGAAGCAGGCCGATGGATTTCTGGCCAAGCCTTTCAACGGAACGCTGATTGTCGCGCACGTCAACCAATGGCTCAATCGCATCAAGCGAACCTCAAAGTCCTCCCTGCCTCAAAACGGAGAGGACATTGTTCCGTTGGACAAACTCGAAGGTCGTTACATCCGCCACGTGGTGCAACTACTCAACTACGACATCGCCCGTGCTGCGGAAAAACTCGGAGTGTCTCCGGAAACCATCTCGGCGGCCGTCAACGATGAGAACGGAAACTACTGAGTCGGAAAAAGTCCATCAGTGTCCGTCGCCCGTGGAGTCGGAAGCCGTTGCCGGCTCGTGCGCGATTCCAGACCGTTGCGGGCCCTGCAAGTCGGTGAAACGTGGTGGAAAGTGCCCGGGTAAAAGCTGCAAGCCGGTTATTTCACAGACTCAGCCGGCGCTGGTCTGAGCAGGAACGTCATCAAGTCTCTCTGTTGCTGCGCATCCAGTGCCAGTAATAAACCCTCCGGCATCGCCGAGACAGCCGAGGCCTTCATTCCGGTGACCCGCGATTTCGGCAGCCGCAGGCTCTTCCCCGTCGTCTGGCCCAACACCACTTCCTCGCGGTTGTTTTCGAGCAACACGCCCGCCTCGACACTGCCGTCCGTGAGCTCCACGTTGTACGCGAGGTGATCGGGGTTGATCGCGGCGCTGGGCTCGCTGATGTCCTTCAGCACCGAGGCGTAATCGCGATAGACCAGGTTCGACAAATCCGCGCCAATGATTCCGCCCTCGCCGCGTATCCGGTGGCACTTGTAACACGCCACCTGATCGCCAAAGAAAATCTTTTGCCCTCGCCCCCAATCGCCGCCTTCGATTTCGGGAACGCGCGCGACCGTTGCCGGCGGGACGTAAGGTTTCGCCCACGGCAACAGAATGCGCCGCAGCGGGAACGGACGCGGGCGCAGGTCTTCCGCCGTACACCAACTCACGTCGAGCCTGGGTTCACGGCCGCCCGCTTCCAGCGTCACTTCGATGGGCAGCCAGTGATTTTCCTTCGGTTGAATCGTGATGCGCGCCTCGCGCTTGCCAACGCTCACGGAGTTTGTGCCGAGTTTCAAACCGAGTTTGGAACTGGACTGTAGCACGACGGTGACAGTCTCGGGCCGATACTCGAAGTCGAGTGTTGATTCCGGCTGCACGGCTGGCTGCAGCATTTGCCAGAGATTCAGTTGCGCTCGCAAGGTGAGCGTACCTGGTCCTTTGAGTTTCCGGAACAACTCCTCGTGCTCGGAACTGCCGGTGGTTAACCCTCGCGCCGCCGTTAAGTCCAAATGCGGCAACCAACCTGCCCAAGGCTTTGCGTTCCTCTCCGATTCCCAAAGCGCGACAACGCCAGCCATGTCCGCCAGCACTTCGATGTCCTGGCCGTGGCCAGTGATTGAACCCGGCAGGGCCACCGCATAATTAACGGCTTCGTTGGCACCACTGGTCCATACCGCAAAGGAGGACTTGTTATCCACGACGTGCGCCAGCGTTGTCGGCAATTCAAATCGCGGCATCGTTTGTTGGAGCTTCACCACTTGATAGCCGGGCCGGAAGGATTCGAAGCGTTCGCCTGCCGTCACGTACCGCCCCATCGTCACCTCGCAGCCACTTGTGTACTCCGTGCCTCGTCTGGCGTCGAGTGCGCGGTCGAATACAACCCGTGTAACGTTAGGGCAATTTCGATACGCCAGCACCGGCTGCGGCGCGGTCTTGCCCGTGTAGGAAATCTTGAACAGCTTCCCCTTCCCTTGCGGCCCCGTCCCCCAATCGGGAGCACCGGTATGGCAGGCCACCAACAAGTCCCCCTGAGGTGTTGGCACGGCATCAATCGTCAAGTAGGCTACACACGCAATCAGTTCGCTTTTCGCGACGTAGCCGGCAGCGGTCTTGACCAGTTTCACTCGCCAGATTTTGCCGCGCGACTGGCCAGCCACGATCGCATCGCCCCGCCACCATTCCGGACCGAACACTTTTTTCCCATCGTTGAAGTGCAGGCCGCAGGTGGATTGATGCTGTGGGCCGAAATCGAATGTGCTCGGCTCATCAATCACGTCGGGCAAATACTTCGGGTGCCGCGGCGGAAATCCGTAATGCCGGCCCGGCTGGATGTGGAGCAACTCATCGAAGGGATTTCCGTTCGGCAACCAGGTCGCGCCTTCCTGATCGGTAGTGAACAAATCTCCCTCCGCGTTAAATGCCATCCCGACGGGAAACCTCATGCCCGTGCAAATGATCTCGCGCTTCTTCCAGTCCGGTGAAATTTTCAAAACCGTGCCGCGTTCGCTGCGGATGTTGTAATCGGACTTGCCGGTCTCTTTGTTCACCCGGTAAGCCTGATTCCAGGCGTCACAGCCGAGCCCGAAGAAAATTTCGCCGGCCTTGTTTATGGCGATGCCGATGGAGTCCAGATTCGATCCCGCCACGCCGGTCGGCGGCACCCAGCCACCGGTTACCGTCTTCAATTCCGCCGTGCCGTCGCCTCTGTCGCGCAAATGAATCACGCGGCCCTGGCTTGCGATGTAAAGTCCGCCCGGCCCCCAGCACATGCCGATGCTGGGGAGGATTTCATTCTTGTCGTTTCGGTAAAAGTGCGTGGCCGTGTCTTCCAGCCCATCACCGTTGGTGTCTTTGAGTTGCAGCACATTCCCGTCGTAGCAAAGCGCAAAGAGCCGTCCGTCTGTTGCGAAGACGAGGTTGTTGATGTTGTTCACTTCCACCGGCAGTTCGCGCACAGTGAAGCCGGGAACGAGCATCTGGATGGGTGGCGGGTTGGAAACGATGACGAGCGGTTTCTCGA
>CAZCZP010000133.1:0-10942 GCA_964502895.1 uncultured Bifidobacteriaceae bacterium
GTCGTCGCTTGCAGCTTGGCCACGGTGGTTCTTTCCGCTAAAACCCCGTCGCGATGTTTGAATTGTTGAAGACAGATGCGCACACGAAAGCGCGGTTGGGAAGATTGACGACGGCGCACGGCGTCGTGGACACGCCGGTGTATATGCCCGTCGGGACGCAAGGCAGTGTGAAAGCGCTCGACCCGCGCGAACTGCACGAGATGGGAACGCAAATCATCCTCGGTAACACCTACCACCTTAACATCCGGCCTGGGCTCGACATCATTCGCGCGGCGGGTGGACTGCACCGTTTCATCAATTGGGAGAAACCCATTCTCACCGACAGCGGCGGCTTCCAGGTTTTCAGCCTTGCCAAGATTCGGAAGATCAAAGCTCACGGTGTCGAGTTCCGCTCGCATCTGGACGGCTCGCCGTTGTTCCTCGGCCCGAAGGAGGCAATGGAAATCCAGCGCGTGCTTGGTTCTGACGTCGCCATGGCGTTTGACGAATGTCCGCCACACGATGCGCCAGCCAAAGAGCAACGGCACGCTGTCGAGCGCACCATTCGTTGGGCGCGTGAATGCCGCGAGCAACCGCGTGCCGACGGGCAACTGGTTTTTGGCATCGTGCAGGGCGGCAGTGATGCCGCGCTCCGTGAAGAATGCGCCAAGGCCATCGTCGCCATGGAGTTTGACGGTTGCGCCATCGGCGGCGTGAGCGTGGGCGAACCCGAGCCGGAGATGATGCGGGCGGTGGAGTTAACCGAGCCATTTCTGCCTGCAAACCGCGCGCGTTACGCCATGGGCCTGGGCACGCCCGCGCAGATGGTGGAGTTGATTGCGCGCGGCGTGGATATGTTCGATTGCGTGCTGCCAACGCGGGTGGCCCGCAATGGCACGGCCTTCACGCGCAAGGGCGCGTACGGTCTCAAAGGCGGCGCTTACAAAGCCGACTTCAGGCCGATTGAGGAGGGGTGTGACTGTTTCGCGTGCCGGCATTTCACCCGTGCGTACCTGAGGCACTTGCTGAACGTGAATGAAATTCTTGGCCTGCGAATGTTAAGCGTCCACAACTCGCACCTGTTTCTCAAGCTTATGGCTGACGTTCGCGCGGCGATTGCAGCGGGAACATTCGCCGAGTTCCGGCGAGAGTTCATAGCGAATTATCAACCGTCGCGGAAGGTGCTTTCAGCGCGCGCGGCGGCGGCGTTGGAACGGTAGGCGAACTGGTGGCGGACGAGGATTCGTTGTCTGCGCCTGGGCACAAGTTCGCTCGCGTACGCCATGTTTAGTGGGATGCGCGGCGTAGCTTGGGGACGGAGCAGAGCAAGTCAGGATTCTTGACACATCTGCCCAACCTTGCCGTCAAATAATTGCCAGACATTCAGCCAGCGGTGTTACGGCTAAGAAGCTTTCTTGCGGTCCGCGCCTTGCGATTGGTCCGTTCTTCGCGCTTCGCGCCACATCATCTACAAGTGGTCAGGCAGCGCGGCACACTGGCACGCAATCTGCCTAGTCCATGCGTGATTAGCGGCAGCTCCAGATTCGAACGCCGATGGGTACGAACAGTACCGCCGGCGCGTCCATTGGAGGGCTTCATCGTCAAGTTTGGGAGCGCACCCCGGTGATCGCCAGTTTCTGAAAAAGGTCCAATTATGAAAAATTCCACCCCAACGAATTCGCAAGCTGCTCCCGATTCTGCGGCGCCGCAGGAAGCAAAGTTCTCCTTGTGGCAGCAATTGAAAGGCAAGCGCATTGCGTATTTGACCCTGCCGCTCCTTTTCATGGCTACCGTGACGGAATTCGTCATTCTGGCAACGGGTTGGAAATATCAGCAGATGGTTTGTTTGCCCCAAGGCATGGGCGTCACGTTTTTTGGAATCGGTCCGATTGGCGCCACGATCCTCGCGGTCGAGTTGCTCAAGCTGCCGCTGGCGATCTGGACCGCTTCACGTACCGGCTGGCAGAAGGGATTCATGTTGTTCTGCGGGTTGCCGCTGATCTGCGTGCTGACGTTCCAACTGGTCAAGGACATGGCGGTCTATGAAATGGGCACGGCCATGAAACCGGCCAGCGAGTTTCTCGAAAAGGCGGCCACCGAGGAGATCAAGATCTCCCACCTCAAAGGCGAGTTGGCGGCCATCGAAAAGAAAAAGGTGGATCGTGAGCAAAAGCTCGCCGAGCTGGCCGCCAAACAAGCCAAGGCGAAGACCGACCTCGAAGAATCTCTAAAGCACAATGAAGTGACCCGCCAGGACGCCATCACTCTGACCGAGTACCAGAAAAAGGAACTCTCGGAAGTGGAAGCCCGCCAGGCCAACATCATCCGGCAGTTCGATGCCGATACCGCCCAACTCACCAAGACCATCGCCGATCTTCGCGCCCGCCGCGAAGTCGAAGTGGGCCGGGCCACGACATGGAACGCCGAGGAAGCGCGCATTGAAAACGCCTACAAGACCAAGCTGGCCGAATACACCAACAAGAAGAAGGCTTACGACAAGGACAAGGCTGAGTATGACAACGCCAATTTCCTTAGGCGTCAGTTGATGAAGGAGCCGGTTGACCCCGGTGTGCCGCCGGAGCGCGAATCGAACAAGATTCTCAAGCCCACGTTGGTTGCGGAGCTTGATGACCAGATCAAAGCCAAGGAAGCCGAGTTGGCTGCGGTCAACAACAAGCGCCGCGACAGCGTTGCGCAGGTGGCTGCCGACGCGCGCCGGGTGCGCGAGGAATTTGACCGCCGCTCCAGCACCAAGCGCGAGGAAACCGACCGCAAGCGCGAAGAACTGCTGGCGGCCAACGCCGTGCTGGCCACGGAGTGGAAGAAGGAACAGGAAGAGATTGACCAGGAGCTGGCCGTGGCGGTCAAGAGCGTTGACGGCATCCGCGCGGAAATTGATGCCTCGCGCAAGAAGGCCGAGGGATTTTACGAAGCGCGCGAAGCGGCGATTAGAAACACCCAGGTACATCGCATCGCCACGACCGTGGAAATTGTCCGCGGCTTGCTGATGGGCGAGCGGCCCATGTCCATTACGACGAGCGCCAAGGAGCGCGGTGACATCTTGACCGACCAGATCAGCATGGTGCGAATCTGGGTTTATCCGGTGCTGGCTTTCATCGTGGCTTTCCTGCCGACATTGATGGTTGAAATTGGTTTCTCCACCGTCTTCAAGCCGGAGCAAGTGCAGCCCCCGCATCGGCTCGGCTTTTTGGGTCGCCGAATGCACTGGCTATACACGCGTGCGGGCCGATTGAAAATTCTGCGCGCGGAACGATTGGCCAACGAAGCGTCCGCCAAGATCGCCGCTCGCGAGCAAGCGCTGGCCGCCGCGAAAGCCACCGCGGAGAAGGCGCTCGCCGAAAAGGAAACCGAGTTGCAGGCCGCCCGCGAGGCTGCCGCCGCCGCCGAAGCTCAATTCAAGGCCGAAGCGAAGCGTCAGGAAGAGCAATGGGTCGCCAAGCTCGCCGGCATGGCCGACTCGCTCAACCGCACGGTGGTTGAAAAGGATGCCCTGAAAGACTTGCAACGTTCGGAAGTCGAACGCCAGATTCAGATGCGCCAAAACGCGTGGTCCGATCGCCTCACCCAGATGCGCAAGGAATTGGACGAACAGCGCGCGGCCCACGAAACGGAGCGCGCGACGATGATGCAAGAGCATCAACAGAAACTCATGGAGGTGACCGAGGACTGCAAGACCCAGGTTATTCAGGCCCGTCGCCAGATGGCCGATGCCGAACTGGCTGCGGTGGAGAAGAACGCCAAGCTGGCTCACGATTTGAAGGAAGCCCTGCACGCCCGCGACATCGCGGAGTCTCAGTTGAAGCACCAGGCGGATGCCTTGGCGCGCCAATTGGCCCAAGCCCAGGAAGACGCCGCGCGTGAAATGGAAAAAACTTCCCGTCAGGAGAAGCACCGCTTCGACCGGCAACAAATGGAATTCGAGAAAACGCTCCGCCAGCGGGACGAGGAGTTTGAACGCCGTTTGAATCAGCGCGAACAGGAATTGTCGCTCGCGTTTGACGCCCGGTTGGCGGAAGAAAAGAACAAGGTCGAGCAGGACGCCCGCCAGCGCGAGGCTGAACTGGAACGCCAGGTCGAAGCACGCGCCCGCGAGGTGGACGCGCATTGGAATCAGGAATTGCAGCAGCGCGAAGACGCATCTCAAATCAGGCTCAAGCAACGCGAGCAACAATTGCAGGCTCAGGCGGAATCCCGCTTGCGCGAATTGAAGACCCAGGCGGAAGAACAGTTGCGCCGCCAGGAGTCGGACTTCGAGCGGCAGATCGAAGCCCAGTCGCGCGCGAGCGAGTCGCGTTTGCGCGAGGAACTACAGCAAAAGGAACTTTATTTCCTGGCCAAACTGAAGCAGCGCGAACAGGAATTCGCCTTCAAGGCCGACGCGCGCGCCACGGAGTTGCAGAAGCAATGGGCCGCGGACTTGCGTCTCCGGGAAGAGGACTGGGAAAAGCAGACCCAGTCGCGCATCCGCGCCACGGAAACCAAGCTGGCTCAGGAAGCGCAACAGAAAGAAGAAGCGTTTCAAGCCAGACTGCGCCAGCGCGAACAGGAACTGCAATCGCAGTTTGACGCCCGCCAGGAAGAGTTGCGCGCGCAACGCGAACAGGATTTACGCGGTCGCGAGGCGGCGTTCGCCGAAGCCAGGCAGCGCGAGCAGGAACTGGTCGCGAAGCTGATCGCCCAAGCGCAAGCCCGGCAGATGGCCGAGAAAGAGTGGGAGTCGGAGATGGAGACCACGCGTAGCGCCATTGAACCCCTCAAGGCGCAGTTGATCCGGGCCGAGAAGGAGCGCGATGAAGCCAAGCTGTCCGCTTCCGAAAGCGCCCGCCACGTGCAGGACTTGAAGAACAAGTTGATGGAAGCGTCTTCGTTGCTCAACGGCTGGAAGAACGGAAGACAATTGGTCGGGAGCCTGAGCTAAAGTTACGCGGCGTGACTGCGGGTCCGTTTAACGGCAACCCGCAGCGCGCGCAAGGCCGTCCGCTGTTTTGAGTCATCCGAAGTCCGTGGCCTCGCGGGTCGGAAGCGGAAGTTGAAACTTGTGTGATGGCGGGCGGGGGCGCTACGCTGACCACCGGGTTTATGAAAACGACTGTCTTCCGGGTTCTTCTCATCGGCATCCTTGTCTCATGCGACTTCGCTTCCGCGCAAACCAATCAGGCCTTCCTTCCGCCGGCTCCCCATGGGAAAAAATGGAAGCTCGCCTGGCACGACGAATTCGAGGGGGAGAAGCTGGACGAGACCAAATGGAATCGCCTGGGCGATTGGAAGCGGCGCGCCGGCTTCTGGGTCAAGGACGACGCTTACGTGAATGGCAAGGGCAGCCTGCTCCTGCGCACCAAGCAGGACGGCGAACGGTTTACGTGCGGCGCGGTCAACACGAAGGGGAAATTCGAGCACGTCTTCGGTTATTACGAGGCGCGCTGCAAGATGCCGAAAGAGCCGGGGCATTGGTCCGCCTTCTGGATCATGGGCGACGGCGTCAACAAAATTGGCGACGATGGTCGCGACGGGACGGAGATTGACATCATCGAGATGCCATGGCGCGACGGTCAGTTGACCGCCAATCTGCATTGGGACGGTTACGGCAAGGCTCACAAATCCGCGGGCAAGATATTTTCCATTCCCGAAACGACCGAAGGCTTTCACACGTACGGCCTGCTGTGGTTGCCGGACGAATACGTATTCTACGTGGACGGCAAGGAAGTCTGGCGCAGCCAAGCCGGCGGAGTGTCGCAAGTGCCCGAGTTTTTGAAGCTGACCAACGAAATCGGCGATTGGGCGGGCGACATCAAGCAGGCGAAGCTGCCGGATTATTTCGAGGTGGACTACGTGCGGGTTTACGACGCGGTGGATTGAGCCTATGCGTCCGGCCGCTGTTTTCTGGCGACGCGGCCATACCAAAATCCCGAGAGCAGCAACGCGGCAGCGCACGCACCCGTGAAGAAGATCAGGAACGGCGAGGGAAGCCAAAATACTGCACCCAGCGCCGCGCCCGCCGACAGGATTCCGCACAAGTAACAATAAAACGCGCTGGCCCGTGCGCTCTGCTCGCTCTTCTGAAGAATCAGTTGCACGGCTCGATCTGCCCGCGAAAGCGCGGTCCCGCAAGCTTCCGAGCAAACCAGGCGTTGCCCGGGTGAAGGCTTGGAACATTCGGGGCACAGAGCGCGGCCGCAATAAGCGCAGACGCCGGTGGCTTCCATGTGGTGGGTGGGGCATTTCATATCGCTCCAGGGTTGCGTGCGTTCAAATATTCTGCGCAAACGACACAAGTTGCCGGTATTCGTTCAGGATCGTCCGCAATGCCACCACCAGCGCTTCGACCTGTTGGGACATGGGCGCGCGATGCGGCGTTTCCAGAACAATCTCGAAGGGCACAGGCTCAATCTCTGTCGGCGCGGCGAGGATGCCTTCGTATTGATCGTAGATGATTCCGTCGCGCGCGGCGAAACCGTCAATCGTGGCATTGACGTTGCGCGGCAGAATTCTTCCCGCCGCAGCCAGCGCAGGGCGGAGCAGATTCTCCGTCAAGGTGTGTCCGCGCACAAAGCCATACAGTCCGTCGCTGGTGTCATCCGCGTGGAGTTGAATGAGTCCTTGAAAATGACTGGCGCGAAGCTCTTGTTCGAGCCAGCGCACTTCCGGTTCGGTTGAAGCCCGCCAGAATTCGCGGTTCAGATCTCGCCCCCGCCGCGAGTGGCGCGTATTGTCCTCGAAGCCGGTCGGATTGCAAATCGGGTAACACTGTAGGAGGAAGTTCTCTGCCTCCCCGGGTTTTGCGGAAAGTTCCTCCAGAAATTTTGCGATGGCCAGAGCGCCGGCGGGTTCGTCGCCGTGAATGGTGGCGAATACGCCGATGCGAATCGGATCGCTGCTATTCGGACCTTGAATCGTGAAGCGCGGGAGCGAATAGCTGTGCGCACCGATGGTGAACGGGCCGAGTTCATCCGCCTGCACGCCCGGCAACGCGCGCAGTGGTTCAAGAAAGCGGGCAATTGAGCGGCGGTCATTCTCGATTACGAAAGGTTCTGTTGCGCGCTCGGGCATGTGGCGGGAACGTTTTACCTGAGGGCGACGGGCGTTGTCAGGTGTTTCCGCAGGTTGGGAAAGGACGAAGGGGTCTCAAAGGGACGCAGGGTCGTTGCTAGAATTTCATCGTCCAGTCGCGCGAGGAATATTTTTCCTGGACGAGAGTTTCGATCTGTCGCCACGGAACGCCCGAGTGCGGAGCGGTTGCTTGCCACGCATTGGACAGGGCGGTCTTCACCGATATTGCGGGCATACTCAGGTTCACGAGGAAATCCTGATGGCTGCGCTTGTGACGATAGGCGGGCTGTTTGGAAGGCGACGGCAGCAGGTCTTGGATCAAAGCAAGGTTGAAGTCTAACAGAATCGTGCCGTGAAAGAGCAGGAAGTGGCGTCGTCGTCGCTGGGAGTTGCCGGAGAATTTGAGTCCGCCAAGTGTGAGGTCGGTGTGGCCCTGAACTTCCACTTCGATGTACTCGGGGAGCCCATTCACCCAGCCTTCGGCCACGCTCTCCCCCGCTGGGGGAGAGGGCAGGGGGAGGGGGCGGCCAGCAAGAATGAGGTTCCCGGAGGGAGAGCTTGCATCGTGTGCGAGCGCCGATTGGACCGCTTTGCGATTACGCTCCATGATGAATTGATTTGCCGATGAGATGCTGCGGAGCGGACCGTCCGTCCGGATTCTCAACACGAGCGCATAGTTCAAACAACCCGGCCCTTGAAGAACCGTTCCGCCGCCGGAGCAACGCCGCAGAACCGGCACGCCGCGACTTTCACAAGCAGCTACATTGACTTCGGTGGCAAGTTTGTTCGCGTAGCCGACGACGACGAAATATTCTTGAGTCTCCCAAAACCGCAGGACTTCGCCACTTTCACCAGCCTCGGCGGCGTCGAGGAGCGCCTCGTCGCAGGCAAGATTTTCCGCCGGCGTGGACAAGGTCAGGTCGAGACGTTTCATTAACGGCGTCGAGGAGCGTGCTGCCAGCGAGCTTGCTTGTGAAGCCATAAAGTGATTCCCTGTTCCGCTCTGCTGGCCGGGCGACTGGCCGCCAGGACTGATAATCGAACTTGAACCATTGAAAACGAACTCAAAAACCGACGCAGCTACGAACAATCTGCCCGCGCCCCCCGGCGCGGATGAGCAGCTTTGGCGGCAATTCTTGGAATCCGTCTTTCAATTCACCGCCCAAAGCCAGGGCACGCAGACCGCCGGCCGGCTGGCCGGCGAGATTGGCCGCAAACTTTACGAATCAGGTGTGCCCGTGCGCGGGCCGGTGAACACGCCTTACGTCAACACGATCCCCGTCGAGCAAGAGCCGTCCTATCCGGGCGACCGCGACATCGAGCGCCGCCTCAAGAGTTTCATGCGCTGGAACGCGATGGCCATGGTCGTGAATGCCAATCGCAAACACAACGGCCTGGGTGGGCACATCTCCACTTATGCCTCTTGCGCCACAATTTATGAAGTGGCGTTCAACCATTTCTTTCGTGGACGGAAGGCGGATTTTCCCGGTGACATTGTTTATTTCCAGGGCCACGCCGCGCCGGGCGTCTATGCGCGTGCGTTTCTCGAACGCCGGCTTGCCGAGCGGGACCTCCAGAATTTTCGCCAGGAACTCGCCGAAGGCGGCGGGCTGTCGTCCTATCCGCATCCATACTTGATGCCGGAGTTCTGGCAATTTCCAACCGTCTCGATGGGCCTTGGCCCGATCATGTCCATCTATCAGGCGCGCTTCAATCGCTACCTGCGTGCGCGCGGTTTCCTCAAAGGCGAGGAGTCGAAAGTCTGGTGTTTCATCGGCGACGGCGAATGCGACGAACCGGAAACGCTCGGTTCACTGACGCTCGGTTCGCGCGAAAGCCTCGACAACCTCGTCTGGGTCATCAACTGCAACCTCCAGCGTCTCGACGGCCCGGTGCGCGGCAACGGAAAAATCATTCAGGAACTTGAAGCCCTGTTTCAAGGCGCAGGCTGGAACGTCGTCAAAGTGATTTGGGGCTCGGACTGGGATCCAATTATTGCCGCCGACAAATCCGGACTGCTCCTCAAACGCATGGAAGAAGCCGTGGACGGCGATTATCAGAAGTATTCTGTCGAGCCGGGCAGCTACACACGCCGCCACTTTTTCGGCAAATATCCCGAGTTGCTCAAACTCGTGAATCATTTGACTGACGAGCAGATTCAGAAATTGCTGCGCGGCGGACATGATCCACTCAAAGTCTATGCTGCCTACAAGGCTGCAATGGACTGCAAAGGCAAACCCACGGTGATTCTCGCGAAGACGGTGAAGGGCTACGGACTCGGCGAAGCAGGCGAAGGGCGCAACATCTCGCATCAGCAGAAAAAGATGAACGAGAAGGAGCTTCGCGAATTTCGCGAGCGCTTCGGCGTGCCCGTCAGTGATGATGTGATTGCCGAAACGCCGTTCTATCGGCCACCGGCGGACAGCACCGAATCGCGTTACCTCATGACGCGGCGCAAGGCGCTTGGCGGATTTTTGCCGGAGCGGAAAGTTGTCGTCGAACCGATCAAAGTGCCGGGGCGGGACGCGTTCGCAGAATTTCTAAAAGGATCGGGCAACTTGCAGGTGTCCACCACGATGGGCTTCGTCCGGCTCTTGAGCATTTTGCTCCGCAACAAGGAAATTGGCCGGCGCGTCGTGCCCATCATTCCCGACGAGGCGCGCACGTTCGGCATGGACGCGTTGTTTCGCGAGGTCGGCATTTACGCGTCGAAAGGACAACTCTACGAACCGGTGGACAGCAAATCGCTGCTCTATTATCACGAGACGAAGGACGGGCAGATTCTCGAAGAAGGCATCACTGAGGCGGGCGCGATGTCGTCATTCATCGCGGCGGCGACTTCGTACGCGACGCACAGCGAGCCGATGATTCCGTTTTACATTTATTACTCGATGTTCGGTTACCAACGCGTGGGCGATCTCTTCTGGCTGGCGGGCGACATCCGGGCGCGGGGATTCATCCTCGGTGCGACGGCTGGTCGCACCACGCTGAACGGCGAAGGACTGCAACATCAGGATGGCCACAGCCTCCTGACCACGGCGAATATTCCGACAATCCTGTCCTACGATCCGGCTTTTGCCTATGAGACGGCAGCGATTATTGCCGACGGCTTGGATCGTATGTATGCGAAGGGTGAAGATATTTTCTATTACCTCGCGCTCTACAACGAGAACTACAATATGCCGGCGATGCCGGCGGGCGCGGAGGACGGAATTCTCAAGGGTCTCTATAAGTTCAAAGCCGGGCAGGAAAAGAAAAAACTCAAGGCTCACATCCTCGGGAGCGGACCGATCATTCTCTCCGCGCTCAAAGCGCAGGAAATTCTTGCCGACCGTTACGATGTCGCTGCCGATGTGTGGAGTGCGACCAGTTATCGCCAGGTCCGCAACGACGCGCTGCGCGCGCGGCGATGGAACATGTTGCACCCAACCGCGAAGCCGAAAAAGTCTTACATCGAAACACTACTCGAAAGGGAATCCGGCGCGTTCGTTGCCGTGTCCGACAACGTAAAGACGGTGCCCGACCAGATTGCCCCGTGGGTGCCGGGCGGGTTAATGACACTGGGCACGGATGGATTTGGCCGCAGCGACACGCGAGAGCGGCTTCGCCGGTTCTTCGAAGTGGACGCCGAAAGCACAGTCATCGCGACGCTTTATGCCCTGGCTCAAAAGGGAATGATTGAGCGGGAGATCGTTCACAAAGCCATCAAGGACTTGGACGTGGACCCGGAGAAGGTGCATCCTCAGATTGTCTGACTGATAAACGTGGAATTACTTTGGAATTCTCTCCGCCAATTCCTCCGCCGGGTAGGTCCAGATTTCCGCGAGCGTAGGATGATAATGCGGCATCGCGGCCAGTTCGTGGACCGTCATGCGCTTGGCCATCGCCGCCGTGG
>CAZCZP010000134.1:0-3500 GCA_964502895.1 uncultured Bifidobacteriaceae bacterium
GGTCGAGTCCGGCAAAGTCGTTGCGCTGAATCAACCGCGCGAAGAATTCCTGGGTCAGGTCCTGCGCATCGTGTTCATCATGTCCCTTGCGTCGGACGTAAGCGTAGAGCGGATACCAGTAGGCCGAGCAGAGTTGCTCCAAGGCACCGCGAGCAACCTTCGTTACGCTGTCGCCAGCAGACCGAACGACGCTCCAATGCGTGGTGACGAACCAATCGGCGGACTCGCAGGGAGTTGGTTCACGCTGTTCGGGCATGCGCTGACGATTAGCGAACCCAGCGCCCGGAGGCGAGCCAAAGCTTTCGCTGCGCGCGCCGGCATCCTGCCGGAGGGTTTTCTCTACTCCCAGCGCAACATACCAGCAGGGATGCCGTGGCTACCAGCCCGTTGTTCAGTTCCTCTGCAACCGCACGCTGCCGCCGCTCGAGTGGGCGGTAATCAACGGCCCGCCGCCGTTGACCTTGCCGCGAATCTCGTTCTTCTTCTGTTCGCCCTGAATCACCGTGGCCACGGGCAAATCGGACGTGACCCGGCCGCCGCTGGTTTGCGCGTCCACGTCCACCGCCACTTTCTCGCCGAGCACAACTGTCACGCTGCCCCCGGAAGTCTTGAAGACGCAGTCGCCGTCAGGTTGTCCAAGCATGTTCACCGTGATGCTGCCGCCGGAGGTGCGCGCGTCAATCGCGCCTTTGATGTCGGCCACTTGAATGCTCCCGCCGGAGGTCCGGACGAGCGACTTGCCGGTCAATTTCTCGGCGTTGATCGAGCCGCCCGAGGTTTGAGCGTTCACGTCGCCTTCAATGTCACTGAGATTCAGGCCGCCGCCGGACGTTTTCACGTCCACTTTGCCTTTCGCGGCAGCGACGGTGATGCTGCCACCGCTGGTGTGGCCGGACACGGGGCCTTCAATTTTTTCGAAACGGAGGCTGCCGCCGGAGGTGTGCGCCTGTGCCTTGCCGGTCAATTCCTTTACCTTGATACTGCCGCCCGCCGTGTTCAGGTCCACGTCAAATTTGCGCGGCACCGTCACCCGGCATTGCACTTGAAGCTCCACGCCCCGGCCAAACCAACCCGATGATTTCGGGCCTTTGTATTCGGCCCGCACTTCGACTTTGCCGCCGTCTTGCGTGGTGGTGACTTCATGGTCCTTGAGAGTTTTCTGAGCCTTGGACTGGGTGCCGCCGGCTTTGCGCGCGATTTCAATCTGCACCGAATCGGTGTCGGCGGTCTGGACTTCGATCGAGCCGCGGTCCAGTTCGACAATGAGTTGTTCCCCGGGGCGGACCTGGAAAGACTTCGTGATTTTATCCTCTTGATCGGCGCGAACGTTCGCGACAGCGAAGGCCAGTAGCGTAGCAGCGAGAGCTGCGCCCTTGAGGGAATAGGTCAGGTTCGGTTTCATAATTTGCATTTGGTTCTGGGCATGGCACGAGCAACCAGGCGGAACTCCCGCGCGGTCAATGCCTCGGCTAAATCACTATCATTACCCGCGGGTCTTGAGCTTTGTTTCAACTATCTTCCGCGCGGAGGCAAATGCACCCAAAGTTGCCAGTCAGGGGGAAACCCGCATTTGTACCTGCATCCGGTAAATGTAGCGGATGACTTCGGGTGTCACCTGGCCGGGTTTCGCCACGGATTTGCCGGTGGCCGCGCCCGGTTTCTGTTCACGCCGTATTTTTTCCAATTCGCCGGCGTCCAGCCAATAGCCGGCGCAATTCGGACAATGATCCACCTCGACCTTGATCTTCGGGCTGAAGAAATGGCGCTTGAGCTTCACGCCTTCGCAACGCGGGCAGGCGCGTTTGCGCGAAGGCTCCACGTGCCGTTCCGGGTCATGCTGGATCTGCACAAGACACTCGCCGGCGGCTTCACACTGGTCATCCACCTTTTGAAGTTCGAACGCATCGAACCAGATGCCGCCGCAGCCACCGTGGCAAATATCCAAAGACATGTCGCCCACGCGGGTTTCGGTCAAACGGTAATCACAGGCCGGACAGTTCATGATTCGATTCAATAGCAGGTTCGCGCCTAGCGGCAACTCCAGATTTGACCTGGAAAACTACGGCATCGTTTCGGGCAATCCTTGCCCTGCGCCGGGAGATGCCACAAAATCTGGCGAATGAAGGACAAATTGCGCTTAGCGAAGGACGGGGCTTTGCTGCTACATAACGAGGCGCAACTGAACGCCGGATGCCAAGCATCTCGGGTTGGCCGGGATGCCTCGCAGGGCACCCGAAGTCCCAACCACGCGAGCTTACCCTTCGGATTGTTGCCGCCGACTGACAATTGTATGCATGATTTATGAATCCGAAACCTGTCCTTTTCAACAACACCGTTCTTCGTGATGGTCATCAATCCATGGCGGCCACCCGCATGGCGACCTCCTCCATGCTCGAACCTGCGCCCATTCTCGACGAGATGGGATTCGCCGGCCTGGAGACCTGGGGCGGCGCGACGATTGACTCCTGTCTCCGCTACTTGAACGAAAATCCGTTCGACCGCCTGCGCACGTTGAAGAAGATCGCGCCGAAGACACCGCAGCTCATGCTGCTGCGCGGACAGAACATCGTTCAATACGCGAGCTTTCCCGATGACGTCGTGGAAACTTTCGTGCGCCTCACGTGCGAGAACGGACAGGACATCCTCCGCATTTTTGACGCGCTGAACGACGTGCGAAATCTGCAAACCGCCATCAAGGCCACAAAAAAATATGGCAAGCACGCGCGCGGCGAGTTGTGCTATACGATTAGCCCGGTCCACACGGTCGAGAACTTCGTGAAGATGGGTGTCGAGTTGGAGAAGATGGGCTGCGACTCCATCGGCATCAAAGACATGTCCGGCATCATTCAGCCGCAAATCGCCTATCGGATGGTGAAAGAGTTGAAGAGCAAGGTCGGCATTCCGATCACGTTGCACACGCACGACACGGCCGGGTTGGGTGCGGCGAGTTATTTGGCGGCGATTGATGCGGGCGTGGATTGCGTCGAGGTTTCCATTGTGCCGTTTGCGAACGGAACATCGCAACCGGACACGCAACGCATGCTGGCGTTGCTCGAAGGCCATCCGCGGTGTCCGAAGTTCGACACGGAGAAACTCGCGAAGTTGCGCGATTATTTTGAAGGCGTTTACAAGGAGCTTTCCAAGTTCACCAGCCCCGCCAACGAGCGCGTGGACAGCGACATCCTGATTTATCAAGTGCCTGGCGGCATGCTCTCCAACTTCCGCACACAGCTCAAGGAACAGGGGATGAGCGACAAGTTTGACGCCGTGCTGAGGGAAATCCCGATAGTCCGCGAAGCGCTGGGTTGGATTCCGCTCGTTACGCCCACTTCACAGATTGTCGGCACACAGGCGATGATGAACGTGAAGTTCGGTCGCTGGAAGATGGTCTGCCAGCCCGCGCAGGACATCGCGCTCGGCAAATACGGACTGACGCCCGGCCCGATTGATCCCACCGTGCTGGCCTCCGTGGAAAAGCAAACCGGCAAGAAGCGCGTCAC
>CAZCZP010000134.1:3600-5170 GCA_964502895.1 uncultured Bifidobacteriaceae bacterium
TGGAGGGCGTGGATTTGGAGAAGATCTCGCTGTTCGTCCGTTCCGGCGCATCCGCCCTGCCGTTCGCGGCGCTGTTGCTGGCGCTGGCAAGGAAACGCAAGAAAACAACGGCGCAACTCCGCGGCTGCATCGAAATGGATCCGCTCGGAGTGCTGGCGCATGAAGGCAGGTTGCCGCAATCGCTCGAGGGTGCGTATCGGGAAATGTCCACGCTGACGCGCTGGGCCGCCACGAACGCGCCCCAACTGCAAACCATCTGCGTCCACAGCCGCGCCTGGCACGAGTCCGGTGGCAACGCCGTGCAGGAACTCGCCTACACGCTCGCGACCGGCGTCGAGTATTTGCGCCAGCTCGCCAAGCTGGGCGTGGACGTCAATATCTCCGCTCCGCGCATCCGTTTTGCCGTCACGGTCGGCACGAATTTCTTCCTGGAGATCGCCAAGCTGCGAGCGTTGCGCATGCTTTGGTCGCGCGCAGTCGCGGCGGCGGGTGGCAATGAAGCCGCGCAGAAGATTTCCCTGCACGTTCGCACGTCGCAATGGAACAAGTCTGTCGTGGACCCATACAACAATCTCCTCCGCGCCACGGTGGAGGCGTTCGCGGGCGTGCTCGGTGGTTGCGACAGCATGCAGGTCGGCGCGTTTGATGAAGTCGTGCGCCCGCCGGATGACTTCAGTCTCCGCGTCGCGCGCAACACGCAACTGGTGCTGCAAAAGGAGTGTGATCTCAATCACGTTATTGATCCCGCCGGCGGCTCGTGGTTCGTCGAGAGCGCGACCGCCGAACTCGCCACGCGCGCTTGGGCGTTGTTTCAGGGAGTGGAAAAACTCGGCGGCATGGAAGCCGCGTTGCGAGCTGGAGTTCCTCAAAAGGCCGTCGGCGAAACGGCTTTGAAGAAGATCAAAGCGGTGACGAGTCGCCGTGACTCCATCGTGGGCGTCAATCAATACGCCAATCCGAAGGAGCAGCCCATCGAACACTCAACCACGGATGGCCAGTCGTTCCACAAGCGCCGCGCGCAGCAGGTGGCGTCGCATCGCATCTCGCTCGACGACGAAGACAGCCAGGTTGTTTTGAACTGGCTGGCAAAAATCATCGGACTCAAGGGACACGATTTGTTCGAGGTTTGTGTCGAAGCCGTGGGCGCGGGCGCGACACTGGGAGAAATCACCCGGGCGCTGCGCATCAACGATTCGCCCTGCGAGCCGATCACGCCGGTCTGCCTCACCCGCGCCGCCGCGACGATTGAACGTCTGCGCGCCGCCACGAATCGCCAGGCGCGGCGCCCCCAGGTTTTCCTTTGCAACATGGGTTCGCTGAAGGAGCACAAGGCGCGGGCGGATTTCTCCCGAGGATTTTTCAGCGTGGGTGGTTACGAAGTCGTATCGCCCGCGGGATTCAAATCGCCGGAAGACGCGGTCGTAGCCTTTGCGGAATCCGGGGCGGATGTCGCGGTGATTTGTTCTGTGGATGAAAACTACCCCACGCTCGTGCCCGCATTGACGGCTGGCATTCGCGCGCAGAAACCGGGCGCGACCATCGTGCTGGCGGGGTATCCGCAGGAACAGAT
>CAZCZP010000134.1:5270-8512 GCA_964502895.1 uncultured Bifidobacteriaceae bacterium
GCACGATCCAAAACGACATCCTCAAGGAATACATGGTGCGGAACACCTACATCTATCCGCCCGCACCTTCGATGCGCATCATCGCGGACATCTTCAGCTTCACGTCGCAGAAGATGCCGAAGTTCAACTCGATCTCCATCTCCGGCTATCACATGCAGGAAGCGGGCGCGACGGCTGATTTGGAAATGGCTTACACGCTCGCGGATGGGCTGGAGTATGTGCGCACCGGGCTGGCGGCGGGGATTGATATTGACGCCTTTGCGCCGCGGCTCTCGTTCTTCTGGGCGCAGGGCAAAAACTTTTTCATGGAGATCGCCAAGATGCGCGCGGCCCGGGCGCTGTGGGCGAAACTCATGAAGCAGTTCAATCCGAAGAATCCGAAATCCATGGCGCTGCGCACGCATTCGCAGACGTCGGGTTGGTCGCTGACGGAACAGGATCCGTTCAACAACGTCGCCCGCACGTGCATCGAAGCGATGGCCGCCGCGCTCGGTCACACGCAATCGCTGCACACCAATTCGCTCGACGAAGCCATCGCGTTGCCGACGGATTTCTCGGCGCGCATCGCCCGCAACACGCAGCTTTTCCTCCAGGAAGAAACCGGCATCTGCAAAGTGATTGATCCGTGGGGCGGCTCGTTCTTCGTCGAAGCGTTGACGAACGAAATCATGCATCGCGCGTGGGGACACATCCAGGAAGTCGAACAACTCGGCGGCATGGCGAAGGCGATCGAGACCGGCCTGCCGAAGTTGCGCATCGAAGAAGCCGCCGCGCGGCGGCAGGCGCACATTGATTCCGGCACGGAGGCGATCATCGGCGTAAACACGCAGCGCTTGGAACAGAGCGACAAGCTCGAACTGCGCGAGGTGGACAATACCGCCGTGCGCGATTCGCAGATCACGCGCCTGCAAAAGCTCAAGGCCGAACGCGACAACGCGAAAGTTCAAGCCTGCCTCGAAGCGCTCACGCAATCCGCCGCGACGGGTCAGGGTAATTTACTTGCGCTGGCGGTTGACGCGGCGCGGGCCCGGGCGACGTTGGGCGAAATTTCCCTCGCACTCGAAAAACATTTCAACCGACACAAGGCTGTCATCCGAACTGTGAGTGGCGTTTATCAATCTGAATTCGGGGCGGACCCGCAAATCGAGCAGATCCGCAAACTGACCGACGCGTTTGCCGAGAAGCAAGGCCGGCGGCCGCGCATCCTCATCGCAAAGATGGGGCAGGACGGTCACGACCGCGGCGCAAAAGTCGTCGCCACTGCTTACGCCGATCTGGGTTTCGACGTGGACATCGGCCCGCTCTTCCAACAACCCGAGGAAGCGGCGCGCATGGCGGCGGAGAACGACGTGCATGTGGTCGGCATCAGCTCGCTCGCGGGCGGACACAAGACGCTACTCGTCCAGTTGCGCGATGAGCTCAAGAAAATTGGTCGCGAGGACATCATGATCGTGGTTGGCGGGGTGATTCCGCCGGCAGACTATGACTTCCTGAAGTCGAACGGCGCCGCCGCGGTGTTTGGGCCAGGCACTTTCATCCCTGACGCAGCGAAGGAGATTTTGACGCAACTGAATCGGGCGCTTAATTGATGAATGGAAGCGCAACACGTCTACGCAAACCTTGTGGTCGCCGAGTTCCTTCGGCGCCACTCCGGTTGTTGGTGGACGCGTTCGAGCATCAAGCGACGTCGCGACGTGGGCTGCTTTCCAAGATCCGCATGAACGCCCCTACCTCCAACGCTGGTCCCACCCCACGTCATCCGCGTCGGTTGAAGGTGGACGATTATGTGGCCGGTGTGCTGGCGGGTGATCGCTCCGTGCTGGCCCAAGCCATCACGCTGGTAGAGAGCAATTCACGAATACACGAAGCACAGGCACAGGAAGTTCTCAATCGGGTGTTGCCGCAAACGGGTAAGGCCAAGCGCGTTGGGATCACGGGTGTTCCGGGTGTGGGCAAGAGCACGTTCATTGAGACCTTCGGCTGTTACCTCGTAGACCGTGGTCACAAGCTCGCGGTGCTGACGATTGATCCGACCAGCGCGCGTTCCGGTGGCAGTATTCTGGGCGACAAAACGCGGATGGAGAAGCTGAGCGTCTCGCCGAATGCGTTCATTCGTCCGTCACCATCCGGGGACAATCTCGGCGGCGTGGCGCGGCGCACGCGGGAAACGATGCTGCTGTGCGAGGCGGCGGGTTTTGACACGATTATCGTCGAGAGCGTCGGCGTGGGGCAGAGCGAAATCACGCTGCACTCGATGGTGGATATGTTTGTCCTGTTGCTGTTGCCCGGGGCAGGCGACGAGTTGCAGGGCATTAAAAAAGGCATCATCGAGATGGCCGACTTGGTGTTGATCAACAAAGCGGATGGCGCGAATCGTGCCCGCGCTGAACTGGCCCGGGCGGATCAGGATGCCGCGCTGCATTATTTGCAACCCGCCACGCCCGGCTGGAAAACCGAGGTGGCGCTCGTCTCCGGACTCACCGGCGAAGGCGTGCCGGAGGTCTGGCAACGCATTGAGAAGTTTTACGCCGAGCTGGAGCCGAAGGGGTTCATGGCGAAGCGCCGGCAGCAACAGATGCTGGAATGGCTCACCGCGTTGATCCACCATGAATTGCGCCGGCGGTTTGATCACGATGCGCGCGTGATCGCAAAGCTGCCGGAGCTGAAGGAAGCTTTGTTGCGCGGCGAAATTACCGCCGTTCGAGCGGCCAAGATTTTGCTCGATGTGCATGGCTCGGGGACGGAGAAGACGAAATGAAGGCCTCTGGATTTCTGAATCGCCGCTTCGATGGTGGGTTGCCCGCCCTCACCCCGGCCCTCTCCCGGGGGAGAGGGTTAGGGTGAGGGGGAGCGTTCATCCATCCTCTCGAAACGAAAACTATTGGAATAACCATGATCAAAAAAATTGACCACCTCGGCATCGCTGTGAAATCACTCGACGAAGCCGTGCCGTACTATGAGAAAGCGCTGGGCTTGAAGTGCGAGCATCGCGAGGAAGTCGCATCGCAGAAAGTGCGCACGGCCTTCTTCAACTGCGGCGAGGTTCATATCGAACTGCTTGAACCCACTGATCCGGAAAGTCCCATCGCGAAGTTCCTCGAAAAGAATCCGTCCGGCGGCATCCATCACATCGCGTTCGGCACGGACGACGTTCAAGGCCAGCTCAAGCAAGCCGCCGACGCGGGCGTGAAGTTGATTCACGACAAACCGTTCGACGGCGCAGGCGGCAAGCTCGTTGCGTT
>CAZCZP010000134.1:8612-10821 GCA_964502895.1 uncultured Bifidobacteriaceae bacterium
GCGGTTAACCCCTGACAGAATAACTTTATGGCCATACCTAAATCATTCCTGGACGAACTGGAAAAGAAACGCGCCGCAGCCCGGGTGGGCGGCGGCGCGGACAAACTGGAAGCCCGCCGCAAGAAGGGCGTGATGACCGCCCGCGACCGGCTGAATGAATTGTTCCAGGCTGGAACATTTCAGGAGTCTGGCATGCACGCCGACCACGATTGCCACAACTTCGGCATGGAGAAGAAATCCCTGCCCGGCGACGGTGTCGTGACCGGCACGGGACTGGTGGATGGCCGCGCAGTAGCGGCGTTCAGCCAGGATTTCACCGTCGGCGGCGGTGCGTTGGGCCGAATTCACGCAAAGAAGATTTGCGACATGATGGATCATGCGCTCAAGGCTGGCTGCCCCATTGTCGGCTTCAACGATTCCGGCGGGGCACGCATTCAAGAAGGCGACGATTCGCTCTCCGGTTACGGCCAGGTTTTTTTCCGCAACGTCCTCGTCTCGGGCGTCGTGCCGCAGATCGCGGTCGTCGCCGGACCATGCGCGGGCGGCGCGGCGTATTCGCCGGCGTTGATGGATTTCATCATCATGGTGAAGGGCAGCGCGAACATGTTCATCTGCGGGCCGGAAGTGATTCAGGCCGTCACCGGCCAGAAATGCACCATGGACGAAATCGGCAGCGCGATGGCGCACGCGAGCGTGAGCGGCAACGTCCATTTTGTCGCCGAGAACGACGCCGACGCGGTGCGCATCGTGAAGAAGCTGCTTTCGTTCTTGCCGTCGAACAACGTCATGGACCCGCCGCACACGCCGACGCCGCAGGTGGATTTGAGTCCCGATCCCGAGTTCAACAAGATCGTGCCCGACGATTCCAAGAACCCCATGGACGTGACCAAAGTCATCGCGCGCCTCGTGGACAAGGGCGATTTCCTGGAAGTGATGCGCGACTTCGCGAAGAACATTGTGATCTGCTTCGCGCGCATCCAGGGCATCGTCGTCGGCATCATCGCGAATCAATCGGCGGTGAAGGCGGGCACGCTGGACATTGATGCCTCCGACAAGGCGGCGCGGTTCATTCGCTTCTGCAACGTGTTCAATATTCCGATTGTGAACCTCGTGGACGTGCCCGGCTTTCTGCCCGGCGTCGCGCAGGAACGCGGCGGCATCATCCGGCATGGCGCGAAAATGCTGTTCGCCTACGCCTCGGCGACGGTGCCGAAGATCACGGTGATTCTCCGCAAGGCTTACGGCGGCGCGTATCTCGCGATGTGCAGTTCGGACATGGGCGCGGACGCGGTCTATGCCTGGCCGACGGCGGAGATCGCGGTGATGGGCGCGGATGGCGCGGTGAAAATTCTCTACAAACGCGAGGTCGCCGCTGCGGCTGATCCGAAAAAGGAAGAAGCGAAATTGGTCGCCGAGTATCGCGCGCATTTCTGTTCACCGTATGAAGCCGCGAAGAAGGCGATGATCAATGATGTGATCGCGCCCTCCGAAACGCGGGCGGTGGTTTCGCTGGCGTTGCGGAATCTTTTGAGCAAGCGTGAGACCCGTCCACCGAAGAAGCACGGGACGATTCCGCTCTGACGTCCTCGACGCATTGAAATATGAGTTTGAGAAATGCCCTCACCCCGGCCCTCTCCTATCTGATGGGAGAGGGAGAATTATTCTCCGTTGGTTTGAAATGCCGTACGGCGGAGATTGCTGGCGGGTCGTCCGCCCGACTAGAGGTGTTCGATGGCTGTTCCCCTCTCCCGTCCGACGGGAGAGGGGTCAGGGGTGAGGGTTCATCGCTTCCCATTTTCAAAACTGAGTTATGAATCCCTCCTTTCCTCCGGACGACCTGACACCAACCGAGTCAAACCTCGGCAAGGTGCTTGCGCTCATTCATCGAGTGTTGCCGCGGCTGGACGACCCGGCGCGCAAAGCGGAAGTGCAATCCGCGTTGAGCAGGGCCGCATCGCTGCTTGAAGCCGCGCGCGCGGCGCACAGCGGTGGCGTGGCGAGCTTGCCGCCGATCGGTTCACAACAGGTCGCCACGGCGGTCGCGCCTGAAATCGCGGCGGTGATTGCGGCGGCAGTGTCTGTGGTGCTCGACCGGCCTTATCGGCTGGTGTCCGTGCAACAAGTGACGGTGCCGGTTGTGCCGCATCTCAATGTCTGGGCGGTGGAAGGCCGCACGCAGATTTTCATGTCCCACAAAGTTCGCTGAACA
>CAZCZP010000135.1:0-10710 GCA_964502895.1 uncultured Bifidobacteriaceae bacterium
TTCCTGCGGGCACGAGCGGAAGCAACGCGCACACGCAAAACACGCGCCGCGATCCGGCTCGAAATCGGCCCGCCTCGTGCGCAACGAAAGGCTCGTGAGCTTCACGCTAATGACCAAGCCGATCCACCCGCCGAACAACACACACGCGAGCCAGAAGCGACGGCGCATGTCGGTGGCGGATTTCAGCAACGCCCCGGGATCGCGCTCGGCTCGTTGCAGCGACAAGGCTTCCGGTGTCATTACGCCGTAATCCACCGGCGATTTCTGTTGGGCAATATAGCGCTCGGCGAGATCAACGGTCGGATTCAGTTTTGAAACCGGCACGGCGAGTTTGCCGCCAAACCACGCGCCACCCGCGATCAGCGCGGGCACGAGCAGCAACAACCAGCCGAAGCGACGACGCTCGGGCAGGAGAAATTTTGGTTCGACTGCCCCGGTCGAAGGCTCGCGCATTGCGCCGAAGGGACAGGAATTTTCGCACAGCCGGCATTGCGTGCAAATGTCAGGCGTAACGCGCACCCGCCATTTTGAAGCGAGTGAGGCGAGCTTGAGCAGCGCACCGTAGGGACAGAGAAAACGGCAGTAAGGCCGGCCCACAAACATGCCCAGAACCAGCGTGATTGCCGCGAGCGCGATCATCAGTCCCGGGCCGTTCAGCCGGAAGAACGGTACGATGGGATCGTAACGGCAGATGGGGAATCCGGTGCCCGTCGCAGCAAACGTCAGCCCGAAACCCAGGAAGATGAACGGGAGAATGCCGAGACCCTGTTCCAGCCAGGCGGGAACTTTGAGCGGCTTGATGAGCACCAAATCCTGTAACGCGCCATGCGGACAAACCCCGGCGCAGAACGCACGACCGGCGAACAACGCCACGATGAGTGGTAACGCAAAGAACGCGATGACCGTCAGCGGCACGGCGTAACCGGAGTTGAACAGGCCTAGTGCGATGTTTTGCGGCGCACCGATGGCACAGACACAGCCCTCGCGGTAAAACCCGAAGTAGCCCAGAGTAAAAAGCGAAAGCCAGAACACTCCGCGCCGCGAGCGTCGTTTGTAGATCAGCCACACCGCGACTCCGAGACACGCAGCCAGCACCGCCACGTCCAGGTATTGCAACCACTCAGCGCGCGCGGGCGGCGTGGCGGTGACGGGGAGCTGGTGATTCGTCTCGCTGAAATCAGGCGGGGGGAAGCGTGGCTCGGCAAAAACGGCCAACGGCCCAAGCAAGAAGCCAATCAACAGCAAAGCGAGTTGAAAGTGGGCAGGTGAGAAAGTGGGAAAGCGGGAAGCTACTGCGCCTCGGATTCTCTCACTTTCCCATTTTCCCACTTTCCCACTTTCGTGATTGGCGGAGATGGAGCGTCCCGGCGTCATATCAGTGCGCGTGCGTCGTCTTGAGCAGATACGGCTGGCTTGCGGGCACGCGACGAAACGCGTCGCCCGGACAGGTTCGAGCGATGGCGCATTCGTTGCAATGCACGCAGCGGTCGTGGCGGATTTGCAGGAACAGCGAACCGTTGCCAAACCGATTGCAGCCCTCGACGCACTTCGCGCAACCGATGCAGAGCTTCTCGTCAATCGTGTATTCGTAGTAGGGGTCTTCAACAAACGTACGCTTGATGGCGGCGGTCGGACAAAGCTGATTCTCCGCGGCTGTCGTCAGCGCGTTTGGCTCGGGTTCGAAGTAGCCGGTGCAGAGATTGCAGTAGCCGCACATGGCGTAAGCGTGAACGCATTTTACGGCGGATTGTTCGAGCACGCACTGCGTCGCGCAGTTGCCGCAGCGCAAACATTTCTGCGGATCAATCTGCCAAACCCAGTTTTCCGCCTGGGTGCGGCTGGCCAGCACGCCGCCCATGGCGCCCAAGCCGGTCAAGGCGGCGATGCGCGCGCCGTTGCGCAGAAAGTTGCGGCGGCTCGATGGCTCAGGTGATTGCTTGTCGTTCATGCTTTGCGTTCCATCACGCGCACGTCGCTGGTGACAAAATCCAAAATAAAAATTCGCCCCTTCGCGTCCGCCACGGCATCCAGGCCACCTTGCGTGCAATCACCCAGCCCCTTGCTGGCGCAGGCCTTGGCGTTCTCGGGAAAAATTTCTGGACCCGCGACCACCGACTCGAACTCGCCGCGTTCGTTGTAGATTTTCACGCGCGGCAGACCTTTCTCACATGTCACGTAACGGCCGTCGGGCAACATCGCCAGGTTGATGGGATTGCAGCAGCCGCAGAATCCGGCGATGCCCATCGCGGGCACGCCCCACGCGAATTCGAAATCGCCGTCCTTTGTGTAGGCTTCAACGCGGTGGCGGCCCGGATTGTTGACGCGCAGCAGACCGTCGCGCGCGACTTCCACGTCGAGATAAGGGCTGGGCACGATGAAGCCAGGAATGTTGCGGTCCTTGTTCTTCTCACCGAGGCGGGCAACAACTTTTCCCGAGCGGTCATAGCGCAAGATGACGCGATTTCCCGAATCGGCAGCGAACAAATCGTTCCCACTCAATGCGAGCGCAGTGAACCACGTTTTCCTCGCCGGTGAATCCCAACTGGCCTTGCGCTGGCCCTGGGCATCAAAAACTTCGATGTGATCGCGCAGGCCGATGTAGATCGAGCCATCCTCCGTCGCCGCCATTGCGCGCGCAGGCTCGGTGAAAGCGATCTCAATTCCGCGCTCGCCCGCTGCGCTGAATGAGGTCAGGTAATTTCCAGCAGCCACAAGGAGTTGACCGTCGGGCGTCAACGCGATGCGCCGGGCATCGGCGTGCGAAACCTTCCAACGCTTTACTTCCTCGTGGCTGATGAGTTTGGGGTCAGTTTTTTCCAACCGGCTCAAATCATAGGCGAAGGGATTGGCAGCAGCCCTTTCAGCGGCCTGGGCGCGGACGGATGACAACGCCGTCAGGAGCGCAGCACCTTTGATGGCGTTGCCGAGGAACTCGCGACGATCGTGGAGTTGGAATTCCTTTTTCACGAAAGTCTCCGTTGTGTGGCCTGCTTGAACGAGAGCGCCTGGGGCAGTCCGCAATTGCCAACGACTGAGCAACCGCGGCAAATACTCTGGTTGATGCAGGTCTGGCCGGGCAACGCGCCCCGCCGCCTTTTAATGAGCAGCGCCGATACCGCGGCCAGTCCGGCCAGCAACGTGTAGCGCGCGCCGCCTCGCAGAAATTCGCGCCGATTGGCCCTTTCTTTGATCTGCTCCGTTTTCATCGTCGGTGACCGGCGGTTCCGCCGCAATACAAACACGCCACGCGCCAAAGCGAGGAATGTCAGCCCGGTCTTCGCTCAAAACTTTGCGCGCAGCGGGGGACGGCGGCTTGCGCGGTTTTGGCAAAGGCTAAACTTTTTTTGCCAGCGGGGGTTTGATTTTGGTCAAGCCTCGCGGGGAAATTCGTCAGGCAACGGCCTCCGCAATGGTGAAATGGCAAAACTTCTATTGGTCAACCGCACGCCAGATGCATGCAAGGCCGCCGGGCTGCGCGGCCCGGTTTCCGCGCCGGCATTTGGCAAAAAGTTGCCGGCTCGTTATTTCTGCCCGGAGAGGCGCAATGGAACTCGGCCCGAAAAGTCCCTTCCAAATTGAGCCAGTAAAGTCCTTAACAGAACCGGCTGTTGTTCTGGGGAAACTCTTGGGCCTCCGTCAATGTAACCATCCCACGCCGTCTGAAGGCGACCGGCGCGAATGCTCGCGCGGGAATAAAGTCGCAAACGAATGCCTTGGGCGGGGACTTGTTCGTCAACCACTCTCGCGGTTTGGTATTGATACGGAGTGTTGTGACGATGGTAAATGCCCGGGGTCTCCGCCACCGGCATTCCAGAGGCCGTTTGCGGCCCAGGTACTCCCAGCCCCAAAGCAGGTTCTACGTTGCGCACGATCGTCTTCCGGGTTCGCCAATCGTCTTCGATTGTAACCGTGAGCGTGTAGTCCGCATCGTTCTGGGGGACGATCCGGAAACCCTGCCGTTCAAGCTCGGCTACCAGGGCGCGAGCAAGTTCCTGTTCCTCCGGCCCGGCCTGATTTTGGTTGGCCAGCGCAATCTTGTCGGTTGAAGCGTGTGTGTATTGCGAGTCGCGCCTGGCTATTACGTACGCACTTTTTGAAGCGCAGCCCGTGAGCATCAGCGCCACCAAGATCACCAGCGGAAACAATTGGATAAGGTTTGCCTTCACACCGCAAGAGCGTATCAGCCATGGCTCATCATTCAAGGACGAGCCGCCGCTCAACAAACCGCCGGTTCCGTGATCAGCAAATCGCCAGTGTCGCCATTGAGCAGTGCGCGACCGCCAACCGGCAAGGTCGCGTTGTGCGGCACGTGTCCGAAGGGCAGGCCCATCACCACCGGCACTTTCAACTGCAGCAGGCGCTCCGCGAAAACCTCCTCCAACGACTGGCGATATTCACGTGTGCGTTTGGCTTTCGGGTCGTCACAGTCGTGATTGACGCCAATGGCGATGCCCGCGACTTGCTGGAGCAGGCCACAGTTGAGGAGATGCGTCAACATCCGGTCGAAGCGGTAAGGTGGTTCGCTCACATCCTCAAAAAAAAGTATCCGGCCTCGAAAGGACGGCTGCCACGGTGTGCCGATGGTGGTGCAAAGCAGCGAAAGGTTGCCGCCAATGAGTTGTCCCCGAGCCACGCCTCGCCGAAGGGCCTTGATGTTTTTGCGCCCGTATCCTTCTGCAATGCTTCCGGCCGCTTCTGTCTTCGTGAGCACGCGTAAAAAACTTTGCCTCGTGAACGCCGGCAGGTCGTCGCGGACGAAATCCGAATTCAACATCGGTCCGTGAAACGAAATCAAACCGGCTTTACCCAGGAACGCACAATGCAGCGATGTGATGTCGCTGTAGCCAACAAAAATTTTGGGGTTGGCGCGAATCGCCCGGTAATCCAGCCGCGGCAACAGGCGCGCGGTGCCATAACCGCCGCGCACGCAGAGGATGGCCTTCACCTGGCGGTCGGTGAACATGCTCATGAGATCGGCCGCGCGCTCGCGATCGTGGCCCGCCAGAAAGCCGCGACGCTGCCGCGCGTAACGCGCGAGTTTTGCCTTGAACCCTAGCGCTTCAAGGGCGGCGACTGAACGCTCAATGGTCTTGGGATCTGGTGGCGCACTCGCGGGCGCGACAATTCCAATCGTGTCGCCGGGCTCGAAATGCTTCGGACGAATCAACATCCATCCTTATTGAAGACGCGTGATCCGCGGCTCAAGGAAAAACAACGCGTGGCGGCGCGGCAGGGAGGCAGGCGACTCAAGATTGAAGGGAGGGCTTCAAATCATCCTGCGACCGCAGAATCAGCAATTGGGCCTTGGTCTGGCTGAAAGCCGCCTCCAGCTCGCGGACCAAGTCAGGCGCGGCCTTTACGTCGCCGCCGCGGCCCAAATCCTCCAGGCGCTGCGCCAGGTCAATCACCCGGATGCAACCCAGGTTCAAGCTCATGCTCTTGAGCGCATGCGCGTGAAACGCCAGTTTTTGTGGGTCGTTGGCAAACTCGTAAATCTGGGTGATTCGCTTGGGTGCGCTCTCCAGAAACAAATCCACCAGCTCACACAACATGCTCACGCCCTCCGCCGGTGGAATTTGGCGCAACTCGCTGATAATTCCCTCGTCCAACAAACCCGATGACAAGGAATGCGGATGCCGCAGGAAATAGTTCGTATCGAACTTTCGCGACTTGGTTGGACCCCACCGCTCCAGCGCTGACTGCAATTCTGAAATCCGCACGGGTTTAGAAATATAATCATCCATCCCCGCAGCCAGGCATTTCTCGCGATCTCCCATCAACGCGTTGCCGGTCATGGCGATCACCACCGGACGTTTGTCCCGCGACCACCGCGCGCAAATCTGCCGCGCACACTCCAAACCATCCAACTCCGGCATCTGCACATCCAGAAACAACACATCGTAGGGAGTCCGCTCCAACGCCCGCAAAACCTCCAACCCGTTATTCGCCACATCCGCCCGATAGCCCAACTTCTGCAACACACTTAACCCGACCTTCTGATTGATCGCATTATCATCCGCCAACAGGACTCGCAAGGGCAGCCGCCGCGCAAAATTCACATCCAACACCGGCGCACTCGCGGACTTGCGCTCGCGCTGCACCTGCAAACTCATCGCCCGGCACAAAGCATCCAACAACTGCGCCGGACGCACCGGCTTGTGCACGAAAACCGAAATCCCCATCGCCGAAGGCCGCGCGTCATCACTCCGCAGCCGCACCCCCGAAAGCAAAATCAACGGCAAATAACGCCCGTAAGGCTGCAGACGAATCTCATTGGCCAACGCCAACCCATCCATATCGGGCAACTGCAAATCCAACAACACCACATCAAACGCCGCACTCCCATCCAGCCTGCTGAACGCCTCCCGACTGTTGACCGCCGACTCCACCGTCATGCCCCACTGCTCCGCCCGATGCCGGATCAACCGCTGATTCGTCCCATTATCCTCCACCACCAACAACCGCCGCCCCGCCAACTGAGGCTGGGACTGCTGCCAACCCGGAGGCTGCGTCGCCGCCGAAGCCTTCGTCAAAATCGTGAAATGAAACACCGCGCCCTTGCCCAAATCACTATCCACCCAAATGCGCCCCCCCATCAACTCCACCAACCGCTTGCAAATCGCCAGACCCAGACCCGTGCCCCCATAATGCCGCGTCGTGGACGCATCCACCTGCTGGAAACTCTTGAACAACCGATGCTGCTTATCCAACGGAATCCCCACACCCGAATCCCGCACCGAAAAATGCAACAACCACTGCTCCGGATGCACCAGATAATCCGTATCATGATCATGCCCCGGCTCAATCTCCCGCAACCCATGCGCCGCCGGAGTCACCTCCACCACCACCTCACCCTGCGGCGTGAACTTCACCGCATTACTCACCAGATTCACCAACACCTGACGCAAACGCGTCACATCACTCACCAAAATCTTCGGAATCGCATCATCCACAATGTAAGCCAGATCCAGCTTCTTCTCCGCCGCCTTCGTCGAAAGCAAATCCAACGCCTCCTCGATACACACATGCAACTCAAACGGATGATGCTCCAACTCCAACTTCCCCGCCTCAATCTTCGAGAAATCCAAAATATCATTAATGATCGTCAACAACGCATCCGCACTCGAACGCGTCCCCTCCACATACTCCCGCTGCTCATCCGTCAACTCCGTATCCAACAACAACGAAATCATCCCGATCACCCCATTCATCGGCGTCCGAATCTCATGACTCATATTCGCCAAAAACGCCGACTTCGCCACCGTCGCCTCCTCCAACTTCTGATTCAACGCCAACAACTGCGCATTATTATCAATCAACTGCTGCTGACTCTCCCGCAACGCACGATACGCCGCGTCACGCTGCAACTGATTCAAATACGCCCGCGAATGATACCGGATACGCGCAATCAACTCGATCCGATCCGGCAACTTCACCAGATAATCATTCGCCCCCACCGCAAACGCCTGCCCCTTCACCTGCGGATTCTCATTAGTGGACAACACAATGATGGGAATATCCTTCGTGCCCGGATTGGCCCGGAACTGCCCCACCAACGTCAACCCATCAATCCCCGGCATCACCAAGTCCTGGAGAATCACCGTGGGCCGGATTTGAATGGCCAGCGACATCGCCTCGCGCGCATCCGAACAATAATGGAAATCCACATCCGCCTCCGTGGCCAGCGCGCGCCGCACCGCCTCGCACACCATCGCCTGATCATCCACCAACAACACCATCACGTGATACTCCGGCGGCTGCTGCAGACGACTCGCCTCCACATTCAAAGTTGGATTGGTGTGTTCTTCTGCCATCAGACACGCTTTCTGTGCATCCACATATTCGTGAGATGCGGACCGATTTTGTCCAGCGCTAAAATTTCCGCCGCGGCGTTCAGATCGGCGGCGGCCTTGGGCATGCCATACACGGCGCTGGTCGCCTGATCCTGAGCGATCGTGTGGTGACCGCGTTCGCGCAACGACTTGAGCCCCTCGGCGCCATCGCGTCCCATCCCGGTTAATAATACGCCGATGACGGTTCCCCGCCAATGCTGGATCACGCTCTTGTAGAACACGTCAACCGACGGATAATACGTGCTGTCCACGGGTAGTTGAGTGTAGCCCAGTTGTGAGGGGCTGGTAAGCACGAGATGACTCTCCCTGGCCGCGAGAAAAACCGTCCCTGCAGTTGGTCGGTCGCCTTCTTCAGCCAAACGCACTCGCAGCGGTGTGTGGCTGCGCAACCAATCGGCCAGTCCTTCAGCGAAGTTTTCATCCACGTGTTGAACGACGACCACGGCGGCTGGAAAATCGGCCGGCATCGCCCCAAGGACTTTTACCAGGGCGCTTGGCCCGCCGGCAGAAGCGCCAATCGCGACCAACCGATCCTGGCGTGAGTCTCTGGGACCGAGAATACTCGTGCCACCCTCCACGCGTTTGCTTCCACCGTGGCCAATCAACTTGCGAATCGTCTCAATCTTCTTCAGCAACGCCTGCGCGCCCTCCAGATTTCCCGGATCGCTCAAAACCGGCGTGTTCACCGCATCCAATGCCCCATGCCCCATCGCCTCGAAAACCTTCGAGGCGTGGTCGTTGACGTTCGCCGTCACCACCACAATCGCGCAAGGCGTTCCAGCCATGATCCGGCGCGTTGCTTCGACGCCGTCCATCCGGGGCATGATCAAATCCATCAAAATCAAATCCGGCCGATCCGCCGCGCACCGCTCCACCGCCTCCGCACCGTCGCGCGCAATCCAGGCAATCTGATGCCCGCCCGTCCCGCCGGGCGGGATCAAAACCCGCCGCATCGCCTCCACCGCCATGAACATGTCGTTGACAATGGCAATTCTCATCAAGGCAAAATCATTGAATTAAAAATTAATAATGAACCGCCGACAGACCTCCGCATCCCCGGTTACGCGAATGGCCGCGAATTCAATAATTGCCGGGTTCGCGGGCTTTCGCGTTAATTCGCGTAAAACTTTTTCCATCGGGTTCTTCATCTTGCCTGTCACATTTTGAACTAGTCCGGCTCTCCGATCAAATCCACCACCGCCTCCAACAACGAATCATCCTGGAAACTGCCCTTCGTCAAATAGTAATCCGCACCCGCCTCCAGACCACGCAAACGATCCTCCTCCCGGTCTTTGTACGAAACAATCATCACCGGGAGCGATTTGAGTTGAGCGTCACGTTTGATCAATGTGGCCAGTTCGATTCCATCCATACGCGGCATGTCCACATCCGTAATCACCAGATCATAAACCCCCGTCCGCACGGCGTTCCAACCCTCCAGGCCGTCCACGGCCACGTCGGCAAGGTAACCGCGGTTGATCAACAGCTTGCGTTCCAATTCCCGCACTGTCAGCGAATCGTCCACAGCCAGGATGCGCTTGCGCCTTTTGGAGGGGGATGCGAACCCCGACAGGTTGCCCCCGCCAGGCGGGGCGAGCGCGCCGGAGGCAATCCACTTTTCAATCGAGCGCAGCAAGTCATCCACGTCCACGATCAACACCGGCGCACCATCCTCCATCAAGGCCGCGGCGCTGATCCCCTCCACCTTTCCCAGACGCGCATCGAGTGGCTGCACCACCAGTTCACGTTCGCCCAAAAACCGCTCCACCAGCAACCCATAACGCGGGTTTTGATCGCCCAGCACCACAATCGGCAATTCCGTTTCCGGCGGCTTCACGGCCTGGCAGCCAAGCACCTGATGCGCCGCGAGCAGGCCGATTCGCTCCGCGCCGAGGTTGAAGTGCGGGCGGCCCTCAAGGGCCGCGATCCGATCACGCGTCAGCTTGAGCGTGCGCACAATCTGCGCGAGCGGAATGGCGTAAGGTTCGCCGCCCACCTCCACCAGCAGCGTGCGCAACACCGACAACGTCAACGGCAGTTGCAATTGAAACCTCATGCCCCGGCCCGGTTGCGAGCTCACCCGCACGTTGCCCCGCACGCTCTTGACCATGTCCTGCACGATGTCCAGCCCCACGCCGCGCCCGGAGATCTCCGTCACCGTCTCCCGCACGCTGAATCCCGGCAAAAACAGATATTGAAGCAACTCGGACTCATTCAACTTTTCCGCGAGCGACGGCGTGGTCAGTTTCCGCTCCGTGATGACCTGCCGCACCCGCCCGGGGTCAACCCCCGCGCCATCATCTGAAACCACGACCAGCAACATGCCCGCACTATGGCGCGCTTCGAGCCGGATGGTGGCCTCGGGCGGCTTGCCTGCGCGCTCTCGTTCCTCCGGCGTTTCGCAGCCATGATCCACCGCGTTGCGCAATAGATGATTCAACGGCGTTTCCAGCCGATCCAAAATGTCGCGATCCACCTGCGTGTTCTCGCCAACTATCTCCAGCTTGACTTGTTTGCCCAGCGAACGCGCCAGATCGCGCACCATCCGGGGGAATCTCCGAACACTTTCGGAGTCACCAAATGATCTCATGCGCGCTCGCAATACTTCCAGATACAGACGGTTCGAGAGATGCGCCGAACGGCGGTCGAACAAATCCAACTCCTGCAACCGGTCAGCGAGATATTGACGGGCCTCACTGGCTTGCCGATACAACTGGTCAAGTCCAATGTCTAATGTCTCAAGTCCAATGTCCAACGTCGCGGACTTGGGTCTTTGGACTTTGGACTTTATCGCGTCCAACGTGCGCTCCAGTTCCGTTTGCATCCGCTTGACCCGCTGCATCGCCTCCCCAAACGG
>CAZCZP010000136.1:0-10637 GCA_964502895.1 uncultured Bifidobacteriaceae bacterium
GAACAGCAACGCCACGTCAGGGAAAACATGTCCGAGGAAGAACTCGTGATCTTCGACATCCTCACACGACCAGCGCCCGAGCTAAGCGCCGAGGAGCGCGCGGAAGTGAAGAAAGTCGCCCGCGAACTGTTGAACCGGCTCAAGCAACTACTCGTCCTCAACTGGCGACAGAAGTCGGGCGCGCGGGCACAACTCAAACTTGCCATTGAAGACACGCTCGACACTGGCCTGCCGCGCGCCTACGACAAACCGCTCTACGAGCAAAAGTGTTCCGCCCTCTTTGAGCACATCTACGAAAGCTATCCGGAACGAGACGCCAGCGTTTACGCCGCTGGGTCCTGAAGCGGATCTGGAATTCTCGCGGCCCAAACTTTGTGGCTTGGTGGATCGCGGCCCAACCATCACTTATTCCTCGATTCAGATTTGGAACGCGGCGTCTGATTGAAATACACCTTCAGATTCTTCGTCGCCCGGCCCGCGGCCACAATGTCGAGTTTGCCATCACCGTCGAGATCGGCGAGACAAAGGTCTTCGCAAGCCATCGTGTCGCCGTCCACGATGGTTTGTTTCCATTTGATGCCTTCGTCGTCGAGGGGAATGAAGAGTTTGATGCCGACTTTGTCGCCGGGTTTGTTGCCGCGCCAGCCGGCGACGATTTGGTCGGCGCCCAAACCCAGCAAGTCGCCGCATGCGAGCGCGTGGCCCTGGATCAACGAATCGTCAAGCACGTTGCGTTTCCAAAGCGGGCTGGGATCGTTCGCGGACGGCGCGGTGTAAACTACAACCTGATGGCCGTGCATCGGCTCGATGGTTGCGATGACTCGTCGGCCTTCGCGCAAGTTGCACTGTCGAACTTCACCCGCACCGGTAAAGCTGGATCCACCTTCCCTGTTGCCTACTAACTGGGAGCGTTTCCATTGTCCTGCTTGTGGCGCGAAATGAAAAACCCCTTCCTTTCCGGCAACCAGCAGTTCATCCCCCGGTTGGCGCGTCCAATTGATGACGTCGAAGTTGTGGGTCAGGTGTAACGTGTCGTCAATCAACTCCGTTTGCCACGGCGCTCTTGGATCAGCCGGCATCTTGTAGGAGAGAATCCGAACTCCTGCGCCTTCGCCACCTTTGTTGCCGCGACCGTGAAGCGGCACGACTACCAGGTCGTATTTGCCCGCGGCGTTCCGCATCCAGCGCATCCGATGCACCGTAGGTTCGTGCGGCAGTTTCACGGGTTCCCAACGTTGCGTGCGGTCTGGCGGTGCGACGAGGCAAAACACCGCGCCGCTTCCAGTCGTGTCATTGGGATTCCACTCGCCGCCGACAGCTACCTCAGCCTTGCCGTCGCCGTCAATGTCCGTGGCGGCAATGCAAACGTTGTCCGCCTTGGTCAGGTTTTCCGCGAGGACAAATTTCTCCCAGCCCGGATTGCGATACCACACGAACTGTTTCTTGTCGGCCAAGAGTATGTCCGGTTTCCGGTCGCCGTCCACGTCCGCCACGGTCACGCCGTAACCGATTTCGATGTTGGTGGCGATATTCACCGCGCGAAATCGCGGCGCGGGAGTTTCGGCGGCGTGGACGACAGCGGCGATCGCGGTTGCAAGCAGCGTCGCGCTGAGGCGCTGGGACGCCGAAATGGATTTCATGAGTTGCAGCAAAAAGGCGGCACTGTTTCAACGTTTGGAAATAGCCTCGACAAATTTCACCAGCGCGCGGACATCATGGTAGTTGGCTTTCCACGAATGCGCCAACCCGGTGCTCTTGGGCTTGCCGTCGGCTGTCACGGTATCGAGCCAGATACCAGTGCGCGGGTCGGTTTGGTGCGCGTTCACAAAATGAACAAGCTGGTCGAGCGCGTTGTGTTGCGCGGCATTCTCCTTGTGCTGCAACGCATCGGTCAGCGCCGCCATCATCTCGGCCTCAACCCACCAGATTTTGTTTTGGTCGGTTGCGGGTTCATTGCCCACGCCGCGATGGTAAAGTCCGCCGCGTTCGTGGTCGTAGCCGTGTTGCAACGCATGTAGAAGATGCGAATAGAAATGCGGCCAGTCAGGCTGGAGCCCAAGAACTTTTTCGGCGCGGATCATCAGCCAGGCAAACTCCACGTTATGACCATACGAGAGCCCGGCACTTTTTGGATCGCTTACTGCCCGCCAATCGGGCTGGCGGTGGAAACAACTTTTGCCCGCATCCTTCGGGTAAAAGTAGCGTTTGTTGAGGTCGAGCACTTCGACGAGGCTCTTTTTCACGTCGAGGTCGTGCGTCACTTCGTACAGTTCCGCGAGCGCTTCTTGAAGATGGAGATGCGTGTTGGCGCTTTTGTAACCGGCCACCTCGACTTCGGCCTGTGGATCGTGGTCGGCGAGGCGCTTCCAATCGCGAGTAAAATGTTCGTGCCAACCGCCGTGCTGCGGATCATGCGCGCGCTGCTGGATAACGCGATAAAGCTTCATCGCTTCGGCGAGTGGCTGAGGGTCTTTTGTCGCACGGTGCAGTTCCGCAAAAGCGTAGATCACGAAGGACTCACCATAGATGATTTTGCGATCATTGATCGGCTGACCGGCGAGATCGGTTTTCCAGAAATAGCCGCCATTGGCGGCATCGAGAAAGTGGTTGGTGAGGAAGTTGTAACCGTTCCAGGCTGCTTTCAGGCAGGACTGCTTCGAGTCGTCAAATCCATGGAGGTTTGCGTGCGCAAAGGTCCAGACCATGCGTGCTTGGGAGACCAATTGCTTTTCTTTAGGCAAAGCTGGACCTCCCACCGCGTCGTCGCTAAGCAGGAATCCGCCGTTGGTCGTATCAAGCTTGGCCAGCCAATACGGCAGGATGCGTTGAGAGAGTTGCGCGCGAAACTCAGTTGCGTGCCCCGACAGTGGACTCGAACAGACTTCAAGGATACAAGCGAAGAGAAAAGTTGAAGTAATGAGCAACTTCATCGAGCGCGAGCATAGCGGGGTGACGTTCAACAAAGCAAGCGAGGTTGAAACACTGCACAATTCAGGAATCCGCGCCGAGAGCCTGATCCAAAAGCTCTTTCTCGCGTGGCGTATACGAAAGTTTCAAGGCTTCCGCCTGGGCCGCAGGGGTCATTTTTTTCCACGACTTCTGCAATGCGTTGATCACCTTGTCATCACTGGTTTTGCTCGCGAGTTCACCGAGCTGGCGCTCCAGGAACACGAGGCACAAGGCGTCTTCCAGGGTGCGGCTTTCCGGGTCTTGCGGAAATTGATCCTTAAGGTTCAATTCCTTCACCCGGTGAATTGTATCTTCCAGATAACCGACTTCGCGCAGGATTTCGCCGGCCTTCTGCGCGTGAAACTTCTTGAGCGCCCCGCGCCATTGCAGGTAGCCGGGCCGCGTCATGGGATAGGAATCGCGCGGAATCATCCATCGGCACAAGTGCTGGCAGCGTGCCGCGAGGCGCAGGGCTTCGGACGCGAAAGGATCCAGTTTGATTACCCAGTCCGAAAGCCAGCGGGCATAAACCGACTCACGCGGTTTTGGGGCGCCGTCCACCATCACGATGTTCGGATCGCGGCTGTTCTCTTCGTCAAAGCGCAGCAGCGCCGCGGCGAACCGCGCCTCGTCGGTGGGTTGAAATTTTCCTGACACGCAACTCGCTTTATTCCAGAGGCGCGATAGAGTGACAAGCGAGATTCAATGCGAACGATTTGCTCCAAACGTTGTCCAACTGAATTATGAACCGAACCGTTTTTAGCGGCCCGCCGACGCCGGAAGAGTTCCAACGCCAGCTTTCGGATTTTTTGCGCCAGCATTTCCAGAACAGCCGGGCGGCCACATCGCCGCAATCTGAGCCCGTCGGAACTCCCGAACAGGTGGAGTCACCGGCCAAACCCGAGGACTTCGACTTCAAATACAAACCGCGCGACGTAAAAGCCTACCTGGACCGCTTTGTCATCAAGCAGGACGAAGCCAAGAAGGTTCTGAGCGTCGCCTTGTGCGATCACTACCATCATGTGCGGCTGGCGTTGGACGGAAAGGAATCGCCCAATTACGCCAAGCAAAACATCATCCTCATCGGGCCGACCGGCGTGGGCAAAACGTATCTCATTCGCAGCGCGGCGGATTTGATCGGCGTGCCGTTTGTGAAGGCGGACGCGACAAAATTTTCCGAGACCGGTTACGTGGGCGGCGACGTGGAAGACATGGTTCGCGATTTGGTGCGCCTTGCGGAGGGCGACGTGAAGCGTGCGCAGTACGGCATCATTTACATCGACGAAATTGACAAGATCGCCGCCGCCAACAACGTGAGCGGACGCGATGTGAGCGGACGCGGCGTGCAAACGAATCTGCTGAAGCTCATGGAGGAAACAGAAGTCTCGGCGCGTTCGCCCAACGACATTGCCGGGCAGATTCAAGCGATGATGGAGTTCAGCCAGCGCGGCCGCAAAACCCCGAGCACCATCAACACCCGTCACATTTTGTTCATCGTCAGCGGGGCATTTGATGGTCTCCAAAAAATCGTTCAAAAACGATTGCGCGAGGCGGTCATTGGGTTTGCGGCGAAAGACCGTCCGGCTGAGACGCCGGAGGAAATCATGTCCCAAGCGCAAACGCGAGACTTCCTGGACTTCGGCTTCGAGCCGGAATTCATCGGTCGGCTGCCAGTGCGGGTGGTCTGTCAGTCGCTAACCGAGGAGGATTTGTTCAGGGTTCTAAAAAATTCCGAGGGCAGCATCATCCGGCAATATGAACAGGACTTTGCCGCGTATAACATCGAGGTGTTGTTCTCCGACGACGGCTTGCGGCGAATCGCCGAACGGGCAGCCGATGAGCAAACCGGCGCGCGCGGCTTGATGACGGTTTGCGAGCGGGTGTTTCGTGAAATCAAATTCGAGTTGCCGTCCACGAACGTGAAGCGGTTTGTCGTGACGCGCGAACTGGTGGACAACCCGGTAGCGGAACTCAAGCGCATCCTGGGCGATCCCCAACGCGAAGAACGCATTGTCGCGCACCAACTGGTCCAGGAATTCGGTCGCCGCTTTCAAGAAACGCATGGGATGCAATTGCGCTTCACGGAAACTGCGGCGGATTTATTGGTGGGCGAAGCGTTGGAAAAAGGCCAGTCCGTTCGCGATTTATGCGCCGCACGCTTCAAGGATTATCAATTCGGGTTGAAACTGATCGCCCAGAACTCCGGGCAATCGGAGTTCGTGATTGACGAAGAAGCGGTGCGCAACGCCGACAAAACCTTGAGCGACTGGGTCGTGGCGAGCTACCGCAAGGTCGAGTAAAAGGGCGGAGGGTAGGGCGGATTTTGGCTTCCCATCGCCAGGCGAAGGCATCTCGGCGGCGACTTCGCGCCGGCGTAACGATCCAGATTCTACCGCGAAATAGCTTTACACTACGCTCGCGCAAACTTACGATTTCGCGTCTTATTACATGGAATCAACGAAAAGTATGGAAGCCAAAGCGAACACCATCGAGCAATTCAAACTGCACGAGAAAGACACCGGCTCGGCCGATGTGCAGATTGCCTTGCTGACCGAGCGCATCAACCACCTTACCGGGCATCTGCAGGGCAACAAGAAAGACCACAGTTCGCGCCGCGGGCTGTTGATGATGGTCGGCCAACGCCGCCGTTTGCTGGATTATTTGCACGACACGGATATCAACCGCTACCAGGCCATCACCAAGAAGCTCAAGCTTCGCCACTAGAACTTCCTGGAAAGGGCGGTGGCCGGAGCTTTTCCGGCGCAGCACTTTCCATTTCAAATCGAATGAGCCGCAACGCGCGGGCGGTCACATTTCAGACCAAACAACATCGCGTATGAAAACCTTGTTGCCTCTGGGTGATTTCAATCAACTCCGAACTGTTCGGAGTTCACTGAAGTTTCTCGGTGGCAACGAGGCTGACCAAACCTATGCCAGAGAAAGTAAACGCCCAGGTGGGCGACAAACAAATCCTCATTGAAACCGGCAAGCTCGCGAAGCAAGCCGACGGCGCCGTGACCGTTCAACTCGGCGAAACCATTGTCATCGTGGCTGCGGTGGCTGCCACCAAAGCCAAGGAAGGCCAGGACTTCTTCCCGCTCACGGTGGATTATCGGGAGAAGGCCGCCGCCGCCGGAAAATTCCCAGGCGGGTATTTCAAACGCGAAGGCCGGCCAACCGAGAAGGAAATCCTAACCTGCCGCCTGACAGATCGTCCAATTCGTCCATTGTTCCCAAAGGGTTGGTACAATGAAGTGCAGGTCCAAACCGTCGTGCTCAGTGCTGATGGTGAAAACGATCCTGACATCCTCAGCATCGTTGGTGCGAGTGCGGCTCTGTCAGTGAGCGACATTCCGTGGGAAGGGCCGCTCGGAGCGGTGCGCGTGGGGCGCATTAACGGAAAGTTCATTGCCAACCCGACCCACAGCGAGATGAAGGAAAGCGATCTCGATCTCGTTTACGTGGGCAATGCCACCGACGTGGTCATGTATGAAGGTTCGGCCAAAGAAATCTCTGAGGCTGACTTTGTAGCCGCGTTGAAGTTCGGCCAGGAATGTTGCCAGCCCCTGATCAGCGCCCAAAAGGAACTGGCCTCCAAAGCCGGCAAGAGCAAGCGCGCCATCACGCTCAACATCGTGCCCGAAGAAATTCTGCAGGAAGCCAAACGACTGGCCGGCGACCGCATTGTTCCGGCTCTGCTTACGCCCGGCAAACTGGCGCGCGAATCTTCGGCCAACACCATCTTCGAGGAAGTCGGCAAGAAGCTCGTCGAAAAATTCGGTGAAGAGAAAGTTACCGATTTTGTCATCAAGGATGCGCAGTATTACCTTCAGAAGGAGGCCGTTCGCGCCTTGATTCTGAACAATAACAAGCGTTTGGACGGGCGCAGCTTCGACCAGGTCCGTCCGATCAGCAGCGAGGTCGGCATTTTACCGCGCGCACACGGTTCCGCGCTGTTCGCCCGCGGCGAGACGCAAGCCGTCACACTTGCCACGCTCGGTACGGGCGATGACGTTCAGGAATTTGATTCCTACACTGGCGGCGAGAACGAGAAAAAATTCCTGCTGCACTACAACTTCCCGAATTTCTCCGTCGGCGAAACCGGTCGCATCAGCGGTCCCGGTCGTCGCGAAATTGGCCACGGCGCGCTTGCCGAACGCAGCATTGAACCGATGCTTCCGCTCGACACGTATCCTTACGCCATCCGCATTACCAGCGAGATCATGGAGTCCAATGGCTCGACTTCGATGGCGAGCGTTTGCGGCGGCACACTCGCGCTTCTGGATGCGGGCGTTCCGATGATCCGCCCGGTCGCGGGAATCAGCGTTGGCATTTGCACCGAGTACGATGACGCCAAGAAGATTTCACGCTACCAGTTGCTCACCGACATCATTGGCTGGGAAGACGCGTTCTGCGACATGGATTGCAAAATCGCTGGCACGGAGAAGGGCATCACAGGTTTCCAATTGGATTTGAAGCTCAAAGGTCTGCCCCTCGACATCATGGCGCAGACGATTGAAAAAGCCCGCGTCGCGCGCCTGGGCATCCTCGCGGAAATGGCGAAGACCATCGCTGAGCCGCGCAAGGAGATGAGCAAGTACGCGCCGCGCATCACGTCGTTGAAGATCAATCCGGAGAAGATCGGCGCGTTGATTGGCCCCGGCGGCAAGAACATCAAGCGGCTGGTTGAAGAATCCGGTTGCGAAATTGACATCGAAGACGATGGCACGGTGAACATCTTCTCCGTTTCGGCGGAAGGGATGAAGATTGCCGTGGACGCCATCAGCGGCATGACCGCAGAAGCCGAGATCGGGAAAGTCTATCGCGGCAAGGTCGTCACGATCAAAGAATTCGGCGCGTTCGTGGAATTCCTGCCGGGCAAAGACGGCTTGGTCCACATCAGCGAACTGGCGAACTTCCGCGTCAAGAAGACCGAAGACATCGTCAAGATGGGAGACGAAATCTGGGTCAAATGCCTGGGCGTGGATGAAAAAGGCCGCGTCCGTCTCTCGCGCAAAGCCGCGATGGAAGAACGCGACAAGGAAATGGGCGGCAAGAGCGAGCCAGCACCTGTGCAGTAGCCCAACGCGGAACGATTCAAAGGCGAGCCGGCGACGGCTCGCCTTTTTGCATTCAATGTCTCCGTAATATCAACCGATGATCCACGCGGCGAGTCTGATTGTATTCCAAAGGTGGTAAGTCGGTGATCGTCGGTGACTCGGTTTCGTGCAGAATCGTTTTTGTCATTGCCTGGAAGGCGCGCCACCGAGGCCAGTCCAAATCCGGCGCGTGCGCGATTTGTCGGAGCAGGCTGCGCCACTCGATGATTGCGCGGTCAATGTCGCCTGCGCCGAGCAGTTCCGTTACCCAGCCGTGTTTGTTCAACGGATTTTTGTGGACCGACGCCACCACCGCTTCCGCACCGGCGCCGTACTTGGGCGGAACGCCATTCTCGAGATAGCCCGTGATGGTTTGTAGCCCAAACTTTTCGTGGCAAGCGATCGCCAATCGCCCGCCCCAGCGATTCTCCTCGCCGCAAAATCGGAAACCGGCGTCAAGATTCGCGATGTCGTAAATCAATTCGTCGAGCGGGTATCGCTCGTCTTCCAACGCCGCGCCAATGGCCAGTCCATCGCCTTGTTGGAAAAAACTGACGACCCGTCCACGCAATGTGGGCACGCCCTTTTCATCCACGAGCCCTAGTCGCCGCCAAAGAAGCGCTGTTCCAGTCGCGGTGGATAATTTCTTGCAGGTCTCAACCAGCGAACATTGGGCGCAGTCGTAAGGCAGCACTTCACGTTCAACCGGGCGCCAGAGGGCGACACCGTATTTGTCCACCGGAACGCGCATCGTGAGATCGGCGAGGCTCGTATAGGCCAGAATGCGACTGGCCTCGTTCACGAACTTCACAACGGGTGTTTTGTGCGCCGCGAGTTTTTGTTCGAGCAGAGGAGCCAGTTTTTCCTTCCAGACAGACATTTCGGCCTGCCGCCCGTTCCAGTTTGTGAGTCGCCGGACCCATTTTGCGATAATGACACGGTCTTCGCCGAGTTTGTCAGCGACCGTTGAGGCGCGGCCGTAAATTTTCTGGCCGTCATTTTCTTCCAGTAACACCAGCATGCCTTGGCCGACTTTTTCCAAGGCGGCTGGTTCGGTGAGAATGGAGCGGAACGGGGTTTGTGTTTCCTGCTCGCCCTCACCCTGACCCTCTCCCCCGGGGAGAGGGGACAGCAGTTGACCGGTCGTGTGTTGCTCGGATGCCTCACGACCTTCTCCAGGTTCCGCCCTCGCGAGAGACAGTGGAAGATTCTGCTTCTCTTCGGGCAGTGGGCCGGAGTGAGGGCGGTTCGAAACAAAAATATCTCTCAAAGGTATCTCCTTTAGCACCGGATATGTCTCCCACTCGCCTCGGGTGTTCAATATCTCGCGTTGGCGTTTGCGGACATGGCGGGCGCGCTCGGCATCCGTATGCAAACCGCAGGGAACATTCGGATGCTTTAATGATTCTTCCACACCCAGAAAGATCGGCTTGGTGGTGAACAAGCGCTCCTGTGCGCGAACGGCTTCGGTGAACGGATCGAGCCCTTGCGCGGCGGCAGTGCTCATCAAACCGAGCAGCGCGCTCCAATCCACGGCGCCACTGCGCGAGAGATGGCAGGGCCGGGCATCGAGCAGGCGGATTTCATTCGCCGTGATGAGCACAAAGCCGGTTTCGTCCAGTCCGCGTCGGCCGGCGCGACCGAACATCTGTAAAATTTCGTCGGCCCGCAATGGTTGCTCAATGGCATCACGGCGATACGATTCGCCAGCGAGCGCGACGCTTCTGAGTGAAAAATTGATGCCCGCGGCGAGACCCATTGTCGCCACGACCACACGAAGTTGCCCAGCCTTGGCCAGCGGTTCAATGATCCCCGCGCGCGCGGCGTAGCTCAGCCCGCTATGGTGATACGCGATGCGACTCTTGAGCAGCTTCGCGAGATGTTCGCCGACGATTTGTTTTTGTTCGGTGCTGAGCTGAAGCGGATTCGGCGTGGGTAAATTTCGAGCGAGGTCGGCGGCCATGCTTTCCGCCGCCTGACGCCGCGGGGCGAAAATCAAAATTGGCCCGAGATCGTCGGCCAGACACTTGGCAACGAGGCGCGGCCAGTAGCCACGAATGTCGCTTGGGACATTGTAATTCAAATTGTTCGCATGAACCTCTTCTTGCGGGACGGGGCGCAGCTCGTGACGAATCAAAGTTGCTTTGCGTCCGAGCCGTTGCAGCCATTGGACGACGTGATGCGGATTGGAAACGCTGCCGCTCAAGAGCAGGAGTTGCGTATGCGGTGGAGCGAGTGCGAGCGCCAGTTCGTAATTGAGCCCGCGATCCGGATCGCTCAACATCTGGTATTCATCCACCACAAGAAGCGCCGGCCCTTCACCCGCAATCAGTCGGCTTTTCTGAGTTTCCAGTGTGGCGACAAGAACAGGCGCGCTCAGGTTTTCGGCGAGGTCGCCGGTGGCGATGCCCACGTCCCAGCCACGCGCGCGCCATTCCGCAAGCTTGTCGTTGGCCAGCGCGCGGGTGGGCACGGTGTAAATGGCCTGGCCGCGCGGCTTGCCGAAGTTGGACCACAGTTCAAAGATAAGTGTCTTGCCCGCTCCTGTTGGCGCTTGAACAACAACGTCCTTGCCTTCGCGCAACGCAG
>CAZCZP010000137.1:0-1782 GCA_964502895.1 uncultured Bifidobacteriaceae bacterium
ACATCGTCGCCGCGGAAAAGAAAACTCCCGAGCACCGTGCGGACAAATTGCTCCGTGATGCGCTGCGGTGTGTCGAGGCCCTCTTGCAACACTGTGCGCTTGGGATCCAGCATGGCCGACCGATGCTGCGCGAAGTAGCCAGACTTGGTGTTATGGCCGAGCTTGCGCTCGCCGGACTGCGGTTGGAGCACGTCCGCCAGCAATTTTAACAAAGTGGATTTTCCCGCACCGTTTGGCCCGACGAGCACCGTGCGTTGTCCGCGTTCGGCGGTAAAATGCAAATCGTCGTAAATCAAATTCTCGCCGTAGGCAAAGCGCACTTTGTCCAGTGTGATGACGCGCTGTCCACTGCGCTGCGGCTGCGGAAAACGGAAGCCGACCGTTGCGTCCGGGCCGCCGGGTGCCTCGACCATTTCCTCTTTGAGCCGCTCGATTTGCTTCATTTTGCTCTGCGCCTGAGCGGCCTTCGTATTCTTGGCGCGGAAACGGTCCACGAACAATTGCATCCGATCAATCTCGCGCTGTTGCGCCTTGGCGGTGGCGATCAACGTCACCTCGGCAGCGGCGCGTTGTTCCAGGTATTCGTCGTAGTTGCCCGTGTAACGCAACACCCGCGACTGGCGAAGCTCCGCGACGTGCGTGCACAGGCGGTTGAGGAATTCGCGGTCATGAGAGATCAGCAGGATTGCGCCGGGATAGTTGCGCAAATAATCCTGAAACCACAAGAGCGTTTCCAGGTCGAGATGGTTCGTCGGCTCGTCGAGCATCAACAGATCCGGCTCTTGAACGAGCAACCGCGCGAGGTGCGCACGCATTCCCCAGCCGCCGGAAAGCTCGCGGGCGGGCCGCGTATGGTCCGTTTGCTTGAAGCCAAGATTTGCGAGAATCTGTTTTGCTTTGGCGACAAATTGGCCGTCGTGTTCATGGTCGTGCGGCACGGCGATATCCAAAACGGTTTCGTTGCCAAGCGTTTCACTCTCCTGTGGCAGATAACCGAGTCGCGCACCGCGCATCATCGTGACCTCGCCCGCGTCCGGTTGTTCCTGACCAAGGATGATTTTGAGCAAAGTGGATTTACCCGCGCCGTTGGGCCCGACGAGGCCGACGCGTTCGCCCGTCAGCAGCGTGAGCGAAACGTCGTCGAACAACACGCGGTCACCAAAGCGTTTCTGGAGTCCGGCAACAGTCAGCATGAGAAAATAATCGGTAGGGACCGCGTGGTTGCGCGGCCCTGGAATCAGACGAGCAGCAGCTCGTCCCAACCGGGAGGGAGTTCCTTACTTTATCGGTGAGTAATCCGTTGCGGACATGAACACGGATTCCACCTTCTCGACCAGCTTGCCGTTGACCTCGGATTCGGCGCGTGCCTTTTGCCATTCTGGGTCTTTGCCGAATTCCGCAAATGATTTCTTAGCGGCCTCGCGGCTCTTGTGAGCGAGAATGTAAACCAGCTTGTTCTCCGCGCCCTGTTCCTTCTCGTTTGGAATCCAAAAGCCGACGATTTCCATGCCGTGCTTTTTGAACAACTTGCATGTGTGGTCGCGGAAACGCGCATTGAGCGCCTCCAGTTTGCCCGGCGCGGCGTAATAAGTGCGCATTTCAAATGCTCGTGAATCCTTGGCGACCGATGGACTAACGGGTGTGGAACTGGTTTCGGCGGCCAGTAGTGTGACGACGATGGCTGTCGCTGACAGAAGTGCGGCGATTAGTGTTTTCATATTTTGTAATCTGTTTGCCGGAATGTTTGTGTGCTTCAGGCTGGAGAGCGAGTACGAAATTGCG
>CAZCZP010000137.1:1882-4797 GCA_964502895.1 uncultured Bifidobacteriaceae bacterium
TTCGTGCTCAGGCTGCTGCCGGATGCTCGAATCCAATCCGTGACGGGCAACCAACTTGTCAGTGCGTCGCTACCGAGGACGCGATAGGCGTGTCCAGGCGCGGTAGGCCACTGGATATTGACACTTGACCCGGATTGCGGCGCGGGCGCAAGCCGCAGCACGGAGGTGTTGTTGGTCGGGCTCGTGCCGGCGACAAACTCCGCGAAGTCATTCAACCCGTCTCCGTCCGTGTCGGTTGAGCCCGGGTGATTGGGAGACACGCTGCCAAAGTTGGCTTGCTCCCACGCGTCGGCGATGCCGTTCGAGTTTGCGTCGGCATACGTATAATTGCCGGTGAAAGCAACTACACCACCGGAGGACAAGGTGTTGGTTTGCGGCGAAGGAGTCTGATGGTACGGCACGTCCCCGAACTGCACGACGTATTGGCCAACCGCGGCGTTGGTGATGCTGGTCCAACGGCCATTGCCGGTGCGCGCGGTCGGGCCGGACAAGGTAAAGGCCGATTGCCAGAGGTTGTTCGAGACGATGATCGTTCCCATGGGAATGTTGGTGACGGTGATGCTCACATCGTCCACGAGCCAGCCGACGCGCGGCAGGTTGTCGAGAGAGAACAGGAAATAATGCCACGCGATGTAAACGATCTTTCCCGTGTAAGCCGACAGATCAATTTCCACTGGCTCCCAGTCCACGACGTCATCGGAGAAAACAGCGAGCGAGATCGGTTCGAGGGCGTTGTCGGTGAGCAGCAGGACTTCGCCCGCGTGGAAGATGTCGAATTCCGAGGGCGAGGTGAGATCGTAAGCGTGCCAGAACGTGAGCTTGGCCGTGTTGCCGCCGGTGAGTTGGACGGCGGGGCTGATGAGGTAGCTTTCGATGGCGCTGGCATACTCGCCGCGCAGGTTGCTGCCCCAGGCGTTGGTCGGCGAGTGCGCGGGTGGCGAAAGAATGCCGGGCACGCCCAATTCCCAGCCGCGCTCGGAATCTTCGACCGTATAGACTGTCCAATTAGTGCTGCCGTTCTCGAGGTTGTCGCTCCACGGCGGTTGCTTGGGTTGCAACGTGGTGAAGGTGTGCAACGCACCGTTGTTATCATTCACGGTTACGTTGCCCGCGCGATCCGTCGTGATGACGCGGAAATAGTAAGTGCGGGCGGGTTCGAGTTGCGGGAGCGACACCGCGTGTGAATCGGTCGGCGTTGGATCGAGCGCCGTGCGTCCGAGCAAAGTGGATTCGCCGAACTCGACCTTCGAGTCCGCCAGTTCGTCCGTGTCCCAATAAACGACCGCGTCAACGTATCCCGGTTCGACCGTGATGCCGCTGACCACGGGCGGGGTGTTCTCAACCGGCGCGCTGGCAACCACGGTCAGGTTCGATGACGCATCAAAGTACGAGGCTCGAACAAAATCGCCGGGCGCGGCTCGCAGTTCTGTCAGGTTTCCGCCGGTGAGAGTCGGGACAATGGCGAACGTGCCGCGGAACACGCCACGGCGTGTGGTTTCCTGCAAACTCAGGGCTACCGGAGTCGTCTGTGTCGTGCTGGTGAGGTTGACGCTGATTTGTCCGAGTCCTTCCAGGTCTGAATCAGCGACTTCCACGGTGGCCTCACCGGGCACAGAATACGCGCTTTGATTGAATGCCACGCTGCCCTGGCCGTTTAGTCCCGGGGCGAGGAAGCGGAGAATTCGTTCAAGCAGCGTGGTGCGGTCGTCCGGGGCAGGGACGCCCATCGGAACCGTATCAAACGGGAAGGAGAGAAACACAACACGGCCCGGGCTGTCCACGCCGACGCGCGGGAAACGCAGTCCGGCAAATTCATCCGTGTCGGCGTCCGTCAGAATTCCTTCCGCGCCTGTTCCGGGCGTGATGGTGTCGGAAAAGTTGAGTTCAAGGATGCCCAGATAAGTGTAATCTGTGTAATCAAGCTCCAGGGCCATTCCATCGCCGATCGGGTTGTTGGGAACTCCATCCACGTTGGCAATCGTGGCATCTTCGGCGAAATTGCTTACGTGGAGCACTTCGCGCACGAACGGCGAGTTCAGACCGAGGCGCGAAATTAACTCCATCGAAGCAATGAACAGCGAACCGCCCGAGTTCAGGTAACTGCGAATGGCCGCCTGTTCGACAACGGTAAGTCCGGTCGGCGCGCCGGTGCTGAACTCCGCAATCCGCCAGAGCACGACTCGGTAGGTGCGCAGATCGGCCCCCGTAGGCGGGCCGAGCGTTTGCACGTCCCACACGTCATAAGCAAGACCCAATTCATCCAGCGGGTCGGTGTAATTCGCCACCGGTGGTTGGACGAACAAATCTCCAAAGTAACCATCCACGATCAAAATCGGTGGAGCAAAGGGCACGACGTAGGAGAAAAGTTGCCCGGCATTGTTGTTCGTGGCGCGATTGCCCGCTTCATCCGAACACACCAGCATGAAATAATTTGTCTGTCCGGAAATCTGTCCATCCGCGATAGCCGTGTGATTGGTGAGGAACAGGGAGTTCGTTTGAACCGAGCCCAACGCGGGAGTGGTGCCGTAGATCAATAGACTGCGCGCCCCTTCGTCGGTCTTCCAATGCACCTCCGCTTTACCAAAGTGATTGGTGCTGAATACGCCGCTGATGACCGGCGGCAGCAGGTCGGCTCGCGCCGTGAACTGCCGTTGCGTGGGTGGGGTGGCATCCTGATAGGTGGCCGTGATGGTGTTGCTGTGTTGAATCTGCAAAACGCCGTCAGCCATCGCCGGCCCCGTGGCCGTGGCAACCGCGCCAGTGAAAAGCCCGTGTGTGCCGCTCGCGAACAGTGTGACGTTTTCGCCCCCTGCCTCCAACGTGCTGCGCAGGTTGATTGTTGCAGTCGGCTGGCCGGCGAGGTGGTAATCCACCAAACGAAGATTGATCGTGGATGGCGCGGTATAGACACGGCG
>CAZCZP010000137.1:4897-10588 GCA_964502895.1 uncultured Bifidobacteriaceae bacterium
GATGGGCTCGCCGTCCTCGTCAATCACGGTTGAGCCAATGGCGGTTTCGTCCATGTCGGTGGCCGAGTTGATCAGGGCGGCTTTGACGAGCGCGGGCGAAGGAGTTGCATTGGTGTGCGTCTGCCGCCAATACTGCACGAACACCGCGGCCGCTCCCGAAACATGCGGCCCGGCCTGGCTCGTGCCGCCTTGATACATGTAGTTCTCGGAAATTTCGCCCCAGGCGTTGTTGTCGTCGGCATACACCGAACGCAGCGACGCGATCCACGTCCCGGGCGCAGTCAGGTCGGGCTTGATGCGACCGTCTTCGCAGGGGCCGCGACTGGAGAAGTCCGCCATCGCGTCCGGGCCATCGCCGTAAATGAGCAGGTCGGGCCGGTCGTTCTGCGCAGCGCCAGTCGCAATGACGTTCTTGGCGACAGCAGGACTGCCGATGGTTTGCGGACCCGGGCCGGCGTTGCCCGCGGAGAATTCCAGGACGTAAGGCTGGTCACCGGGCGCGAGCGCATCTGCGTCCCGCACGAGCGCATCGAATTCCATCGCACTGATGTCGTAACGTCCCTGTGTATCGTCCCCCCAACTGTTCGAGCCGATTTCGGCACCGGCGCGCTTTGCGTCGCGAGTCAACGTTTCAAAACTCGGCGGCGGCGCGTAACCGCCGACGGCGTCAAAAATCCGTTGGCCGACCAGGCGCGCGCCCGGCGCCACACCGAGGCCGAAAAGAAAACCGTTGTCGTCGGTTTCGCCAACCGCGCCATTACCGGCAATGATCCCGGCGCAATGCGTTCCGTGACTGTGTTCGTCCGCAGCGTCGGCAAGCTGGCCAAGCGCGCCGTAATGGAACAACGCGGCGACCCGGCCGTGGATGTCAGGATGCATGTTGTTGGTGTCGCCACTGTCGAGGCCGCTGTCAGCCACGGCCACGGTCACGCCCGCGCCCGTGTAGCCGAGGGACTGGACCAGAGTTTGGCCCGGGGGTCCATCGCCGCCGACGATTCTGGACGAAACCTCGTCAAATAATTTCATGTCCGCCGCCGGCTCAATCCACAGCACGGCCTCCGAACCGGCGAGTGTTTCGAGATCGGTTGAGTTAATCTGGCCCCGAAGCACGCTGCCGAAGCGATGGTTGGCTTCCTGCCTGAGGGACGCGAGGGTCCGCTTCACTTTGGTTGTGTCCGCGGTAGTCGCACCGGGCGCCAGCAAGACTGCGACAGGCATGGATTCCGCCGCCCGGCTGCCGCCGGGTTTCAGCGCTCGATTGATTTTGTGTTCAAGGCGATAGTCACCCACCCAGCGCACGAAACCGAGTTGACGAATTTGCCCGGGCCGCGCGCCGGTAAATTTTGCTACGAAGGCATCGTCCGGCACGTAGTGCAACAATTCCACTCCAAGGTCGCGCAACTGTTCGCGCCACGTGGCCTGGACTGTGTTGGTGAATTGAATCAGGAAGAGGCCGGACTTGGGGCTGTCATCTGCCGCGGCAGCCGCTGACACGCGCGATCGTGCGTCGGCTGGTGCGGTGTCAATGGTTTCGTTGCGGAGGCGGATGGATTTGTTCGCCGCGTGGGTTGTGACGGCGTAGGAAAAGCAAAGTAGTGCCAAGCTGCACGCACATCGCATCAATTGCCAGGACTTCACTGACCAACCGTAGTCGAATTGTGCTCCGAAAACAAGCGCGGGCAACGCTTAACGTTTGAAACTTGAACAGGCGATTCGGGATTTCCCGCGCTGGAATCGATTCAGTAGGTCGTTTCCGACCCTGCTTTGGTAAACATGACCCCGGAGAGACCGGGTTTGACCGCGTTTTGCGGCAGAGTGACGACCCGCTCGATCGCGTCGCGGCTGATCGGGCCGAAATTCCGGCTGTCGGCGCTGTGAAGACGGTTGTCGCCCATGACAAAAAATTGGTCTTGCCGCAATTGCCAGTCCGCGGGCCGTTCGTCTTTCACGTTGCTCTTGAAGGTATAGGTGTGGCTGGGCAGGTAAGGTTCCATCAGCCGATGTCCGTTGATATAAACAAAGCCTCGAAAAATTGTCACCGTTTCTCCGGGCAGACCGATGACGCGCTTGATCACCAGGTCGCCTCGATTATCGGTGACGATCACCACGTCGCCCCTTTCGGTTCTGCCGTTGGGCGCTCTGGTTTGGACCACGTCATTGGGCCTGAACGTGGGATACATGCTAAGGCCTTCGACGACGGAAAAAATTCCCGCGCTGCTGCGGACGAATTCGGCCACAGCCGTCAGCAACAGCAGAATTAGAATGGTGCGCTTGAAGTTGGTTTTGCTGCTTCGATGCATGTGACGAATGAACCGACCTGCCATCTACCACAAAAAAAGAAAGCATTTCGAAGGCCACGTACGTTGTTGGTGGAATGTCACTTTGGGAAGTCGGCGCATGCGGCAATCGTTTCTCGTTATCGTGAACGCATCCGCCATGCAGTTGGTTGTTCAAAGCTGCGCCCACACCTGAGGCACCCGATCGCAGAATGCTTGTTCTGGTGCTTTGCGCTTGAGAAGTTCGGCTACGACAAGGCGACGAAAGAAATCCGTCACGGAAAGAACACTCCCCCACGAGTTGTGGGACATCGCAAGTTCGCGGGCCTAATTTCTCGGCCGCGATGACCGTTCCTGCAGCCATTCGACATCACGATTGCCCGGCGAAGAAAAATGATCGTTGACGAAGCCGCCATTAACAATTGGCGGGGTCGTTCGTTGATCGCGCCAACGGCGCAGTTCCGAATGCCCGTCTGCGAACGAAAAGCCGCCGGCGAAATGATGATAGTAACCGGGCAGGTCGAAAAAACCGTACTGGTCGGAATTTCCCGGCCAGCCGTTCATCAAGGTGGCGAAGTTACCCATGTCAATGCTGTCCTCTCGCATGTCCAGAAAAACGAAAATCTTGGATGGGCCGGGGTCGTGAAGCTCGGATTGCTTCATATAAATCTTGAAGTTACTGACGACTGGCCCCCAGTTGCCGTCCGTGCCCGCCCAGCCGCCCAAAAAAACATTCATCGAGATGCTGCGAACGCGCGGCTTGAATTCGCCGTCCACGACCAGCCCGGACCGATCCGCCGGGCATTTCCAGATGGAAACGCTGTTTCCACAATAAGGCCACATCGGGCTTCGCTTGATGGAGAGATCCGGATTCCAATTCGTGGGATTGCTGGCGTTGAAGTCGAGCGTGCCCGTGATCCAGGCGGATCCGAAAGTTTCCGGCCGCCACGGCAGTTCGCTGGCGTAAGGTAATTTGTCCTGGTGGTCGTCCGAGTACATGCGCCAGGCGAGGCTCAACTGCCGGTGATTATTCATGCAGTTGATGCCGTGAGTTTTGCTTTTTGCGTTCGTCAGCGCCGGCAGGAGCATGGCGGCCAGAATGGCGATGATGGCGATGACGACCAGCAGCTCGATGAGCGTAAATCCCTTCACTCTCGCGGGAGCGCTGCGGGCGCATGACGGTCTGTACATGAACCGATGCATGAGTTGCGGAGGACTATAATCCGGTGGCGCCCGCTTTCAAATCAAACTCTCTCTTCCGTCGTTGCGAGCGAATTGGAAAAGTTTGCTTGCAAAATTTGCTCCGGCGAACACCGTAGGCGCGAATTCCAGTCGCAAATAGTTGACCGCGATGATGCAACTTCTTCCCTGACGCGCTGCATAATCGGAAACCACAACACGCATGAACGCATCCACTCCATCCTCGCCCGGGCGGATTGGATATTATCGCTGGCACATCTGTGCGTTGCTGTTTTTCGCAGCGACGATCAACTACATTGACCGGCAGGTCATTGGCATCCTCAAGCCGACACTCACGGAGCAGTTTGGGTGGAATGATGAACGCATTTATTCCTCAATCGTGTTCAGCTTTCAACTCGCGTACGCACTAGGGTTCATGATGGCGGGACGAATAATGGATACGATTGGCGTGCGGCGCGGTTTTGCCCTCGCCATCATCGTATGGAGCATCGCCGCCATGGCGCACGGAGCCGCCGGCTTGTTCACTTCACTCAAAGTGCCAGTGCTGAACCTGGACGCGAAGAGCGGTTTTGCGCTGCTCACGCTTTCCGGCGCGGCAGCGGGTTTCGCCTTGGCGCGCTTTGCTCTGGGCATCGGAGAATCCGGAAATTTTCCGGCCTCCATTAAAACTGTTGCTGAGTGGTTTCCGAAGAAAGAGCGCGCGTTGGCTACGGGGATATTCAATTCCGGCACGAACGTCGGCGCGTTGCTCACACCCTCGATTGTTCTGTGGATTCTGAAGCACTGGGGTTGGCAGTGGGCGTTCATTGGCACCGGGTTGATCGGTTTCTTCTGGGCTGTGTGGTGGCTGGCTGTCTATCGCTCACCGGAACAACATCCGCGCGTTTCACCATCCGAACTGGCTTACATTCGCAGCGATCCGCCCGACCCGGAAGTCCGTGTTCCATGGCGCAGACTACTGCCGTTCCGCCAAACCTGGGCCTTTGCCCTCGGCAAATTTATGACGGATCCGGTTTGGTGGCTTTATCTGTTTTGGGTTCCCGACTTTCTGAACAAAAGCCACGGCGTTAAGGTCACCCTCTCAGAAATGGGACCGCCGCTGCTGGCGATTTACCTTGTGGCTGATGTCGGGAGCATTGGCGGCGGTTGGCTCTCCTCTCACTGGATCAAGCGAGGTTGGTCGCACAATCGAGCGCGCAAGACCGCGATGCTGATTTGCGCGTTGGCCGTGGTGCCGATCGTACTCGCGGCAATCGTTCCGAATCTGGCGGTTGCCGTCGCCTTGATAAGTCTTGCAGCAGCGGCGCACCAGGGGTGGTCGGCCAATTTGTTCACGCTCACATCCGATATGTTTCCGCGGCAGGCGGTCGGCTCTGTCGTGGGCATCGGCGGGATGGCGGGCGCCGTTGGAGGAATGTTCATCGCTATGCTGGTGGGTGCTGTCCTTCAAGCAACGGGCGGGAATTATGTCCCCATTTTTATCATCGCTGGATTTGCATACCTCGCAGCGTTGCTGATGATTCACTTGCTGTCCCCGCGTCTTGACCCGGCGCGTTTGGAACTTCCTGAAACTCACAAAGCCCCCGTCAACTAAAATGAACACGTTCACACGCTTCGCCGCAATTTCCTGGCTGCTTTGTGCGGCAGCGGGAGTGGTTGCCGCCGAATCACCTGCGAAGCCAAACATTCTGCTCATTTACGCCGACGATATCGGGTACGGCGACTTCAGTTGTTATGGCGCGAAAACAGTTCGAACGCCAAACGTGGATCGGCTCTCCAGCGAGGCCTTACGCTTCACCAGTGCGTATTCGTCTTCGGCGACTTGCACGCCATCGCGCTATTCGATGCTCACCGGCGAATACGCGTTTCGCCAGAGAGGCACGGGAGTTTTGCCCGGGGATGCGGCACTCATCATCAAGCCCGGGCGCGCAACCCTGGCTTCAATGCTCAAGCAGGCGGGTTACACCACAGCGGTCGTTGGCAAATGGCATCTCGGCCTGGGCGGCGCTGACAGCGTGGATTGGAACAAAGAAATCAAACCCGGTCCGCGTGAGATTGGATTCGATTATTCGTTCATCATGGCCGCGACGGGCGACCGTGTGCCATGCGTTTATGTCGAGAATGGAAAAGTTGTTGGCCTCGACCCGACCGATCCGATCAAAGTCAACTACAAGGAGCCTTTTCCAGCCGAACCGACCGGTGTCGCGCACCGGGA
>CAZCZP010000138.1:0-10520 GCA_964502895.1 uncultured Bifidobacteriaceae bacterium
AACCGGTCCGCAAACTGGAAACGAAAACTCGCCCACTCATGTTGCGCATTCCAAACGAGCACCGGCGTGAACATCGCGAAAGCCAGCAGCGCTGCCACGTACGGATGCACGCTGCGCAAATGCCGGCGCCAAGGCGGATGTGCCAGCACAGCCAAGAGCGCCCCCAACCCCAGGAAGATGCCTGTGTATTTGCTCAGCATGGCCCCACCCAACCCCAATCCTGCCACATACCAGCCCCACACCCGCTGTTCTCGCAGCGCCACGCTTACACCCACCAGACTTACCAACCAGAAAAAAACGAGTGCCGAATCCATCGTCGCAACCAACCCCGAACCGAAATACACCGGCAACGCCTGGAGCAACAGGGCCGCCACCAATGCTGCGTGACGACCGAACCACATCCGGCCGAACACATACATCAAACCACTGGCTGCCAGCATCAACAGCGCGCCGACAAAGCGCACTCCGAATTCCGTATTGCCAAACGCCTGCGTTCCCAAGCCGATTATCCAGGCGACCATGGGGGGATGATCAAAGTAACTGAGGTTGGGATGCTGTGAATACATCCAATAGTACGCCTCTTCCGGCACCAACGGCATCCCCGCCAACGCCACCACTCGCAAACCCAATGCCGCTGCCAACAAAGCGACGATAGCGACAGTCCAGCGATGCGAGATGCCGCGCAACTTCAAGCTTTCCATCAACCGCTCGATGTCTGGTGGATTCCAGGTCAGCGGCACGCGAGTTGACTGTCCGCGAAAGGTCCAGGTGTGGTTGAGGGCAAAGTTCAGAACCATCCCCGCCGCGATGCCGATGAGATTGGCGATGCGATAATCCAGCTTGAACTGCGAGGTCAGGAGAATTAGCAGACACCAATTGGCAGTCACAGCCGTGAAGCCGGCAACCGCATGATATTTCAACAAACGTTCTCCGAAAGGTATGATTCTCCTATCGGACCACGTCCATGCGTTGTTCAGAGCGAAGTTGCCCAGAATCGAGAGTTCGATGGCGATCAGGCTTGAGATCGCATAGGGAACACCCAGTTGCTCCGTCAACACGATCAGAATCGCCATGTTTACCACGACACCACTTGCTCCCACCGCAAAGAACCGTGCGAACCGTCCAGTGATCTGTAATGTCATAAGCGAATGGGCGATTCCGATTTGTGCCGGGCATGGAACGAGGTCATCGCCCTTTGTTACAAGAACCCGGCCGTGAAGCGGGCTTCGTCGCCTGATCCTTCACCGATTCAGTCGAATAGACTGGTTTGTCGTTCGGGTGTTAGAAACATGACGAGACTGTCATGTGTTCATTTGGGAAGTGTCATTCTGTACAACCTTGGAGTCGAAAAACCCGAAGGCGCGGAGTGGTTCCGCCCGAGTCAAACACACAGCCGATTTACCATCGTCAATGGCAGCCTGCCCCAGACTCCAACAATGTTCCCAGCCGTTCCATAACCCGCGTTTTGTCGAAGCGAGAAGCGCGCCTGCCTTCGTTCCAGCGCTTGATCTTTCCCAGTAGCCCGCCGCCGCGGGTCGCTTCGACAACAACTTTTTTCAGGAGAGGTTTGTTTGCATAGCCCGCAGCCAACGCGCGCAGAAACTCTTCGGCCGTAGCCTGGTCAACGCGCGCCAACGAGTAGGCAATTCCCGAGACTTCCCGCGCCACGGCTTTGACCACCGGATAACCAGGCGCGAATCCGTGTTCGAGATCGAACGCAACCAGCCGATCACCCTGGACGAAGAAATGTTTGACCTGGCCGTGTTCATGCACGAGAAGCGGCTCCCGCAATTCCATCGCACGCGTGTGGCGGCGGCTCAGAGAGAGCCCCAGCGATTCGACCAAAGCCAGTTTCGCAGAGGTCGAACGTTCGGCGCCAGACAGCACATCCCAAAGGACGGGGCCAGCGCAATACTCCAACCACAGTGCCGGCGGCAGCACATCGGCGGGCAAAGGCCGCTCGACGCGCTGCACCACGTCGAACCCCTCCTTCGTCCACAGGTCAATATTGAGTTTTTCGGTGGTGCAACGGATGGCCGCCGTGGCGCCCCGCTTTCTTTCCAGATGCCGTTCGGAAAAATCCTTCAGGAACTCGTTCAAGCGCGAACGCCGGGTTCGATAGAGCTTCAGCACGACCGGTGGCCGCGCGTTGCGGAAAAGGTAGAGAATATTGCCGGTCCCGCCGCGCCCTCCAGCTTGTAGAATTTCTGCGCCTTCGGGAAGTGGTGGCGGCAGGCCTTGCATCATGTCTTGCAGTTATCGCCGAGCAAAGCGCAACGCGACTTGAGGCGGCGGAACGCGTTCAAGCTCCAAGCCGTTCGAGTTCTTCGCGGATCATTCGCGCAACGCTGTATTTGCTGGACGGTTTCTTGGCCTTGGCCTTGAACGCCCGGTCGCACGCCCGGCCAAAGCGATGCAGCAAGTTCGGATGCCGCCAGAAATAATCGTGGGCCTGGCGCAACCGATCCTTGGCGGGATAATGGCGCACCGTTTCCTGGATCAACCGCTCCTGGATTTCGGGCGGCGTGCTTTTTCGCATGAACCACAGGTACTGGATGATCTCGTGCGAGATGTGTTGCGCCACGCGACGACGGCTGCGAAACGCCATTTCAAAATCGAACCAGAGAAAGCCGCCTTTCTCCAACAGCATGACGTGTTTTCCATCGCCATTTTCATGCACGAGCCGCGGCTCCTGCTCGCGAATCGCGATGTCGTGCCGGCGGCTCCATTCCAGGAGCCACTTGCGATAAAGAACAAAACGCTCCTCGGCGGACTTGGATTGGTCGTTGAGCCAGGCGATCAGCTTGGGCGCTTCCACGTATTCGAACAACATGTAGCCGCCTTCGGGGCAGCCGGGCGCTTCCACCCGAACTTCGGGATACGTGTCGAAAACCCGGAAGCCATGCTTGCGCCAGAGAGACAGGCACTCCATCTCCACACGCAACCGCGTTCGCGGCATGTAGGAGGTCTGGCCCGCCAGTAGAACATTCTCCAGGCTCTTGACGACGCACGAAAACCACCCGCGGCTGCCGTAATAGACCTTCAACACTGCCCAGCCGCCGCGAAACGGAATCTTGTAAAGGTAATTGCCATTCTTCAGCAGCAAATACGGCTTGAGGTCCGCAAACTGAAGCGTTTCACGATTGCCGCTCATGTCGCAGGCCAGGATCGTTTCTGAATTATTCGTCTCATTGGGAATCAAAGCAGGCCAAAGAACCCGACGAATGAAGCAGCTTTGAGCAAGGAGTGTCAACATCCGAGCGATGCTGTGCGCCGTATGTCGGCATTTCAAGCCGCGCGCCTTTCGCGTTGCCACGGTTCTGCTCACTACTCACAATGCCGCCTCAACAACTCTGCGTATGGCTTATCAGGAAAAACAACTCCAGGAAATCTCGAAGCAGTTTCAAATTTACGGCGAGATTCTTCACGCCGAAACCTTCAAGATCGGACACATCAACGAGACGTATTCGGCCACGTACGACCAGGGCGGCATGCGCGTGCGCTACATCCACCAGAAGATCAACAAAAACGTCTTCAAGAACCCGCCCGCCGTGATGAAGAACGTCATGCGTGTGACCACGCACATCCGGCGCCGGCTGGAAGCCCAGAACGCCCGCGACATCACGCGCCGTTCCCTCGTCGTGATACCGACGCGCGAAGGCGAGTCCTTTTATCACAGCCGCGAAGGTGAATACTGGCGCACCTTTGTTTTTGTAGAGGGAGTTCAAACCTTTGAGTCCGTGCAATCGCCGGAGCAGGCGCTTCAGGCGGGCCGGGCCTTTGGCGAATTTCAGAGCCTGCTCGTGGACCTGCCAGGCGGTCGGCTCACGGAAACCATTCCCCATTTTCACAACACTCGAAAGCGCTTCTCCGCGTTGCAACAGGCCATCCAGAAAGATCGCTACAATCGCGCCAAGAACGCGAAGCCAGAAATCGAATTCGCACTCAAGCGTGAGAAAATTGTGGACGTAATTCTCGACGCGATGGCAAAAGGAAAAATCCCCGAACGCATTACTCACAACGACACCAAATTCAACAACGTGATGCTCGACGCCGTAACCGGTGAAGCCAAATGCGTGGTGGACCTCGACACCGTGATGCCCGGTTGCGCCCTCTACGATTTCGGCGACATGGTGCGCACGACCACCAGCCCGACCTTGGAGGATGAAAAGGACCTGTCAAAAGTCAAAGTACACCTGCCGACTTTCAAGCAACTGGCCGAGGGTTATCTCGCCACGGCCGACGCCTTCCTCACCAAAGCGGAGAAGGCGCTCCTGGCTTTCTCAGGCAAGCTCATCACCTTCGAGCTTGGGATTCGCTTCCTCACGGATTTTCTCAGTGGTGATACCTATTTCCGCATCCATCGTCCTGACCACAACCTCGATCGCTGCCGCACGCAGTTCAAACTCGTCGAATCCATCGAGCAGCAGGAAACCGCGATGCAGAAATTTGTGAACGGGCTGGAGGGCCGGGCGCGCGTTCCCCAACAAAGCGCCAAAAGCGGGATCTCACGGCGCTGAACTCCGCTCGCACATGTAACCAACCGTCGGAACTGTCTTTGCTCGATAGGTGCTGGGGCCGCGATTTCCACCTGCGAATCGAATCCAGAACGTCGCGTGGATTATTTATCCGAAGTGTCAAGAGTGCCATGGATCAGCGGGGCGTGCGTGCGGATGCATATTCTCCCCAACAAGAAGGCTGCACTGGCTGAATGGGTAGATTCGTTCCCCAGCCGCGCACTGGGAAGCAAAGCCAACTACTGCAAGGCCGAACTCAGTTTGCCAAAAGCAGACTAACGAGGCCGCCGACGCAAAGCAGAAAGAAGGCTATGATTGCCCCGTCGAGCGGGCTAAATCGGGACTCTCCACGCTGGTTCGCCGGAACGATGGTCGGTTTTACATAGTCCCCGTTCTTTCGGTTTACTCTAAAGGCAAGCGCACTCATGCCGGCAGTTTAGCATTCGTTGGGCCACCACGGCTCGGACGCAGATTATCGAGATGCACCGTGGTTTTCGCCACAGAAATGGGGAACAGTCCTGAGTTTTGACACGCGGACACCGGGTTGTCCATCCCCGCGCGCCTCCAAGAAGGTCAACCTTGGTCAACCTTGCCGGTGCTTGACGCCTCGGATGGATTTGATAGGGTTCGGCCAGTGAATCCGAGCAGTCAGCAAGTCAGCAACGCCTTCGGCGGCCGATATTTCTTTTTCTATTTTTGGCCGGCGTGCGTGCACTTGCGGCTGCGATAAGCTCTGAACCATAAAAAATCGCCGCAGGTCGCCACGCCGCCTGCGGTTTTTTTGTGGAGACCTCCGGCCAACCTGTGAATGCCCTATGATCATCGTGCTCAAACCGCGTATCTCGAAGAAAGAGGAACGCGCCGTCCTTAACGAAATTCGCAAGCTTGGCTACACGCCGCACGTCATGCGCGGCGTGGCGCGCACCGTAATTGGCGCCATTGGCGACGAACTCACCCACGCCAATCTCGAAACCCTAGCATCTCAGTTTCCGCACGTAGTGGAAAGCGTAATGCCGATCCAGAAACGCTATAAGCTGGTGAGCCGAGAGGCGCATCCGTCCGCTTCCACCATTCGCGTGCGCGAGCACGTTATCGGCGGGCGCAAGCTCCAGGTCATGGCCGGGCCGTGCTCGGTGGAGGGCGAAAAACAGTTGCTTACCGTTGCCGAGGCGGTCAAAGCGGCGGGCGCAACCGTTCTCCGCGGCGGCGCGTTCAAACCGCGCACCTCGCCCTATGAGTTTCAAGGACTGGGTGAAAAAGGGCTGAAGCTGCTCGACAAAGCGCGCCGGCTCACGGGCTTGGCCGTCATCACGGAATTGCTTTCCGAACAACACGTGGACCTCGTCGCCGAATACACCGACATCATCCAGATTGGCGCGCGGAACGCGCAGAATTTCCAGCTTCTGATTGCCGCCGCCAAAACGGGCAAGCCCATTCTCCTCAAACGCGGTCTCTCGATGAGGATTGAGGAATGGTTGTTGGCTGGTGAATACGTGCTGGCCAACGAAAATCCAAACCTCATGTTCTGCGAACGCGGGATTCGCACGTTTGAAACATACACGCGCAATACGCTCGACCTTTCGACTATTCCAATCATCAAGCACGAATCGCATTGCCCGATCGTGATTGATCCCAGTCAGGGCGTAGGACGGGCGGATCTCGTGACGACGGTGTGCAAAGGTGCTGTGGCGATGGGCGCGGATGCGTTGCTCATCGAAGTTCATCCTAATCCAGCCGAGGCCTGGAGCGACGGCGCACAACAGGTTACGCTGGAAGTGTTCGCGAAGTTGATGAAAGAATTGAAACCCTTCATAGCAGCGGCGGGACGGGAGTAACGCCACTGCTCAACCGGCAGGACCTCCAGTCAGGAATGGAAGCACCTCCGATTGAAACGATAAGTCCCCCATCAGGGAAGCGCGCAGGGTCACTGCAAAAATGCAGCGGGGCGTCTTCTTCCTCGGCAGGGGACTTTGCGCTTGGTGGCTTGCCGGCACCGCAATCCCGCCGTACGGGACGGGGGCCGAGCCACGATGATCGCCGGTCAAGGCGAGCAAATCCATTGGTTGTGCTCCTTGAACTCGGAGCGCTTAACTTGGATTTCCGGAGTGAATTTCATCCGCGGCACCGGTCTTTTCCGGACCTAGGTGAAAACCGCTTTCATCCTGGTAACCCATGGGCGCCGTCGCCGCCGCGAACAGTTCCACAACCACTCCCGCGGCGATCAAAGCCAGAATAATATTCAGGATCGCCATCATGGCTGTGACCTAGCAGCCGGGATGCCACGGCCTATTTGCTTTCCTTTCACGCTGATACGGAAACTGACTGTCCCGTTTGCGGGAGCCTTGTTCGCGGACAGGACAATTCCGCGGACAAGAATGGCGGGTGGCGGAAACTACGACGCGAGGAAATCGCTGTGGCAGCAGGGAAAATCTGTCCGTGTGGATGTTCTTCTGACCTTAGCCCGACGTGGCGCTTCAATCGAGGAATCGAATCTTCACGCCGCTCTCTTTCGGCTTGGAAAAACTGTCTAGCAACGTGGGCGCGCCATCCGCGGACTTCGACGGCTCGACTGGTTTTGCGCAAGCCTCGGCCTTCGGGCTGAGCGCCGAGCGCAGCGCGCCTTCGACGAGCTGCGCGCAGTGGATTTTCATCGGCGGCAACGGACCAAGTTCGCCTGCCAGTTCCTCGGTCTTGAGCGACAACGCTTCCTCCGCCGTTTTGCCGCGGATCAATTCCGTCGCAAGGCTTGCCACCGCAATCGCCGTCTCGCACCCAAACGACTGGAACGTGGCTCGGTCAATGACCTTCTTGCCGTCCTGTTGCTTGAACTTCACCCACATCCGCAACATCTCGCCGCAATCGGAATTGCCCACCGTGCCGATGGCATCGGCGTTGGCCAGCTCGCCCATGTTCTGAGGATTGGCAAGAGCGTCTTGAATGCGTTTCTGCAAATCTTCTTTCATAGCTCAACCCAATTTATACCGGCGCATCGAGGCGTCCACCTCTTGCGCCCAGGCGTCAATTCCGCCGCGCAGGCAGCGCACGTTCTGCAAGCCGTGCCCCATGAAATACGCCGCCGCGTCGAGCCCCGTCTTGCCCTGATGATCCAAGATGACCAGCGGGCGGGTGTTCGAGCCGTCGCTCATGATCTGACGCATCACATCCTGCGACAACAATTGCGATCCCTCGATATGCACCGCCTCGAACTCTTCACGCGACCGCACGTCCACCAATCGCACCGATGCATCCTGCCTGCGCCACTCGGCCAGTTCCTTCGGCTCAATCAAAATCTTCGCGTCCTGTTCGTGGCTGGCTCGGATGTGCGACATCACTTCGTTCACGTCCAGGTTGCCATTGCGTTCGCAAACCTGCGCCAGGGTTTCGGTCGGTTGAAATCCGCATTGGCTGCACCCGCCGATGTGATACCGGCGAAACAACGCGCGCTGCGCGCCGGGAAATGCTTCGAGCACGGCGCTCATAGGCGAATCGGATGAAATGGTTTCAGTTGCCACGCTGGTGTCATTTTGCACGCAGAATCGTTGGCTGTCCACTCTCGCCAATTCCGGTGAAACCAGGCAGATTGAGTTCGCTGCATGGAACTTCGCGAATTTGCCAAGCGCGTCCTGTTCGCCACGACGCTGGAGGAAAAACTCCGGGATCCGGGTGACGTCACGGATGAACATCCCGGTGGCGTAACCGTCACGCCCGACGCGCCGGGACGGCCACGCGAACTCGAATTCAAACCGCACGGATCGAGCAAAGCGGAATTCCCCGGCCTCCGTCATCTCGAAGACCAACGCGAGCGCGGCCGGCTGCTCCATTTTTTTGCCAATCACGAGCTGCTGGCGACCGAACTCATGGCGCTGGTGCTTTTGAAATTCCCCGACGCGCCGGCCGCCTTCCGCAAAGGCGTGCTGCAAACCCTCAAGGACGAACAGGAACACACGCGGCTTTACCTCGAGCGCATGAAAGCATGCGGCATCGAGTTTGGCGAACTGCCCGTGAGCGGCTACTTCTGGCGCTGTGTTGCGCCGATGGAGAACCCGATTGATTACGTGGCCGGACTTTGTCTCACGTTCGAGCAGGCGAATCTGGATTTCGCCCGCCACTTCGCGCGCGGCTTCGCCACCGTCGGCGATGCTGACACCGCGAGGTTGCTCGACAAAATCTACCGAGACGAAATTGGTCATGTCGCCTACGGTTTGAAGTGGTTTCGCCGCTGGAAGAATCCGAGTGAAAGCGATTGGGAAGCGTTTTGCCGCACGCTGAAATTCCCACTCTCGCCCCAGCGCGCAAAAGGATTCTCACTGAACGTCGAAGGCCGCCGCGCTGCCGGACTTGATCCGCAGTTCATCGCCGAACTGAACGTCTATTCGCAATCGAAAGGCCGCACACCGAGCGTCTTTGTTTTCAACCCGTTTGCCGAGGGACATATCGTCGAAGGAAAGGGTTTCAATCCGACAAAGCATCAAGCCCAACTGGCTCGTGATTTGGAAAACCTGCCGCAATTCCTTTGTCGCCAGGACGACATCGTGCTGGTGGAACGGCGGCCTTCGGTGGAGTTTTTGAGCGGCATCAAACAGGCAGGCTTCGCGTTGCCGGAATTCGTTGAGACACCAAGCGTCCTCGCTGGGCGCAAACTTGGCCACCTGCGTCCCTGGGCGTGGGCGCCGGACAGCGTAGAATTGCTCGAATCGGTTTTCGCCAACGTCACTGCTGAGCGCCGCACAGCCGAACAGCGATTCAACAAGGGCATCGCACAGTTTTATTCAAAAGCGTGGAGCGCCGAGTTCCTGCGAAAGTTGTTGGAGTCCCGAACACGAAGTGACGCGGGTCCAGAGAAATGGCTCTGCACGCAGAACGAAGTTGGCGTGGCCGTGGATTCTCTTGATGCGGCACTTGCGGCCATCGCCTTGATTCGTCGTCGAGGGCATCACAAAATCATCATCAAAGAAGCCATCGGCCTTGCGGGCAGCAACGCAGTGCGTCTTTTCGAGCCAGAACTCCTCGATACGCACCGTCGCTGGATGACAAACGTATTGAGCAAAGGACAACAACTTGTCGTTGAACCGTGGTTGGAGCGGGTGATGGATTTCTCGGTGCAATTGGAGATGACACCAGAACGTCTGAAGCGTTGTGGCTATACCGGCCTGCTCAACGACGCCAAGGGCCAGTTCCAAGGCAACTGGGCGGAGTCGCACCATCACACGCGCGTCCCAGGTAAGGTCGTGGCATTGTTCTGCGATCCGCCGAACATTTCCAGCAGAATACTGCAACTTTACGCAGACGTTTTTACTTTGCTTGAGGCCGAATTGCGCCGCGCGGATTTTCTCGGCCCCATTGGGATTGATGCCTTCGCATATCGTGATGCTTCCGGCCAGCCCCGCCTCAAGCCCGTCGTGGAAATCAACCCGCGTTACACGATGGGTCGCGTGATGGTGGAATTGATGCGACAAACTTGTCAGGGCAGTGTCGGGACATTCCGGCTCATTAATCGTGCAGCGGCGCGCGCGGAAGGCTTCGACAGTTTCCACGCTTATGCCCGTTCGCTGGTTGAACGTCTTCCGCTCGAACTTGAAGGCGACCCGATGCCGCGAATTCGAGCGGGCGCAATCTGCCTTAATGACCCCAAGGAAGTTCAAGCCTGTCTCGCTGTGTTCCAAGTCAGCCGAACCCTCGCAACAACAGGCGATAAACTGTGACTGTGAGTGCGCGCTTTCGCAACTCATTGACTCCCTGTCACCGTACGGAGTCTTATCGGGTATTTCCCTTAGTAGATTTCGATTGTCAGGTATGCGGATGCGAGATTAAGTTTCCCCGCACGAACAGATTTTTGGATTCGGGATTCGTAGTATGTCGGACGACAAAAAAGACCTTCCGGCCGGTGATGTGCTGAAGAACTCTTCGCTTTACCGCGAGTTTCAGGCCGAGCGCGAAGAAATTCTCAAGCACAAATGGATCGAGTCGGAGAAAGCCGGCCATGACATCGGCTTCGAGCGCGCG
>CAZCZP010000139.1:0-10516 GCA_964502895.1 uncultured Bifidobacteriaceae bacterium
GTTAACCAGCAGTCCGCTCGGCACGAACGTCCCGCCTTACAAGATCGCGGATCGTTTGACGACGAAAGTGGCGGGCAGGACCTTGCTCGTGCCTGACGTCACCGGGCAGTACTCGGTGCGCGCGACGATTACCACGCCCACCAGCACAACCAATCTGACGCAGACCATTACGGCCGGAAAATATCTTGGCGCGAACACGTGCGCCCTTTGTCATAGCGGCGGCGTGGTGGCGGAAAACACTTACGAACCCTGGTCGCAAACACTTCACGCACACGCTTTCAAGGACGCGATTGACGGGCTGAGCACGGATCATTTCAGCCAGAACTGTGTCAAATGCCACGTGGTTGGTTTCGATGCGAATACCAATTCAGCGAATGGCGGTTTCGACGACGTTGCGGCGCAAACCGGCTGGACGTTTCCGTCCGCGTTGACGAACGGCAACTGGGCCGCGATGCCCAACGCGTTGAAGAACGTGGCCAACATTCAGTGCGAAAATTGTCACGGCCCTGGCAGCGAGCACGCCTATTCATTGGGCAGCACGAACTTGATCTCGGTGACCTTCGCCGCAGGCAGTTGCGCCCAATGCCATGATAGTTTGAACCACCATCCGAAGACCGCGGAGTGGAACAATTCGCGTCACGCGCGAGCGACTCGCAGCCCGTCCGGCTCGGGCCGGCAAGCCTGTGTCCGTTGCCACACGGCCAGCGGCTTCACCGAGTTTGTGAATACGGGCAATGAGGTCATCACTAACACCACGTACGAAGCGATTACCTGTGCGGCGTGTCACGATCCGCACGACCCGGCCAACCCGCACCAGTTGCGGGCCGCGTACACATATACGCTGCCGGAAGGCACCACCGTGACCAATGTCGGCCTCGGCGCGTTGTGCATGGAATGTCATCACTCCCGCAACGGTTCTGCCACTGAAAACGTTGCGAAGTTTAAGCTGAACCAGCCAACCTGGGCCGGAGGCGTCAGCTTTGGCCCGCACGACAGTACGGCGGGCGACATGGTCGAAGGCGTCAACGGCATTACTTACGGCAAGTTCATCCCCAGTGGAGCGCACAGTTACACAATCACGAATTTGTGTGTCGGCTGCCACATGCAACCTGTGGCTTCGACGGATCCCGCCTTCACCAAAGTCGGCGGACATACCTTTGGCATGTCCTATGAAGTCATCAGTGGCGGCGTGACCAATCACGTGGCCAAGGTGGATGTCTGCGTCAAATGCCACGGTCCGATCACGGACTTCGATATGATCCGCAAAGATTACAACAGCGACGGCGTCATCGAGGGCATTCAAACGGAGGTGCATCATTTGCTCGACGAATTGTCCAAGCTGCTGCCGAACTCGACCTACCGGGCCGACGGCAATTACGTTGCGGACGGCTTGGTGAAGACCATCAGCCGCACCACAGTTAAAACAAACTGGCCCACTAAATTCCTGAATGGCGCATGGAACTGGATGTTTGTTGATGTGGAAGGCAGCCACGGTATTCACAACGCCCCTTACGCCATCGGCCTGCTGAAGGCCTCCATCGCCGACCTGACGGATGACATTGACCACGACGGTTTGTCCGACCAGTGGGAAATCGCCAGGTTCGGTTCGGTCACGGCGTATGACGGCCACGACGACGCGGACAACGACGGCGTCAACAACGCGTTGGAGTTTTCCGCCGGCACGAACCCACTCGCGGCTGATTCGGATGGCGATGGGATCAACGACCTCGCCGAATTGCGGGCGGGCAGCGATCCATTGAACGCGCTGGATATGCCCGGGTTCGTGGTGAAGATCTACGGCGCGGCCGAGATCGAGTTTGCCTCGGAAGTCGGCAAGAAGTATCAGGTGCAGACTGTGTCTGACATTACTGGCACCTGGCTCAACGTGGGTTCGGTAACCAACGGAACGGGTAACAACATTTCCATGACGACCTCCACCCGAAGTGGCGGCGTGCAAGGTTACTTCCGGGTCGTGCAAGTGCCGTAAACGATTCGCACGTCCGGAAATTCTGGACGAAAATTCAAAACCCCTCTTCGCTTCGGCGGGGAGGGGTTCTCAATTTATGCGAAGGCCATCGAGAACGAGCGAGACCGATTCTGCTTGAAGTCCCGCGAGTTGCTTCTCGACCGAGGTTATTGCTGCTTCAGGCGCTGGAGCGCTTCAGTCCGGGCCTTCGCACGCGCGGCGATCTGGCTGAGCGTCTCCGAGTGCTTGGCTTGAACTTGTTGCAGTAGGTCCAAGGCTTTTTGCCGGTCGGATTCGGAGTTCGACCCTTCGGCTTTGAGCAGACGTTGCCGGGCGGCCTCGACTTCCTTTTCCATTTCAGCGACGGCGGTTTTGAACTCCTTCAGCGCTGACTCGCGGAGAATTCGTTTTCCGTCCTCCAACGAAACGGAAGCCAGGTTTGGAATCGAGCGTTCCACTTCCTGGGTCGCCTGCTCCACCAAGGCCCTGTCGGCTGCGGAAGCGGCAGCCGGCGTGGACGCCAGCGATGAAGGATTGGCCACCCGTGCAATGGCGCGCGCCAGGTCGAACTCCAGGGCTTGCTCCCACTCAGGGTTGAGTTGAGCTATCGTCTCCTTCCGTTTGTCGTGCAGGACGGTGAGGCCCAGATAAACCGGTTCGGCCTGCTCAAGGCTGAACGGCACCACACCGTCCGCCGAGGCGGTTTTGCTATTGGCTTCGGTCCAGGTTTCATAAGGCGTGATCTTGAGCTTGTTGCCGGACTCGCGCTGGAATTCCGTCAACAACAGTTGGACGCGTCCGGCAAACTCACGAAGTTCCCCGGACGCACTCTCGTCGCCCAGCAAGGAGTAAAACCGGATCTCGACGCTGGAATTCAAGCTCCTCAACACGGCGCGCGTGCCGTCGGTCAAACCGTGTGCGGCGGGATCGTTTGTGGCGGCCGGCTTCTGCGCCGTCCGATAAACCCACACGGCGCCCACACCCATTCCCACGAGCAACGCCAGCAAAAGCAGCAACGCCGTGCGCGCATTGGCCCGTTGGCGGACTCGGGCGTTCACTGGCTTTCTGTCGGCTCTAAGCATTGCTTGTTTCATGGACCACCATCTAAGGCTGTTGAACCGCTGGATTCCAAGTTGCCAAATGGCCTTGGGTCAGGCGAGGAAAACTTGAACGAGCTTCAATGGGATTCGATGCGTCCGGCTTCTGAGCCGCCACAGGCAGACTGCGCTTCACCAACGTCGAACGATTCCTTGTCACACCAGCGCAAGAATTAAGGCGGACAATATTCTGAAGCTGCCACCGGTTACGAGAACACTCGAAACATCATGGGCGGTGGCACTTGGGGAATTCATTCAAATGAGCCACGCGGCCATCCAATGGTCCGGGGCGCGATTCGTTTCTCTTGCTTCCGGCGAAACAATGCAGGTTGAGATTTGGGCAATTTTGGGATAGCAACTAAAACCCGCGAAGGTAGCTTTGCAGCGAGCATAAAAGTGTTTCGTGCCGGTTGTTGCAGCAGTTTGGAGTCGCAATCAACGCAACCGATCATAGAAGAAAGGGAAACGTGGCACAGGGATCACGCGGCAATCAGTTTTGCGGTTTATGAAAAGCACCAAAGCTCTGCGGGCCAACCCGGAACTGGGTTTGATTCTGGGCGGTTTGATCGCCACCGGGTGCGTTGCGAGCGCGCAAGACATTCGACACCTGCAAGTCCCGCAGCCGGGCGGCATGCCAGCCATTCCCTTGATCACCGGTATTCAAGCGTCCAGTAATCGCACCACGCTGACCTGGCAGAATGCCTGCGGGCCGTATCAGGTTTGGGTCAAGAAGTCGCTGGCGGATCCGAACTGGCAGGCGGTTGCCGGGCCGCAATTATCCAACACCGCCACGCTGACGCTCGGCCTCACGAACGCTTTCTTCCGCGTGTCGGGACCGTCGCCACAATTTGCCGGCGCGCGAGCCTGTGAAGAATGTCACTCCGGCATCCATGCCACCGAAATGGAGACGCGCCATAATCGGGCATTGGATACGTTGAGGAACATCGGCCAGGCGAGCAACAAAGCCTGCCTCCCCTGCCACACGGTTGGTTATGGTCTGCCGGGCGGTTACAACGAAACGGACCCGCGCACGCTGCACTTGGCTGGCGTGCAGTGCGAAAGTTGTCACGGGCCCGCGGCGCGCCACGCGGCCAACGAAAACGATCTCCAGGTGCGTCCGCGCGTCGAACTGGCCGGGCAACTTTGCGGTGGTTGCCACATGGGTTCGCATCATCCGAATTACGAGGAGTGGATTACGACCGGCCACGCCATCGTCACCGAAGACATGAATCCTGCGGGGCGCATCAACAGTTGTGGCCGTTGCCATTCAGGCTCCGTTCGTGACGCCTTGCTCAAAGGCCTTGACCCCGCCGTGGCGGTGGCGGGCGACGCCAATGTTGGCGTGACGTGCGTGACGTGCCACGATCCGCACCGCAACACACCGCATGAATTTCAATTGCGGAATCCCGTGGCTTCGACGAACGATTATTCACTCGCGACCTCAGACATTTTCAGCAACAAGTACGACGCGAACATCAATCTCTGCGCGCAGTGCCACAACCATCGTGGAGCGTCGTGGACGAGTTCGAGCCGGCCACCGCACCATTCGCCGCAATACAACCTCATGCTCGGCACGGTCGGGGAAGTGACCAACGGCGTGATTCGCCGCGCTTCCACCCACGGGCTGGCCATCGAAAAGCAATGTGTCGGCTGCCACATGCCAAAGGAGGAGTTCGTGAGTGAAGCCCAACCCGCGATTTCCGGCCACAAGTTCAAAGTGGATTCGTTTGACAGTTGTTTGAATTGCCATCCGTTTCCCGAATTGCTGACGGACTTTACGACCTCGATAGTCTCGAACCGCATCAGCGAGGTGAAGGCCTCCCTCGATCTCTGGGCCGCTACGAAAGCGCCGGACCAATTGCGCACCAATTACGGCAATCGCGCCTGGGAATACACGACGCCCGGTGACTTGTCGCCGGGAGGTGTGGGGCCGACCAGCGCGCTGCAGGCGCAAATCCCGGACGCGATCAAGAAGGCGCGGTTCAATTTGTATCTGGTCAAGTACGACGGAAGTTACGGCGTTCACAATCCGCTGTATTCGCTGGACCTGCTCGCTCTGGCGCGCGATTGGGTGCAACAAGAGTTGAGTAAATGAACCGGCGGACACAGATCGAGAATGATGCGAATTGATTTCAATCAAAACTGACACGGCATGATGAACCGCATGTTTCGAGCGCTACAAAAAACCAGCCCAGAACGGGCCAGGACATTGGCAATCGTCAGCGTCGTCAGCGCCCTGGTGTTGACGGCGATTTCGTGTCGAACCCTCACGCGTTCGGTGGTGGTGTTGCCCAACGTGCCCGGGGCGAAATACATCGGCTCGAAGGAATGCGAACAATGCCACGAGGAAATCTACCGGGATTTCGCAACCGCCGATCACGCGCGCCTCATCACTGATGGTGCCAACGCGCTCGAAGCCGGCTGCGAATCCTGCCACGGCCCAAGCAGTCTCCATTCGGAATCGGGTGGCGAAGTCATGCCGCCTTACACTTTCACCTCCGGCCGCCCGTTGGCCAGCCTGGACGCCCGCATGGCCGTCCCGCCGGCCCGCGCCAACGAAGCCGTCTGCTACGAATGCCACGCGGATATTCGCGGACGATTCAACCTGCCAAATCATCATCCCGTTCCCGAAGGGAAGATGAGCTGCACCGAATGTCATCCGCCGCACAAGGGCGCCGCGCATATTTCCGGAGGCACCAGAATTCTTTCGCAAAACGATGGCTGCCTGCAATGCCACCCGGCCCAGCGCGGCCCGCACGTGTTCGAGCACGAAGCCATGCGCGAAGGTTGCACCACGTGCCACGACTCCCACGGCACCATCAACGCCAAAATGCTGAAAGTGCGCGATTCCAACCTGTGCCTGCAATGTCACGTCCAGCAGTTTACCGGCGGCCAGTTGTTGATCGGCGGCTCGGACCATACCGTGCGCGTGCAACAGGGCACGTGTTGGACCGCGGGCTGCCACGAAGCCGTGCACGGCTCGCGCGTCAGTTCGTCCTTGAGATTTTAACGGGCAACCTTCGAGTTGATGAAAGCAAGATCACTTCTGAAATTCGGGCGAAGGCAGGGGCAACTGCTTTCATTCCTCACCTACAGCGCGGTGACAACGCTCGTCGTGTTGTTCGGACTCGGCGCGTCCAACGCCCAGGATGCCGCGAAGCCGGCGGAAACCGACAAAGACAAGACGGCTGAAGAACCCGCGGAGAAATCCGAGGCCAAGGCCGAACCGGCTGCGACGGAGGAAAAGCTCTCGCCGGAGGAAATGTTCGAGGGCGGCAAAAAGACTTATGCCAATTGGATCGAGATTGGGGGCGGCGGCTTTTTTCTGGACGGCAGCGCGGCGCAATTTCAACAAAGGCACCGCACCGGGCACGACGCATTCGGCGGCATCCAGGATTTTCATTATCAACGAGGAGTCTGGAAGGGCGCGACCCTCGCGGTGGACGGCAGCGGGATTTACGACAACCACGACTATCGGTTAAGCCTCGACCTGACGGACGAAAAACGGGGTTTCCTGCGGTTCAACTTCGAGAATTTCCGAACCTGGTATAACGGCGACGGCGGATTCTACAGTCCGAATGAGGCATGGTATCCGCTGGCGGACGACGCGCTGGCGCTGGATCGTGGCGAGTTTTCCGTGGAAGCCGGGCTGACTTTGAAAGATGTACCGCCGCTCACTTTCAAATACACCCATCGCTATCGCGATGGCGAGAAGAGTTCCACGGCGTGGGGAGACACACGTCCCCTGGGCGCGGGCACCACGCTTTCGCGCAAGCTCAGCCCGGGTTTTTATGAACTGGATGAGAGCGTCGATATTTTCGAGCTCGATGCCAAACATCGCATCAAGAAGACCGACATCGGCCTGGGAATCCGTTACGAAACGGGTGAGCTGGACAACGCCCGCAAGATGACCCTCTGGCCCGGTGAAGCCGATGAACGGAAGATTACCGACCGCGACGATACGACTTACGACCTGTTCAACGCGCATGCGTTCACCGAAACCTGGATCAAGAAAAATCTGTTTTTCTCCAGTGGCTTTTCCTACTCGGATTTGGACAACAGCTATTCGGGCAGCCGCATTTACGGCAGTGATTTTGACGTAGCCTACGCGCCGAACGCGTTGAATGGACTTGGCTACCAAAACCTCAGCGGGGACGCCCGCAAGCACGAATATGTCTTGAACCTGAACCTGTTCACCGTGCCGTTCAAGCAGTTCACCATTGTGCCCTCGGTGCGCGTGCTGCGCGAAGATTGGAAGGATGACTCGACGGCCATCCAGACTTCCGGCGCGAATCCGCCCACGGGTTTTATCAACAGCAACACGGACGGCGATCTCATTGACGTGCGTGAACGGTTGGAAGCACGTTACACCGGCGTTACAAATTGGGTGTTATTTGCGCGCGGCGAATGGACTCAAGGGCAGGGGAGTCTTGATGAAAACGGCGGCCTGGGACTCACGCCAGCCATTCAGCGCGAAACGGAGGACAGCCGTTTGTTTCAAAAATATTCTCTGGGGGCGCGTTGGTATCCGCTCCGCCGCGTCATCGTGGACGCCGGCGGCTACTACAAGATCAACAACTACGACTACGATCACGATCTGGACAGCACCGCGAACGGCGGGGGCAACCGTTATCCCGCGTATCTGGCAATGCAGAATTTCGAGACGCTCGATGGCAACGTTCGCCTCACGCTCCGGCCGCACCAGAAAGTGAGTTTGATGAGCCGTTATGAATTCCAGACTTCCACCATCGAAACCAAACCGGCGTCAGCCTCCGGCCTGGGCGAAGTCGAAGCATCCGACATGACCACCCACATCTTTGCGCAGAACGCGACTTGGACGCCGTGGTCGCGCCTGTATCTGCAAGCGGGATTCAATTACGTCGTGAGTGAAACCAAAACGCCCGCCTCGGACGTCACCCAAGCGATCCTCGATGCTCAGAATAATTACTGGACGGTCAATTTCTCTTCCGCCTTCGTGCTCGACGACAAAACCGATCTCAACCTGAGTTATTTCTATTACAAGTCGGACAATTACGACGACAACTCGGCGTCCGGCCTGCCCTACGGAGCGGAAGCTGAAGAACATGGCATCACGGCAACGCTCGTGCGGCGTTTGACGGCAAACCTGCGGCTTACGTTACGTTACGGATTTTTCCACTACGAAGACGTGACGTCCGGCGGCAACAACGATTATCAGGCGCACCTCGTCTCCACCGGCCTGCAATACCGGTTCTGAAACGCGCTCCGGCGCGCGGGTCGGCCGTGGCCGAAGCCGATTTTCCGTTTAGCCTTGGAAACGACTTTTCTTCTGCTACGCTCCCGACGCACGTATATGGCAGCGATTGGCCGGTTTCAGAAAGGCGAAGAGATTTTCCACGCGAAAATTGTGGATGGCGAATTGTTCCGCCTGAATGGTGATGTTTTCGGTTCGCCGACCTACGACAAGAAGCCCACGCCGGCCAAGGGCGTGCGCGCGCTGACGCCCGTGCAGCCGTCAAAAATCGTCGCCGTGGGTTTGAACTACGCGGACCACGCCCGTGATACCGGCGAGCCGCTGCCCAGGCAGCCCTTGATCTGGTTCAAAGCGCCGTCCGCGTTGTTGCCGGATGGCGCGAAAATCGAAATTCCGAATTCACAACACCGCGTGGATTACGAGGCGGAACTCGCGATCATCATTGGCCGGAGGATCCGCAACGTCACGCCCACGGCCGCCTCGCGTTACATCCTCGGTTACACTGCGGCTCAGGACATCAGCGACCGGACGGTCCAGAATTCGGAGAGTCAATGGTGCCGCGCCAAATCGTTCGACACCTTTCTCCCGCTGGGGCCTTATATCGAAACCAAGATTGATCCGCACGATTTGACGATTCAGCTCTTCCAGAACGGGCAACTCCGGCAGAACTCAAATACCGGCCAGCTCATCTTCGATTGTTACCAGTTGGTCAGCTTCATTTCGGCGAACATGACGCTCTTGCCTGGCGACGTGATTCTCACCGGCACGCCCGGCGGTGTCGGGCCGATTCAATCGGGAGACAGGCTTGAAGTGAGGATTCAAGGACTGTCGCCGTTGATAAACTCGGTGAAATAAACCTGCCGCGGCCGGTTTGCGATTGACGCGGCGCGCGCCGGCACGGAATCTCCCGCCTCGTAAATCAGTTCAAGACTGGACACTTTTCATGCGCTGGACACAAACACTGATCGCCACGCTTCGTGAAGCGCCGGCTGACGCGGAAATTCTTTCGCACAAACTCCTGTTGCGGGCCGGGCTGCTCCGCAAACTTGCGGGCGGCGTTTACACTTTTCTCCCGCTCGGCCTGCGGTCGCTCCGCAAGGTCGAGAAAATCGTGCGCGAAGAAATGAACCGCGCCGGGGCCATCGAAGTCCTCATGCCCGCGCTACAACCGCCGGACATCTGGCAACAAAGCGGTCGTTACGAAATCATGCGCGACGTGCTGTTCAAGGTGCGCGACAGCGCCAATCGCGAGTGGCTGCTCGGTCCGACTCATGAAGAAGTCATTACGCTTCTCGCCGCTTCCGAGATCAATTCCTACCGGCAGTTGCCCAAGAACTTTTTCCAGATTCAGGTCAAGTTCCGCGACGAAATCCGCCCGCGGTTTGGCCTCATGCGCGCGCGCGAATTCATCATGAAGGACGCCTACAGCTTCGATGTCAGCGACGAAGCCGCGCAGGTCAGTTATCAGAAAATGTATGATGCTTACACCCGTATCTTCGCTCGCTGCGGTTTGAAGGCGTTTCCAGTGGAGGCGGACACGGGCGTCATCGGCGGCAAATTCTCTCACGAATTTATGGTGCCTGCGGAGACAGGTGAAAACGAAGTCGTCTATTGCGAGGGGTGTGGTTATGCGGCGAACCTTGAGAAGGCCACCAGCGGCATTCCGAAAACTTCCACCCGCGAAATCGGCGCCTCGCCGGAAAAGTTTCCCACGCCTGGCATCGTGACGATCGAGGCACTGTCCAAAGAGCCGTTCAACGTGCCTGCCAATCGTCAGATCAAGACGCTCGTTTACGTTGCACAGGACAAACCTGTCATCGCACTCGTGCGGGGCGACGATCAGTTGAACGAAACCAAGTTCGCGGCAGCGGTTGGCACGGCTGTTTTCCGTCCTGCGACGGCAGAAGAGATATTTCTTCTTCTCGGTGCTCACCCGGGTAGTCTTGGAGCCGTAAGTCTCTCCTCTCGATTCGGACATTTTCCGCCAGACAGGATCGAGGCCTTCCGCGTTGCCCTGAATGCTCGAGGTTGGGAAGACTTGAAGGTGTATGCTGATGAGCGTCTGCGCGGAGCCAACGACATGACTACCGGTGCGAACGAGGATGGTTTCCATCTTCGGAATGTATCCATCGAGCGCGACATCGCTGTTGCCCAATGGCGGGATCTGCGAACTGTGAATGTTGGTGAGCCATGCGTCCAATGTGGCAAGCCGCTCAAGAT
>CAZCZP010000140.1:0-10448 GCA_964502895.1 uncultured Bifidobacteriaceae bacterium
TACTACAGCGGCTACTACCACGATTATTATTCCAAGAGCGAGGAAGCGACTGAAGTCGCCGCGCCGGGCAAAGAAGCCGGTGGCGAAAAGGCAAAAGTCGAAATCAAACAAAAATATTGATCGCTCATTCGGGTTCTGAAGGACAAGTCTGATGAAAGTGTCATGGATGGCTTCTAAAAATGGTTGGCTGGCTGCGCTTCAAATTCTGCTTACCGGGTTGCTTTTCACGGGATGCCAAACTGCCGATCCAGTGATGTTTTCACCCGTGCCGGGAGAGCCGGCGACGAGTAGCACCGGTTCCTCCGGCTCACCGCAGACTTATACTGGCGTGATTCGCGTTGGAGAACTGGTGACGGTAAAGTTTTCGGGTATCAGTACCCAACTCACGCCCCACGAGGAAAGGGTCAAGGAAGACGGCACCCTTACTTTGCCTGATGTTGGAGTGGTCAAGGCAGCCGACAAGACCGCCGGCGACCTACAGAGGGAACTTACTGAGGCATACCGCAAATACTACAACAACCTGGTCGTTACGGTGGTGGTTGAGGGCCGCGTATATTACGTGGGCGGTCAGGTTAGGACGCCCGGGCCGAAGGCGTACCTCGGCAAGACTAGCATCACAACGGCCATCCAGGCGGCCGGCGATTTCACGGAGTTTGGGAACAAGAAAAAAGTCTGGTTGACCCGCCCGGGACAAAAGCCCGTCAGAGTCAACGTCGTTGACGCTCTCAAGGATCCATCGAAAGACCTGGAGGTTTTCCCCGGCGACCGAATTGACGTGCCCCGAAGGTGGCCGGGATGATTCAACTTCAAATCCTCTCCGGCAGGCAGGCGGGCACTCAATGGTTGGCCCGCCGTTTTCCTGTACGGATTGGTCGTTCGACCGCCAGCGATCTGCGATTGGAGGATCACGGCGTTTGGGATGAGCACTTGGAACTGACCCTCGACCTTGCCCAGGGTCTGCTGCTGACACCACAGCCCGGTGCGCTCGTCACCGTGAACCGGCAGGCTGTCCAAACCGCGCAGTTGCGGAACGGCGATTCAATCGAAATCGGCTCCGTTCAAATGCGATTCTGGCTCGCCGAAACCGCTCAGCGCGGCCTGCATATTCGCGAATGGTTCGCCTGGACCCTGATTGCTGTAATTTCCCTCGGCGAAGTCTTGCTCATCTATTGGCTGCTGAAATAGTTTTTAGTTTTGACCCGCGCAAACGTTGGGCTGTTGCGCCCAGTTGCCCCGCGGCTTGCAGCGGCAAACGAGGCGGCATCAAGCCCGTCAGGCCGGTGTCCGTCCGGTTCAATCACCGCCACGAAGATTTCTCACGGGCCAGGTGGCTCGATTCAATACAAGAAGACGGCCCGATAGAATCGGGAGTTGTTACCGGGCGAACTGCTATCCAGCACGAGTTGCGGTGAGGTTGTCAGCAAATTCGTGCTTAGCGGCAGCCAGGTGGTCGGAGCGACCGACGTGGCGTAATCTACTCGGTAGGTATCGCCAATCTTGCCCGTGATGGTGACGACCGGATAGAAGTTGATGCCGACAATCGCCAGCGTGGCGTCCGCGCTGAGAGCGGAACCTCCGGAATTCGTGACGCGCACGCGGTAGTGGCCGACATCAGCCGCGGAAACGCCACTGATGGTCAACGCCGCCGTGGTGGCGCCGGAAATATTGCCGCCGTCGGAAATGTTCGTCCCGTATAACTGCCATTGGTAGGTGGCGCCCGCCGTGTTGGAGACCCCCACGGTAAATGTCGCATTCGCGCCGAAGGAAACCGTTTGGTGGCCCGGTTGGTTGGTAATTGCGGGCGCGCCCGGCGCGGCTTCGGATTGAAGGTCAAAAGCGTCCACAAAAAACGACTGCGGATTTGCCCCGGAATTGTATGCGTTCAAGAGGGAGGCGCCGGCTCGCACGGTTACGGTGCCGGCGGGAGCAGTGACTTGGGGTGTGATGTATTGAAACGAGGACATGCTGCCGGGTCCGGAATTTGGCAATCCAGCGGCCACCAAATCGAAGCCGTTGCTGGCAATCACCACGGCCGAGGCATTGAGGAACTGAATTACAAACAGAGTCTGCGGCGCCGGGGTGTTGGTCGTGAAAAACCCGCAATAATTGGCTTCACCGGCTGCGTACCCGGAGAGGGTGTATTTTGTTCCCGGGCTCGATGGGTTGTCCTGGTAAAAATGCACTGTCAGGAGATCGCCGGCGGCTTGGTTTCCCTGGAAGGGTTTGAAGAAGAGTCCAAACCCGCCAGAATCCTGCACGTTGCACCAAGGCTCGGAAGAGCAACCATCAAACTGTGTGCCGGAGATCGTCTTCGAGGCGTCCACGGACCAACCGGTTGGCGTCGCGTTATTCTGTGGACCGACCGAGGTGATATCCAGGTTTCCATTGACCAGATCGTTGGCATTCGCAACCGGCGACCCGACCACAAGCGCCAGGGCCGCTGTCAAAACCACCATTCGCTTCATCAAGCGAAGGCGGGTGACTGCACGTTGGAGTGAGATTAACACGTTGGATTTCATTGTGGCTTTTTTCATAACCGCTCCCGTTGTTGTGTGTTGTCTGAATGAATTCAGTTTCAGCTTGTCTATCCAAGTGACCGTTTTCCCGGAACGCTGTTTGAAATCTTTGATCTGTGTGAAATCATTTATCTCGTGCCTTCCAGAATGCAAGCCCTCAGTTCGTCCTGCCGATTGACATCCGGAGCCACAAAACTCAACTTGTTTTAGGGCGTTTCGTCGCGTATCTATCTGCGGGCTGTGCCACCCATGAACCGGACTCTGATTGTAATGCCGACCTACAATGAGCGGGAGAATCTTCCGCGCATGGCGCAACGGCTTCGCGACTTGCCCGCCAAAGTGGATTTGCTGGTCGTGGACGACAACTCCCCGGACGGCACGGGCAGGCTGGCCGATGAACTTGCGGCGAAACATCCCGAAGTCCACGTCATACATCGGGCCGAAAAGAACGGGCTGGGCCGTGCCTACATCGCCGGTTTCAAATGGTCCTTGGAACGGGGCTACGATTTCGTCTTCGAGATGGACGGCGATTTTTCACACAACCCGGATGACATTCCGACCTTCCTCAACGCAGCCAAAGAAAGCGACCTGGTGCTCGGGTCGCGGTACGTGAACGGCATTCGCGTCATCAACTGGCCGCTCAGCCGTCTCATGCTCAGCAAAAGCGCCGCAAAATACGTGCAAGGGATCACCGGCATGCCGTTTACCGACCCGACGGGCGGCTACAAATGTTTTCGGCGCCACGCGCTGGAAGCCATTGACCTCGATGCCGTGCGTTCCAACGGCTACAGTTTTCAGATCGAAATGACACATAAGCTGTGGCGCGAGGGTTACAAAATTGTGGAGGTTCCCATCATTTTCACCGAGCGCGAGCACGGCCACTCGAAGATGTCCGGGCACATCGTGAAGGAAGCGCTGTGGATGGTGTGGCGACTGTGGTTTCAAAATGGATGCCGCCGTTCGCCGAAAAAAAAAGGCCCAAACGGGATTCCTGAATCCGTGACCAAACCGGTCGCTTCACGCGCGTCGAGCGTCTGACTCGCCGAACACCCTGGCGGCTGTGGCGTCCGCGTCGCCAAAATGCGTTCAACTTTCGGCAAAAACCGTCCGGCGTGACACGGCGCCCGCTGGTAATTCTTCCTCGCAAGGTTCATCGCGGCGGTTTGCGGCTTGGGTAGCGCACCGGTTGCAACATTCAATTCGACGAAAAGCTATGAAAAATCTGTGGACCACCCTCGCTGCCGCGTTCGCGCTCGGCCTTCCGGTAATTTCCAGTGTGGCGCAACAAGCGACGAAAGAAGCGATGCGCAACAAACTGGATTACGCGCAAAAAGTTCTGGAAGGCCTTACGCTCCAGGAGTTCGATCTCGCCGTTACCAACGCTGTGATGCTCCGCGACATGAGCCAGACGAACGTCTTTTCTATTCTGAAAAACGTGGATTATCTGGCGAGCGCGACCAACTTTACGGTGGCGGTGGATGGGTTGATCAACGCCGCCAGGAGCCAGGACCTGGAGCGCGCCACGGAAGCCTACACGCGCGTGACGCGGAGTTGCGTGCAATGCCACGAGCGATTTCGCCGGGCCCAATTCGTGAGAGGGCAGGAGAAGGCGAGCGAGAAGAACGAGAAATGATCCGGCCCGGGCGCGGCGCGCGCGTCGCAAGAATCTCCTTCAGGCACGACTGATTCAGCAAGGTGAATCGGGGCCGCTGATTGTTGCTTCGCTCGTTGCGGTTTTATTGCCACGCCATAACCTGCCGGGGTGACCGCTCCATATCAGATTCGGAAGGCCAACGACGACGCGAACTTGGGTCCCGGCTGGCGCGGACCCGCGTGGGCGGCGGCGCAAACGCTCGAAGTGAGTCATTTTCGGCCCGAGAGTTCCGCGCACCGGCCAAGGACTTTTGCGCGCCTGCTCTACGACGCGGCGGGCATTCACGGTTGCTTCCTGGTTCAAGACCGTTACGTGCGCTGCCTGCGAACCGAATACGGCAGCGACGTTTGGAAGGACAGTTGCGTCGAGTTCTTCGTGCAGCCAAAGGCGGACGCGGGCTACTTCAATTTCGAGTTCAATTGCGGCGGGGCGTTTCTGTGCTCCTACATCGTTGACCCGATGCGGACGGCGGACGGCTTCAAGCAGTTCACGAAAATCCCGGCTGAAGTGGCCCAACAGGTTCGGGTTCGCGCGTCACTGCCGCGCGTGGTCGAGCCGGAAATCTCTGTGCCTGTGGATTGGCATCTGCAATTCTTCGTCCCGTTCACGGTGCTGGAAAAATACGTCGGCCCGCTCGGTGAAGTGGCTGGCCAGACGTGGCGGGGAAATTTTTTCAAATGCGCGGAAGACAACTCGCATCCGCATTGGGCGGCATGGTCGCTGGTGGATGAGTTAAATTTCCACCTGCCACGATGCTTCGGAACGCTGCGATTCGAGTGAGGCTGCAAAATCCAAGGTGCCCCAAAAAAATATGCCCAAGCGACTGATTCAGTCGCCTGGGCAGTTGAGTAATTGAATCCTTCGACCTGTGACTCTTATGGCGCCTTCTGCGCCGTGAGCCATTCGAAGGTGATCGTGATTTCGTCGCCGGTCTTGATCAGTGACATTCCGGCAATGCTCGGTGCCGGTGGTTTCACGCCGTAATCAGTCATCTTCAGCGTCGTCTTGCCGGTGACCTTGAGCTTGCCGTCCTTCTTCTCGATGGTGACAGGCATGCTGTGCGATTTGGTGGTGCCGGAAATTGTCAGGTCGCCCACCGCTTCGAATTGCAGCGCGCCTGTCGAGCCGGCGGCGGATTTGGGTTTCAACTCGGTGAGTTTGTACTGAATCCGCTTGTGCTTGGCTTCGTTCATGTGTTCCTGCATCACGTCGTCCATTTTCTTGGTGTAGCTCTTGAACGAGCGCACGGGCATGAAAAGTTCGACTTTGGGTTTGGCGGCGTTGGCGTCGGTCAGCGCGGATACCGGAAAGTTGGCGTCCACTTCCATGAAGCCGCCGATCACCGCGCTTTCCATGCTCCAGTCGTGAATGGTGGAAGTCCCCTCGATCTTGGTCTTGCTGCCCGTGGGTTGGGCATCAAAACGCACCGTACCCGCGGGCGTGGCGGCCGGGGTGGCGTCACTGGCGGCAGTCGCCGGAGGCGTGGTCGCGGCTGTGGCAGCGGGTGTTTCTGTGGCTGGCGCAGGCGTCGTTGCAGCCGGCGTTTCAGTAGTGGTGATCGGCTCGCTGGTATCGGCTTCGGCCGCGGGCTGCTCTTTGGGTTTGCAGGCGAACAACAGCGACAGCACGAGCACGCTGGCCAGGACTTGAGGTTTTGTAAACGTTTTCAATAGTTTCATTTTCATATTGGTTTCTAAAGTTGGGTGCGAAATTTACGCGAGCGCAAACCATTCTTTCTTCAGTTCAATCCGAGTGCCCTTGGTGACAGCCTCGTTGGCCTTGATGGCAAAGACCGTTGCCGCGTATCCGGCGTCATGCCGGGGAATGCCTTGAAATACACTTTGCTTGGCGCGCTCCGTCGGCGGCTTGTCGGCCGGGATTTCGCGATTCAATGCGCTGGCCACGGATTCCGCGAGAGCGGCTTTATTGTTCAGGTCGAATCCCGAGTCCTTATAGTCTTCGATTGCTTGATCGGTTTCACCGCAGTTGTACAGGAACGACTCCAATCCATAATAAAGTGGCGACATGGGAAACGCGGATAGAGCCGCGCCGTCGCCGCCCAGGGCGGTCTGCTTGCTGGCGCCCGCGACGAGGGCAATGCCCGTTTCCTTGTGGAAGTTGTCTTTGCGTGCGTAAACTTCCCAGCCGAGCAACGCCGCATCCACTTCTTTGAACATCCACGCGCTGGTCGGAAAATCGCGGATCAGCGTGGCGGCGTCGCTGCCGAAATACAACTCGTTCTCGGAATCGAACGAGTTAGCCAGTGAGCAGGAGTAGCTGAGGCGCACGCCTTCCGGGTATTCGACGATGGTCTGGATGGTATCGGCCACCTCGCGGCCATCCTTCCAGAAATTGACCGAGCCGAAGCCGGTCACGGCCGTCGGTGCTGCGTTCAAGAACAGCCAGCCCGTTTGGTCAATCTGGTGCAGCCCGATTTCTCCCGCCAGTCCGAGCGAAACATCTTTGTTCAGTCGCCAGTTGATGGCTTTTTCGTAATCGGCATTAGGAGAAGTGGCGCGCCAACTGATTTTCTTGTGCCACTGAGCGCGGGCCAGAATGGCTTTGCCCAGCGCACCGCCGCGAATGAAGGGCATCAACCAATGCCGCTGTGGATCGCAACGCATCTGGAGGCCCGCCTGGAAAACCCGGCCCGCCGCGTTCCTGGCCGCGAGCGCGATGGCGCGGGCGTCCTCGATGGTATGGGCCAGCGGCATTTCGCAATAGACGTGTTTGCCCGCCTGCAACGCGGCAATGGCGATTTCTTTGTGTTGATGCGTGGGCGTGGCGATGATCACCGCTTGAATGTCCTTGTTATCGAGGATGGCCTTGTAGTCCGGCACCTGCGCCGCGCCGGCCGCCTTGCTGGAGCTGCGGCGCACCATGGGTGCATAGCTATCGCAAATCGCGGCAACCTCCGGGAGGGCTGCGGGCTGCTTGGCGGTTGCCAGGCGCCCAAGCTGGTCGAGAATCTCCCGTCCCCAAGGGCCGAGACCGATCACGGCGACCTTCACTTTTTTGGCAGGCGTTGCGTCTTCGGTCGGTTTTTCCGGTGTCGCCTGCGCGAACAACTGCACGCCGCCCAGCATGGTCATGAGGGTGGCGAAGGAACTGCCCTTGAGAAAATCGCGCCGGTTGAATCCGGAAATGTCGGTCTGCATGCTCATCTTGTTCATTTTGTTCCTCGGTCAGTACGGGTGGCTAAACTTTTCTTGGTGGAGTATTGCACTCTGTTGGTTTGGCAGCCGTTCGTTCGGCTTCCATGCTTAGGGCTTGGCGTCGGCTTTTTCCAAGCCCAGCGCCCATTTGATGCCGCCCAGAATGTGCTGCTGATATTGCCGGCTGATTTCCGCGGAATTCTTGCGCTCACCCTTCCCGTCCTTCCAGTTCGGATCCCAGATGTCCTCGCGGTGGCCGAGCGACGTGTAGAATACGCGGCCCTGGCCATATTCCTTGATCCAGGCAATCGGATAATCGCCGGGCGTCTTGTCATTGGGATGCTTGTCGAGTGTCAACAACCCATGGACTTTCGCGCGGTCAAAATTCTTGAGCAGGTAAATCTCGTCAAAGACCTTCCAACTCGCCGGGAGGTGGCGGCACGCGGGGCACTCCTTGTCCTGGTTGATTGCGTCCACTTCCACTTGCGCGCCGTGACTCTTGAATTCGCCACCAATCATCTCGATGAACGGCGGATAGCCATGGAACGTGTCTGAGGCCGAGTGCATTCCCACAAAACCTTTGCCCGATTTGATCCAGTCAAGGAAAGCTTCCTTGTCCGGTATGGGCAAGTCGCCGGTCGTGTTCGCGAAAATCACCGCATCGTAATTCTTGAGTGCGTCGGCACTCATCTTGGCAGAAATGACCTCTTTGATTGCGGCGTCCACTTTTGCCTTATCCGGTTTGCCATCCGCACCTTTGTATTGTGCGTCGCCCGGCTCGACTCGCGCATACTCGACGGTGAATGCGCCGCTGGTCTGGGCCAGTTCGCCGATGACTTTCTCCGCGGTGGGGATGGAACTGTGTCGGAAACCCATCGTCGTGGTTACGACGAGCACGCGTTTGGTCGCCGCTTCGAGATTCAAGGCACAAATGAAGACGGTGGCCATGGCCAGCCAGAACATCCGGGAGAATTTCCGTGTGCTGAACAGCGGACTTTTTTTGGTTTTCATAGCTTGTAGGTGCAACGGATATTTTTGGTGATAATGAGACTTTAGGCGGAAATAGGGAATTCAAATCTTTGGCGATCCGCTTGCCGTGATTTTTGACGACAGGCGCTTGGTCCGTCACGTGCCCTTTCTCATCAAGCTCCCGGCATTCCGGGCATTCCGGCTGGCCACGCCTTTCGGCTTGCCATGGCCCGGCACGGGGCCGCATTCTGCCACATGGCAACTCTGACGAAGAGCTTCGACTCCCAATTCTACCTCGCGGCGGACGCATTTTTCACCGCGCACGCGGGTCTGGCGCTTACTTTTGACGACCTCACCCTCGCCACCCTGTATTCCGAAATCCTCCCGCGCGACACCCAACTCGACACCGAATTGGCCGAGGGTTTGCGCCTGAACATACCGGTCATTTCCTCCGACATGGATACGGTGACGGAATCCCGCATGGCCACCGCCATGGCGCTCAACGGCGGATTGGGGCTAATCCATTACAACATGCCCGAGCGCCAGCAACTCTCCGAGGTCAGCCGCGTCAAATACCATGTGCCCGGCATGATCCCCGACCCAATCAAGGTTTCACCCGATCAACTGGTTGGTGACGTTGTGCAGTTGGTGGAGGAACGCAAATTCAGCTTCAGTACTTTTCCCGTCGTGGATGCCAAGGGGAAACTTGTCGGCCTGCTTTCCGGCCACGTGGTGAAACCGCGCTACGCGAAACGGAAAATTGCCGAAGCCATGACTCCACGTTCGCAGGTCCACACCATCAACAAAAAAGAGTTGGGCAAGGACCCCATCGCGCGAGCCGACAGATTTTTCACCGAGAAACCCGGTATCCACAAACTGCTGGTGGTGGACGACGATGACAATTTGCGCGGCCTGTTCACCATGAACGACGTCGAACGCATCACACAGGAGAAGAAGGCGCAGTTTCGGCCCGCGCGCGACTCGCAATTCCGCCTGGTCTGCGGCGCGGCTGTTTCCGCCACCCGCAACGCCTTCGGCGAACTGGACCGCGAACGCATTCTCACACACGTGGGCGGCCTTGTGGAACGCGGCGTGGACACCGTGGCCGTTTCCACCGCGCATGGCCACAGCAAAGGCGTGGGTGACACCGTTAAGATGCTGCGTGACGCCTTTCCCAAACTGCCCATCATAGCCGGAAACGTCACCAGCGCGGCCGGCGTGGAATTCCTGGCGCAGTGCGGGGCCAACATCATCAAGGTCGGCCAGGGGCCGGGTTCGATTTGCACCACGCGGATTGTCGCCGGTGTCGGCATCCCGCAAATGACGGCGCTCTACGTTTGCTCGCGCGCGGCGGCGAAGAAAAATGTCGCCATTCTTGCCGACGGCGGCATTACCAAGAGCGGGGACATTGTGAAGGCACTGACACTTTCGCAGGGGGTGATTTGCGGAGGCTTGTTCGCGGGTTGCAACGAAGCGCCCGGCGAAGTCATCGAAATCAGCGGTAAGATTTACAAGCAATACCGCGGCATGGGCAGCCTTGCCGCGATGAAGGCCGGTTCAGCCGCCCGTTATGGTCACGCCCCCAATCCTACCCAGAAGATTGCTACCGAGGGCATCGAAGCGCTCAAGGAAGCTGTTGGCTCGGTGGATCGCGTGTTGGCACAACTCATCGGTGGAATCCAATCCGGCATGGGTTACCTGGGCGCGGCTAACCTCGGACAACTCCGGGAGAACGCACGATTCATACGCGTCAGTGCCGCCGGCATGAAAGAGGCAGCGCCCCATGACGTGGTGGAGTTAAAGACGGGCAACTGAAAGTTCAACCTTCGATTGAATCAAGAGGCCAACCCACCGCTTTCGCGTTCTTCGTTGAGCACGGCGAGAAAACAGGATATGGTTGCCGAGTGCATGAGCCGGCAGGCAATTGCCAGGCTGCGCCCGTAGCTCAGTTGGATAGAGCATCTGCCTTCTAAGCAGAGGGTCCCGCGTTCGAGTCGCGGCGGGCGCGCCAAGTTTCCGGGGAGGTCTTACGAAGCGGGTGTATGCGAGCCATGCTACTCTCGTTATGAAAAAGCAAACCTCGGAAACCAAAAACAAAACCATGAAAATCGTCATTGTCGGCGGCACTGGCCTCATCGGCACCAAACTCGTCAA
>CAZCZP010000141.1:0-10379 GCA_964502895.1 uncultured Bifidobacteriaceae bacterium
CGGTCCCCCAGAATCTTCGGTTGAAGCACGTAGCCTTCGATGCCTTGCACCACGGCAAACACAGCCAGCACCATTAGCGGATGTTGCCAGTCCCCAAAGGTTACGAGCGCAATCAACAGTGCCGCGCCGCACGTTACGATGGCCCCGAGAAAGGGAATGATCGTAAGCACCATCGCCACGGCACCGATTACAAACGCGTAAGGCAAGCCGATGATGGCGAAGCCGATGCCATACAGTATGCCGTCGCACATGGCCACCAGCACCTGCCCGCGGAAAAAAGCGATGAGGTAATCGTTGATCGAGCGAATTACGAAGATCATCTCCTCTTTGAACTTCGAATCGGTCACCGGCAGATAAACTGTCCAGTTGTCGGAGATGGCCCGCTTCTCCAGGAGCAGGTAGAACAAATAAATCGGGATCAGCGCCAGTCCCGCAATGACACCGAACAGCCCCGTCAGACGCGAAAACTGCCGTCCGAGCCAACCGCCCGTGGACTTCAACGCCGAGCCAACCCATTCGGTGGCCTTTTGCGCTGTCTCGCGGTCAAGTTTGTCAAACAATGTGGGCGCAGGTTGAACAGGCGGAGCGTTCGTTGAACTGGCCGGAGGAACGTTGGTTGTGATGTCAGGAGTGATGTTTGTAGCCGTCGCGACCCAATTGGTGGTTGCTGATGGCGCGTTTGTGCCCGTTGACTTGCCACCCCACTGGATGCCGAAGCGCTTCAGCAGATCGAGCAGCGGGGCGGGCGGGTTGTTCACCCAGGCGGTGGCACGGCTCTCCATTTTCTCGACGAACTCGGGGACGTTGGTGACCAGTTGCCGCGTTTCCACCACCAGCCGCGGGACAACGCTGCTGAAGACTCCCAGCACCAGAACCAACGCAATCAAAAAAACCAGACCGATAGCCCGGGGGCGCGGAATCCGGCGGCGCTCAAAGAAATCCACGACCGGATCGAGCAGATACGCGAGCACGGCAGCCACGGCAATCGGCCAGACAACAGGCGAGAGCACGTTCAACACGCGCCCCATTCCCCAAACCAGTGCGACGACCAATGCCACGATGGTGGCCAGCGCCAAACCCGTCAGCGCGGCCCAAATGATGCGCGCCTGTTTCGCTGAAGGTGGAGGCAGATTCATTCGAGATTGCGGCTGAGTTTCCCGGCTTTCAGGTGGCGAGACAACGGGAAATTCGGTATCACTTTGTAATCAAGGCGCTGCGTTTCGTGTCAACCCAGTCCCAATTTTTTCGACTTCTCCGTTGCCGCGCGCACTGCGCTGATCACCGTGCCACGCAATTTGCCCTTCTCCAATTCGTGCAGGCCCTCGATGGTCGTCCCACCGGGGCTGGTGACCATGTCCTTGAGCGCGCCGGGATGCTGGCCGGTTTCCAGAACCATCTTCGCGCTGCCGAGTACAGTTTGTGCGGCCAGCTTGGTGGCCACGTCGCGCGGCAATCCGGCCGCCACACCGCCATCGCTCAACCCTTCAATGAACAAATATACATATGCCGGTCCGCTTCCGCTTAATCCCGTGACGGCATCGAGCAGGGATTCCTTGAGCGGAAACGCGACGCCCACAGCCGAGAAAAGCCGTTGCGCCAATTCGCCGTCGGCTCGCGTGGCCGATTTGCCCAGCGCGAAACCTGTGGCCGAAGTTCCCACCAACGCCGGGGTGTTGGGCATCACGCGAATGACGCGCGCGCGTGTCGGCAGATGAGATTCGAGCTTCGAGGTCGGCACGCCCGCTGCGATGGAGATCAAGAGATGCCGCGGCGTGAACCCGGCGCGGATTTCCTCGAGCACAGCGCCCGTCTGGTCGGGTTTGACCGCCAGTACGAGCACGCTGGCGTTTTCGACGACCTTGGTGTTGCCAACCACGATGTGCGCGCCAGTTTCCTTGCCGAATGCGGCGCGCGCGGCGGCAACTGGATCACTGCCAAAAACCTGTTTCGGCGTGACCAGGCCCGCGCTAACAAATCCTTTGGCCAGCGCGGTGGCCATTTTTCCTGTGCCGAGAAATCCCAGTGTCAGCTTCGCAGGCATGGGCGGGTTGTAACAGGTCGGCATCGGTGACGAAAGCGAAATGCTCGGTCGAAAGAGAGCAAAGGCTTGAGAAAGCCTGTAATTCGGGTAAGTTTCAGCCCGAAGAAGCAACGCAAGCGAGTTCAAGAACTTCATGAGTCGTATCCTCAACGTCCTGCTCCCGGCGGTCCTGTTCGTTCCGTTCTGCGCGCGCGCAACTCAGAGGATTGAAGCTCCGGACATGACACCACTGGACTTGCAATACGAAAATCGCTTCTTCCCAGATGACGAACCCGACATGAGCGCCATCCTTTCGCCCGATTGCGCCGAGGCCGTTGGCGCACCCTCACAATTTTTCGGGCCGCTTGTCGCGAACGCTTTTGGGAACACCGCACCGTCTGCACAACAACGGCAGGGCGTGCTCTCGGGCAAAATTGTTTTCATGAACAGCGGCCATGGTTGGACGCACGATCCAGATTTCACTCCACCCTGGCGGTTGCAACGCGGCGTCGGCCAGCAGATGAACGAAGATTACGGCAATCTTGATCAGTTGAATTTCTTCGCGACTTATTGCTTCAACGCCGGCGCCACGGTTGTTTCGCTGCGGCCGCTCGGGCATCAAACGAACGAGATCATTCTCGACAACGACGACGCGGCGGTGACGTATGCCGGTTCGTGGAGTGACAGCACGCAAACGATTTTCTGGGGCAATGCGGGCGATGTTCCGTACCGGTTCGCGTCTTTCGCGACTATGGAAACGGCCACCGTCACTTACACACCAACGATTCCAGTTGCCGGTTACTATCCGGTTTATTGCTGGACGCGACATGGTTCGGATCGCGGCGACCAGCTTTACCGAATCCGCCATACCGGCGGAGAAACTCAGATTCGCGTTCCGCATCACATGGTGGGCAACGGCTGGGTTTATCTCGGCGAATATTATTTCAGCGCTGGTGCGAACACGGCCATTGGTTCAGTCATCATCAGCAACCTGCGCGGAACGCCCGCAGGGAGCGTGATTATTGCCGACGCCATCCGCTTCGGCAACGGCATGGGCAGCGTGGACCAGGGCGGCGGCGTGTCCGATTATCCGCGTGAAGACGAGAACATGCGTTACTGGGTGAGGGCCAATCTCGGGCAAGGTCAGTCAACAGCGCTCTACGACGGGTCGGGCGACGATGAACAGGACAGTTGGTCTGCGCCGGGGAAAGTCTCCGCCGAGATGAACCGGCAAGAGGGAGGAGATTTTTTTGATCGCATCCACATCAGTTTCCATTCGAACGCCGGAGGCGGACGCGGCGCCGTCGGTTTGATTACCGGCACGGCGACGCCGAACCAGCCTTTGCTCGCTCAAATCGCGGGTCAAGAGGTCAACGAAGACCTGCGCGCGTACGGATCGCCGCCCTTGGAATTTCCGTGGTCCACGCGCACCAGCCACACTTTCACCGGCGGCTACGGCGAAATCACCAGCACTTACTTCAACGATGAAATGGACGCGACGATCATCGAAGTGGCGTTTCACGATGACGCCAGCGACGCCGCGTTGATGCGCGACCCGAAAGCGCGTTCGGCCGTCGGCAAAGCCGCGCTCCACGCGGTCGTCAAATTCCTGAATCAAGTTGACACAACCAATCCGCCGCCGCTCGCGTTTCTTCCCGAGCCGCCGACAAATGTCCGTGCCATCGCCGCGAACACCAATGGCCACGTTACGCTGTCCTGGACACCGCCCGTGTCGCTGGGCGGCAGCCAGAATCCGACCAACTACATCATTTACCAGTCCACCAACGGTTATGGCTTCGGGAATCCCATTTCCGTCGGCAACGTCACGAGCTTCACCATCACGAGCCTGCCGCCGGACACAAATTTTTATTTCCGGGTTTCTGCGTCGAATGCCGGCGGGGAATCCATGCCGTCGGAAGTCGTGGGTTGTCGTGCTGCTCCGGCCGTCGGCGCGCCGCGCGTGCTGGTCGTAAATGGCTTCGACAAGTTTGATCGCACAACAAATCTCCGGCAGGACGTTGCGCGACAGAACTGGGATCCACCCGGCAACAGCGGCGCCATCGAGCGTGTATTCCAACGCTGGGTCAACGGATTCGATCACGTCGTTCCGCATGGCAAAGCAATTGCCGCTGCGGGCTGGGCGTTCGATTCCTGTCAGAACGAGGCGATCATCAACAATCAAGTGACGCTGGCGAATTATTCCATCGTCGTCTGGGCCTGCGGAAATGAATCCATCGGCGAGGAAACATTCACCAGCGCCGAGCAAAGCCGGCTCGCGAGCTATTTGGCCGCCGGCGGAAATCTGTTCGCCTCCGGCGCGGACATTGCGAACGACCTGGATCGTCCGTCCGGACCAACGACTGCGGACCGGAATTTTCTCCGCAATCAATTGCACGCGACGTATGCGAATGACAATTCCGCCAGTTACACGGCCGTCGCGGTTGGCGGCGGAATTTTCGCCGGGCGCGCCAGCGCAATCGTGGACAACGGCACGCGCGGCATTTACTGGGTCCAGACACCGGATGTGCTCACGCCGTTCGGGTCCGGCGCTGCGGCGGCATTGAATTATTCCGGCGGCACGGGCGGCGCGGCGGCCATTCAATATGACGGCTCGGCAGGCGGAGGGCGCGTGGTGCTGTTCGGCTTTCCGTTTGAAACGATTGCCGACGCCACTCGCCGTATTCAATACATGAGCGACGTGCTGAATTTCCTGAACGTTCCACCCGCGACGAACCAACCGCCCACGATCCTCACGCCGCCACAAAACCAATCAGTCGTGATCGGCTCGAACGCCACACTGACCGTGGCGGCTTCAGGCACACCGCCACTGAGTTATCAATGGCGCTTCAACGGCGCAGACCTTCCCGGCGCGACGCTCGCGAGTGTTATTCGGGCGAGCGCGCAATTCGCCCACTCCGGTTTTTACGACGTCATCGTCACCAATGCCTACGGCCACGTCACGAGCCAGGTTGCGTTGCTGACCGTGACGCTGCCACCTGAATCGCAGATTGCCTGGCTCGACAATTTCGACGTGAACACCGCCGGAAGCTGGACAGTCAACAGTTCTTCGGCGGACACGCGCGTGACGTTTAACTACAACCACGCACCCGATGGAATCGTCTCCGCGCCCAACGCCACCAACGGCACGACGCGCGCCGTAAAATTTGAAGCCAACTTGACGGCGGGCGTGCCCGCGGCCATCAGCATCTCGCCGGCGAGCCAGAGTTTCACCGGAGATTTCCGATTGCGTTTCGATCTTTGGATCAACGCCAACGGTCCTTTCCCCGCTGGCGGAAATGGCTCAACACAACACGGCACGTCCGGCGTCGGCACGGCGGGCAATCGCGCGCAATGGACGGGCGCGGGCAGCACGGCGGACGGACACTGGTTCGCGGTGGACGGCGAGGGTCAGGCCTCCGACACCTCCACAACTTCTCTGAATGATTTTGGCGCGTTCAGCGGCACGACTTTCCACGCGGCAGCTTCGGGAATCTACGCGGCGGGCACGGCGAGCGATGCGCGCGGCAATGGGAACAGTTACTACGCGGGGACATTCCCCGGCGGGCAAACGGCACCGGCTTTGCAGCAATCGAATTATCCGCAGCAAACCGGCGGGCTGGCGGCGGGAACCGTCGGTTTCATGTGGCGCGATGTCGTCATCAACAAGCAAGGCAATACGGTCGAGTGGCTCATTGACGGGTTGAGAATCGCCACGATCAACAACGCCACGTTCACAGCCAACAACATTTTCATCGGTTATTGGGATTCATTCGCCTCGCTCACAGACAACACAAATTTGAGTTTCGGCCTGTTCGACAACGTGCGCGTCGAGCGATTCGCAACCAACGCGCCGCCATTCATCACCGCTCAACCGCTCGGTCTGGCAGTCAAATCAGGATCGAACGTGACGTTCACGGTAACTGCGGGCGGTACGGCTCCCCTGGCTTATCAATGGCGCTTCAACGGAACGAACATTGCAGGCGCGACCTCCACCACTTTGCTCCGTTCATCGGTGCAAGCGAGTGATGCGGGAAATTATTCCGTCGTTGTAACGAATGTCGCCGGCAGCGTCGCCAGCGCCAATGCGCTGCTCACCGTTTTACCGCTGCAGCCACTCAAGTTTGAACTCATCACACTGGAGCCGGGGCAAAGCCTGCGGCTGGTATTGAGTGGAGAATCGGGCCAGAGCATCACCATCCACACTTCAACAAATCTGACGGATTGGGTCGTCCTGACGAATCTTGCGAATCCAGCCGGCACCATCGAATTCACCGACGCGCTGCTCGACGGCGTACGGGAACGATTCTACCGCGCCAGTTCGCCGTAAGGTTGCGTGGATCACCGCGAGCGGATTCGTTCCGCGCCCGCGTAAATGTTCATCGTTTCGCCCCGCAAGAAACCCACCAGTGTTTGGTTGCTTTCGCGCGCGAAGTCCACCGCCAGTGACGATGGCGCGGACACGGCGCAGATAACAGGAATCCTTGCCGCCAAAGCCTTTTGCATGATTTCAAATGAGGCTCGTCCGCTTACCAGCAGGATGTGTGCGTCGAAAGGAAACTTCCTTTCCAGAAAGCCAAAACCCAAAACCTTGTCCACCGCGTTGTGCCGACCAACGTCTTCGCGCAAAACGATCAATTCACCTTTCGCGTCGAATACAGCGGCGGCGTGCAAGCCGCCCGTCCGCTCGAACGTTTGTTGCGCGTCGCGCATGAGCGCCGGCAGTTGTGCCAGTATTCGCGCCGGAACCTTGAGCTTCGACTTCACCGGCGGAAAATGCTGATGCACCGATTCGATGGAGGCCTTGCCGCACAGTCCGCAACTCGACGTGGCAAACACGTGGCGCGTGAGTTGCGCGAAATCCACTTTGACCGAAGGCGCGAGAAAGACATTGAGCGTGTTGTCGGGCGCGGCGGCGGCGCGGCAATGCAGGATTTCAATCAGATCCTTGCGTTCACGAATAATTCCCTCGGTCAGCAAAAATCCTGCGGCTAGTTCGCGGTCGTACCCCGGCGTGCGCATCGTCACCGCAACACTTCGTCCATGCACGCGAATTTCCAACGGTTCTTCGACCGCGAGTGAATCACTTCGGGAACTCGGCCTGGCGTGCAGGTTGACTCTCGACACTTCCAACTGCGCAACCGCTCCCTCTGCACTTGGACCTTGGACTGCGGTGACAGAGCGCAGCGACGACACCGCTTTTGGATCAGGCTCGACATGGGGAAAAGCGGCGTGGCGCTTCACTTCCCGACGCACTCCAAACCGCGCGTTCTTTCTTTGCGCTCCCGTACGGCTCATAAGATTTTCTCCACTGTCACACGCGCGTTGTAATCCGGCACGCCACCCGCCTTGTCCACGACGCCGCGCCGGATAATCACGTTGCCCTCCGGCCAGTGAATTTGCAGGTTGCTCCGCGCAATCGGCGCGAGAAACACGCGGCCTTCGTAGCGCCCGATGTCGTTCACCAACGCGATGCGATCCCTATGCATCAGGTGCAAGCTCGCTGCGTCCTCGGCATTCATCAACACCGCATCGCGCGGCGCGCCGTTGATGGGATCAATTTCTGCATAGACCAACGAGTTGAACTGCTTGCCACGGCGGGTGGAGACGATGAACTTCCCCTCACCCGGCCTGTCGGCCACCCTCTCCCCATCGGATGGGGAGAGGGACGGGGTGTGGGGCAACTCCACCACTCGAAAGTGCGCCTTGCCATCCAGCGTGGGAAATTTCCAATCCGCGCACAGGTGCGGCCCGCCGTATTGCACCGCATCGCCAGTGTTCTTCAGGTTCTGAATGCCGTCGTAAAACGGCACGACCCGCGCAATTTCTTCGCGCATTTTCCAGCCGGTCCCGCAGCCCAACAGATTTTCTCGCTCGGGAAAAACCGCCTCCGCGAGTTCGCGCAGGATTTTCCATTCCGCGCGCGCCTCGCCAACCTGGCGCGGAATCTCCGGGCTGAAAGCAATGCGCCGCTCAGTCGTCGTCTCAATGCCGCCGTCGTCCTGCTCGTAACGAGTTTTCGCCGGGAGCAAAATCACTTCCTCTTTCGCCTCAATGAACATCTGGTCCGTGAGAATGATGTCCTGATGCACGCGCATGGGCACATTCGCCAGCGCCCGCGCGACATAATCCGGCTCGGGGAGCGTGCGCAGAAAATTTCCCCCCAGGCAGTAGAACAAGTCCAACTCTCCGCGCGCCGCCGCCTCGACCATTTCGGGCGCGCTCAAGCCGGCCCAGTCGGGCACGGCAAAGCCGTATTGCTCCGCCAGCTTCGCCGCGTTCTCGGGATTGATCGGTTTGCCGCCGGGAAACGCGGTCGCGTAAGCGCCCATCTCGGCGCCACCTTGCACAGAGGAGTGGCCGCGAATCGGCATCAACCCGCACTTGTCGCGGCCCACCCAGCCGCGCAGGAGGCCGAGATTGAGGATCATGGAAACCGCGTCGCCACCGGTCGCGTGTTGCGTGATGCCCATGCTCCAGACGAGCACGCCGGTCTTTGCGTCGCGAATCAATTCAGCGAATTCGCGCATTGCATCCCGGCTCAAGCCGGAACGTTCCTCAAGTTCAGCGATGGGCCAGTTCGCGATCGCGGATTTCAATTCGTCGAAACCTGCGGCGTGGTTACGGACAAAGTTTTCGTCCACCCAACCTTGCTCGATCAGAATTTTCAACACGCCGCCCAGGAACGCGATGTCGCCGCCGGTGGAAACCGGAAACCAATAATCCGCGATGTCCGACCCGAAGACCGCGCTGGAAAGCGAAGACGGCACCCAGTATCGCTCCATGCCCGGCTCGCGATACGGATTCACCATCACGACTTTTGTCCCGAGCGCTTTTGCCTCGTGCAGATATTTGGTGGCGACGGGCTGGTCGTTGGCCGGATTGGAGCCAAAGAAAATCACCAGGTCCGTGCCGTACCAATCCTTGTAGCTGCACGTCGTGGCGGCGACGCCGAGCGCGTGTTTCATCGCCGCCGTGCTAGGCGAATGACAGATGCGCGCAGCGTTGTCCACGTTGTTCGTGCCCAGAAAGCGCGCGACCTTCTGCGCCATGTAATAAACCTCGTTGGTCACCCCGCGTGACGTGACGTAAAAGGCAATGCGTCGCGGGTTCGAGGCCCGAATTTTTTTTGCGATGCGCGCGATGGCTTCATTCCACGAAACGCGGCGAAAGCCAGGCTCATTTTTTTCACGCAACATTGGATACGGCAGGCGACCCAACTCGCGGAGTTGAGCGTTGGAAAGTGATTTTAGCTTCGCGACGTCAGAGAGCAAAGCCACGTCCAACTCCGGCATCGTATTCAACCGGAGCAGATTCAAGCGCGTCATGCAGAGATGAACGCTGTCAATCGTCCAGTCGTAGAAGCCCGCCACGCCGAGCGCGCAACCGTCGCATATGCCGCGGCTGAGAACTTTCCACGCGTAACCGAGGTTGTCGCGATTCCGCCAGGCGACGGCGGCCATGTCGCGAAAATGTTTGGGCTTGGCCTGGCCCAAACCGAAAGGCACCGCGGCTTTGAGCTTCGACTTCCAGTTTTTTTGGATGCGATGCGTTGAAGCCATTCAGTGAGCGGCAATAGCGGCTTCAACCGGCCCTGCTTTTTCTGCGGACGCAGTTTCCGCCTCGCTTTCGCCGGTTCGCCTCGGCCAGATGTGAAATCCGCCGCGATCATGCACCGTGATTTCCCATGTGCCCCAAATGCCTTTGCCTTCGCGAAAGCCGCGATAGAACACGTCGTGAGCGCCGACATAGGTTTTCGTCCACCAACATTCCAGAGAGTGCGTGTCGTATTGGCCGCGGAGGATGAAACAGCCGACGTCGTCACTGCCATCGCCGCTCATTTTGCCGCCGGCGAAGGAGAGGTCCAGGCTCATGCGGTGCTTGTCCTGCGGGGTGTAGTTGTAGAAACCCGTCCAGGGACCCGAGGGAAATAGATCGTGGCTCACAAGACAATTTGTACCGTGATGCGGCGAAACTCCAAGCACCAACATCCAATGATCGAAGCCGGAGAAATTCCAGGGTCTGGCAGAATGGATTGTGTTTCGATCAGAGCGGTCAAACACATTTCCGAAGACTTACCAGAGAATCATCCGGCCGGCTTCGGCGGTTGCCATTCCATCCCGTGCGCTTCGGCCACGGCCTTGTGCGTGAGTTTGCCGTTCATCACGTTGATGCCGCCGAGCAACGCCGGGTGCCGCTGGCACGCTTCGGCCAAGCCGTGATCCGCCAGCGTTTCGACATAGCGATACGTGACGTTGGTGAGCGCCTGTGTGGCCGTGCGCGCGTAAGCACCGGGCATGTTCGCCACGCAATAATGTGTCACGCCTTCCTCAACAAAAACCGGTTTGTCGTGCGTGGTCGG
>CAZCZP010000142.1:0-9079 GCA_964502895.1 uncultured Bifidobacteriaceae bacterium
AGCATCGTGGCCGGGACGCTGAAATCTCTGGAGATTCTGACGCGCTCCACGGAGTTGCGCGACCGCCTCGAAGCCAACACTTGTTACTTCCGCGAATGGATGACAAAGGCCGGCTTCAAAATTCTGCCGGGCGAACATCCGATCGTGCCCATCATGTTCGGCGACGCGGCACTCGCCGTGAAGTTCGCCGAGCGAATGCTGGCCAAAGGCGTTTATGTGATCGCGTTCAGTTACCCGGTCGTGCCGCAGGGCAAGGCGCGGATCAGAACACAGATTTCCGCCGCGCACACGCGGGCGGACCTGGCGTTCGCCGTCGAGAAATTTACTGAGGTCAAACGCGAACTGGTTGTTTGATTCGAGAAGGCGCCCCCAAATTTTTTTTATTCGCCGGCTCGGAGGAATCCTGTTTTCCCTTTCGAGCCACATTCCGCTCATCCCGGTTTCTCAAAAAATGTGTTGGCCTACGACCCGCGCGCTAATCAGTGGACGCAGTTGGGCGAATCGCCACTCTCACGAGCGACGGTTCCAGCGGTGAAATGGCAGGACCTGGCGGTGATCCCGAGCGGCGAAGTGCGGCCCGGTGTGCGCTCGCCGGAAGTCTGGGCTGTTCAACACGGGTCGCGCTGATTAGGTTTCGGCGCGCATGAACCCGACTTCACATCCCGGCCGATACGCGTGGCTGGTGGTTGCGCTGCTGGTCCCGGTGGCGCTGCTCAATTATCTCGACCGGCAGATGCTTGCTACGATGAAGTCGTCCATGGTGGGCGACATTCCGAGCATTGCGAACAAGGAAGACTGGGGACTTGTGCTGGGTTGCTTCAAATGGACTTACGCGTTGCTGAGTCCGTTTGGCGGATGGATCGCCGATCGGTTCAGCCGGCGTCACGTGATTTTTGCGAGTCTGTTTGTCTGGTCCTGCGTGACGTGGTGGACGGGACACGTCACGAGTTTCAACGAACTGATGACCGCCCGGGCGGCGATGGGTATCAGCGAGGCGTGTTATATCCCGGCGGCCCTGGCGTTGATTGCCGATTATCATCCGGGGCTGACGCGGTCGCGCGCGATAGGCACGCATCAGGTGGGAATCTACATCGGTCAGATTCTCGGCGGTTTTGCGGGATACGCAGCGGATTCCCCGGACCACGGGTGGCGCTGGGCGTTCACAACGTGCGGCATGATCGGGGTGATTTACGCATTGCCGTTGCTGGCGGCTTTGCGCAATCCGGTGAGATCAGTGACTGACGCCAGCGCAAATGTTGCCAGCGCTCGCGGAGGTTTTCGCGAGTTGCTCACCAATCGAGATTTCATTCTGCTCGTGTTGTATTTTACGCTGCCCGCCATCGCGGGCTGGGTGGTGCGGGATTGGATGCCGGACATTTTGCGGGAAAAATTTGGCCTCGGCCAGGGCAAGGCGGGAGTCAAAGCCATCGTGTATGTGCAAATCGCTTCCTTGGTTGGCGCGGTCGTTGGCGGAGTGCTGGCAGATCGTTGGATGCGGCATACGTCGCGCGGAAGAATCTTCACCAGCGCCATCGGCATGTCGCTGTTTCTGCCCGCGCTGTTCAGCGTGGGAAACGCCGGCACACTGTCCGTCGCCGTAATCGGTTTGGTCATCTTCGGGATCGGCTGGGGATTTTTTGACTGCAACAACATGCCGATCCTCTGCCAGATCGTGCGGCCGGAATGGCGCGCGACGGGTTACGGCATCATGAATCTGGTGAGCATCAGTTGCGGCGGGTTCGGCGACTGGGGCTTCGGTGCGCTCCGTGATCGGCACGTGCCGTTGAACGTCATCTTTGGGGCTTTTGCCGGAGTGGCGCTGTTGTCGGTGCTGCTGGTGCTGCTGATCCGACCACGGAAGAATTTGGAAGCGGCAGGGTAGTTTTTGCGTATTTTGCGTGAGACAACACGTCAGGATTTGTCTTTAACTCCGGATGAACCGGGCGCGGAGAGAAACGGGGGAGAGTAGGAGTAAGATTTAAGAGTGAGAGGAGTGAGAGTGAGATCAAGAGCGAGAGGGAGTGGGAGTGGAACGGGATTGAAAAAAGACTCCGCATTGACATGCGCGGTTTGCGAGGACTACTCTGTGCCGCACATTCCACGGCGAATCGTGTGAGTCAAACCAGACCGATTTTGTGGCTGAAAAAGACGACTATCTACTAGACATGCTGGTGGACCTCGGGTTCACGTCCCCGGACCAGGTTGCACAAGCGCGAGGGGAAGCGGAATCTTCCGGAGTCGGGGTGGTGGATTACATGGTGGCCAACAAGCTGGTCCGCGCCGAAGATGTCACCCAGGCCAAGGCGGCGCATTTTGGCGCGGAGGTGGTTAATCTCAGCGCGATGCAAATCGCCGACGATGTCATCTCGTCCGTCCCGCGCAACATCGCAAAAAAATATCGCGTCATTCCCGTTTACAAACACGAGAACACGTTGACGGTGGCGATTGCCGATCCCTCCGACCTGGCGACGATTGATTCGCTGCAACATTTGTTGCATGCGGAAATTGTTTTGCAGGTGGCCTCCGAGGCGGACATCGAGGCGGCGCTGGGCAAGTATTATCGGGGCCGGGACGCGACAGTCGTGGATCAGATGATTCAGGACATCACCAAGGGTGAAGTCGAAATTGCCATGCCGGCGGAACTTGGCGGGCCGGCGGACGGCGGCACGGTCGAAGCCGACGCGCCTTTGATTCGGTTGGTTAACCAGATCATCATTGACGCCTTCAAGATGCGGGCGTCGGACATTCACCTTGAGCCGTTGCCGAAGCGGTTTCGTTTGCGCTACCGCATTGACGGCATGTTGCACGAGATCAAAGGTCCGCCGAAACGGCTGCAAGCGTCCATCATCGCGCGGTTGAAGATTCAATCGAACATGTCCATCGCGGAACACCGGATTCCGCAGGACGGCCGTATTCAGACTTCGGTGGGCACGAAGCTGATTGATCTGCGCGTCTCGTGTCTGCCGACCAACCATGGCGAATCCATCGTCATGCGTATTCTGGACAAGGAAGGATTGCGGCTGGGCCTGGGCGAACTGGGATTTTTCACGGACGATCAACAAACGTTCGAGCGGGTCATCGGTTTGCCGGACGGAATTCTGTTGGTCACCGGCCCGACCGGCTCCGGCAAAACGACGACGCTCTACTCCTGCCTGCACTTTATCAACCGGCCCGATCGCAAGATCATCACGGTGGAAGACCCGGTGGAATATATTCTGGCGGGCATCAACCAGGTTCAGGTCAACGAAATCGTGGGGCTGTCCTTTTCGGCGGCGTTGCGCTCGATTCTTCGCCAGGCGCCAAACGTCATCATGATTGGGGAAATTCGCGACCTGGAAACGGCTTCCATCGCCATCAACGCGTCGCTGACCGGTCACTTGGTATTCTCGACTTTGCACACGAATGATGCGCCCAGCGCGGTCACGCGCCTCATTGACATCGGGGTCAAGCCATTCCTCGTGGCCTCGTCCACGCGCTGCCTGATGGCACAACGGCTGGTGCGCAAGGTCTGCAAGAAATGCGGCGCGCCTTATGCGCCGACGGAGGCGGAATTGCGCGCCCTGGGGATAGACGCGGAAGCGGCCCGGAGTGCTTCCTTCCAAAAGGGGAAGGGTTGCGCGGATTGCTCGAACACCGGCTGCCGCGGGCGCTTCGGCATTTTTGAGGTCTTCGTCATTGACGATGACGCGCGGAAATTGATTTACGAAAAAGTGCCGTCATCGGTGCTGCGCGCACGCGCGCGGGAGATGGGTATGCGCACGTTGCGTGAGGATGGAGTGCGCAAGGTCCTGGCCGGACTTACCACTGCGGATGAAGTAATCCGAGCCACGGTGGGTGATGAAGCCTGAACATGACCTGGGTGAAATTAAATTCCGAACGCGAACCTGAGCGGGAGATTTAAGCATGTCATATTCAATGTCCGATTTGTTGCAGTTGGTTGTGTCCGAGGGCGCGTCCGACCTTCATGTTCGCGTGGGCACACCGCCGACAATCCGGGTTCACGGCATCCTTCACCGGGTTGAAGGTCCGGTGCTGGCGCCTGAAGATACCGAGGAACTGATGCGCAGCATCACGTCGGAGGACCACATTCAGCACGTGCGCGAACGCGGCGGCGCGGATTTCGGCTTTGCGTTTGGCGAGATGGCGCGGTTCCGGGTCAGCGTGTTCAAGGAGAAGGGCAATTTCGGCATCGTGCTTCGGCAGATTCCGAGCAAGCTGCTGACCTTCGAGCAAATCGGCATTCCACCGTCGGCCAAGGAATTGCTCTACAAACCGCGCGGGCTTTGCCTGGTCACCGGGCCGACCGGCTCGGGCAAGACCACCACGCTGGCTTCGATGATCAACATCATCAATGAGGAGCGGGATGAGGCGCACATCATCACGATCGAAGATCCCATCGAGTATTATCACAAGCACAAGAAGGCGCTGGTGACACAGCGCGAGATCGGGGTGGACGTGCCGAATTTTGCCGAGGCGCTGCGGCGGGCGCTGCGCCAGGACCCGGACGTGGTGCTGGTGGGTGAAATGCGCGACCTGGAAACCATTGACGCGGCCATCACCGCGGCGGAAACGGGCCACCTGGTTTTCGGAACGTTGCACACGACCGGCGCGGCCAAGACGATTGACCGTATTGTCAACGCGTTTCCCACCAACCAGCAGGAGCAAATCCGCATCCAGCTTTCCACGGTGTTGCAAGCGGTCATTTCGCAATTGCTGATTCCGCGCATTGACAAACCCGGTCGCGTGGCGGTTTTCGAAATCATGGTCAACACGCCGTCCATCGCGGCGCTGATTCGCGACAACAAAACGTTCCGCATTCAGTCGGACATTCAGACGGGCGCAAAGCACGGCATGGTGACGCTGGACGGATTCCTTCTTGAAAAATACCTGGCCGGCATGATCGCGCGCGAAGAGGTGATTACCAAGTCGCAAGACCCGGTGACGATCCAGCAAAAACTGCAGGAAGTGGAACTGGCCCAGGCCGTCGGCATCGAAACCGAGGCCGCTGTCGAAGAAAAGAAGTAAGCAAATCCCAATATGGCCGAAGAAATTTCCAGCCCGTTGTTGTCGCTGATCAAAGCGCAGGGCCTGATTGACGATTTGCAGTACGAGGAAGTCACCGCGGAAATCAAACGCAGTGGCACGGCGCCGTTTCAGATTCTCCAGGACTTCGGCATTCTGGACCTGGATTCCATTCTGCAGGCCATGGCGAATCATCTGGCTACGGAGGTGGTTTCGTTGCGAAGCCTCGAATTGCCCCAGGACGTGCTGGGGGCCGTGCCGGCCAACACGGCGCGGACTTACCGGTGTATTCCTGTGGAATTGAACAACGGCACGTTGCGCGTGGCGTTTGAGGACCCGCTGGACCCCGCTCGCGTGGATGAAGTGGCTTTCGTCGTCAAGAAGGATGTTCAAGTGGTGGTGGCAAACCCGGCGGAGATTGAGAGCGCGATTGAAAAATATTACGGCGCCGAAGCCAGCGGCGACGTCGCCGCGATTTTGAAAGAACTCGGGGCGGACGAAGAAATTGCCAAGGAGGTCACGGTCGCGGCGGAAATGGACGACGAAGCGGCCGTCGCCGGCCTGGCCAATGAAGCTCCCATCGTTCGATTTGTGAACCTCGTCATTTTCCAGGCGGTGCAGGACCGCGCGAGCGACATTCATTTCGAGCCGTTCGAGGACGAATTCCGCATCCGCTACCGCGTGGACGGCGCGCTTTACGAAATGTCCCCTCCGCCCAAGCATCTGGCCCTGCCGGTGGTGTCGCGCATCAAGGTCATGGCGAATTTGAATATTTCCGAGCGCCGATTGCCCCAGGACGGACGCATCAATTTCAAGCTGGGATCGCGGCAGGTTGATTTGCGCGTTTCGACGCTACCGACCCAGTTCGGCGAATCGGTCGTGTTGCGCGTGTTGGATCGTTCGGCGGTGAACCTTGAGCTGGAGTCCCTCGGTTTTCCAAAATACGTTTACGATTACACTACGGAGGCGATTCAGCGGCCCAACGGAATTTTTGTCGTGACCGGCCCGACCGGGTGCGGAAAGACCACCACGCTTTACTCGGCTCTCCGGCGCGTGAATGCGATTGATTCCAAACTGCTGACGGCCGAGGACCCGGTCGAATACGACATCGAAGGCATCATGCAGGTGGCGATCAATGAAGGAGTCGGGCTGACCTTCGGCAAGGCCTTGCGCTCGTTTTTGCGCCAGGACCCGGACATCATCATGGTGGGTGAAATGCGCGACTTGGAAACGGCGCAAATCGCCATTCAGGCTTCACTGACGGGTCACTTGGTGCTGAGCACGCTGCACACAAACGATGCGCCCGGCGCGGTGACGCGCTTGATTGACATGGGCACCGAGCCGTTCCTGATTTCTTCAACGCTCATGGCGGTTCTCGGACAACGGTTGGTGCGAAGCGTCTGCAAGAATTGCCGCACTCCATTCGAGCCCACCGAGGCGCAACTGGCGTTGCTCAATCTTTCGCCTCACGACCTGGGTGACAAAGTTTTTTATTACGGACGCGGTTGCTCGACCTGCAACGACACGGGTTACAAGGGGCGCAAAGGCATCTTTGAATTGCTGGTCGTCAACGACACGATTCGCGCGTTGATTACCGAGCGCGCGCCGACGGTGGTGTTGCGGCAGAAAGCTGTTGAGCTTGGAATGGTCACGCTTCGGGAGGATGGCTTGCGCAGCATCTTCGAGGGTGATACAACTATTGAAGAAGTCGTAAAATATACCTGAGCAAAGGACCGGTTATGCCGAAATTCAATTACGTGGCGATGGACCAGAAGGGCAAGGAGGTCAAGGGTACTCTCGAAGTCGCCAGCCAGAACGAGGCGATCAATCGCGTCAAGGAAATGCAGTTGTTCCCGACAAAGATCGTCGAGGTGGACAAGGCGAAGGAAAAGGGGGACAAGAAGGCCGCGCCCGTCGGCAAGCCCGGAGCCAAGAAAAAGAGCGGCGGGATGAACATCAACATCAAGATTCCCGGTCTGGGCGGCAAAGTTAAGTCCAAGGTCCTCACAACTTTTACCCGGCAATTGGCGACGCTTGTGGATGCCGGCCTGCCGTTGCTGCGCGGTCTGCGGGTGCTGGAGAAGCAGGAAAAGAACCCGACTTTGAAATCCGTCATCGGCGATTTGTCCCTGGCGATTGAAGGCGGCAGCACGTTTTCCGAGTCGCTCGCGCAGCACCCGAGAGTTTTCAACCGGTTGTTCGTGAACATGGTCAAGGCCGGTGAACTGGGCGGTGTATTGGAGGTGGTGCTCACGCGTCTCGCGGAATTCATGGAGAAGGCGCAAAAGATCAAAGGCAAGGTCATCGCGGCGATGTTTTATCCCGTGGCCGTCTTGATCGTGGCCACGGCCATTTTGATTCTGCTGATGGTTAAGGTCGTTCCGCAGTTCAAGGCTGTCTTCGAGAACATGATTGAAGGCGCGCAACTGCCTGCTTTCACCCGCCTCGTCATGGGCATCAGCGATATGGTCAAGAACAACATCTTGATGACGATGGGCGGCTTGGCCGTGTTTGTGGTGCTTTTCTTGATCTTCATTCGGACCAAGTTCGGCCGTCACGTGTGGGACAAATTCAAACTGAAGATGCCGGTCATTGGCCCCGTCGTGAGCAAGGTTGCCATTTCACGATTCACCCGCACGCTCGGCACACTGGTGAGCAGCGGCGTGCCGATCCTCCAGGCCTTGACGATCGTGAAGGAAACGGCCGGCAATGTCATCGTCAGCAACGCCGTTGGCGCGGTGCATGAAAGTGTCAAGGAAGGTGAAACGATCACCGCTCCCCTCGAAGCGTCCGGCGTGTTCCCTCCCATGGTGATCAGCATGGTTGACGTCGGTGAACAAACCGGCGCACTGCCGGAAATGTTGCTCAAGATTGCGGACAATTACGACGAGGAAGTGGACAACGCCGTGGCGGCCATGACTTCCTTGCTCGAACCGATCATGATTATTTTCCTCGCGGTAATCGTCGGCAGTATCGTCATCGCCATGTTCCTGCCGTTGATTGATTTGATGAACAAAGTCGGCGACTCCGGCGGTGGCAAGGGCGGCGGCGACGATTAACCGTCGGCCCTGCTTTTATGGCCACCAACCGCCGTTGGTGGCCATGTTTCTTATTGGCGAAAGATTCCGGTTGACAGTTTTGGCCTCCATGCGTAAATACATTGTAACGACATTGCATGGGCGTATTATTTACAATTAGCTCGAAATGGAGTTCGATTGGAACAATCCGCCGTTTGATTTGGACAGTTCTTTGACTCAGCAAGAGATAGAAGAATCCTTTGAGGACCCGTTTGCGATCCGGATGTTGCCGGACTCGCGGAGGTTTTCGGTTCAGGCCCGGTTCTTCAATCTCGGGATGTCCGCGGGCGGCACTGGGGTTTTCAGTGTTTATCGCACCAACGGCAAGCAGGTCCGGGTCATTCATGCCCGCCCCTTTCAACCCGAGGAAAGGTTTTTCTATCAGCGGAAGATGGACCAGACACTGTCCTAGTGAAAACAGGCCGACCAGCATCGGAAATTGAGTATGCGTTCAATCGCCAATTGGGAAGACGTGCCGATCTTCGACAGCGAAGAAGCGGAGGCGGACTTCTGGGCGGAGAACCGCCCCGACCTGCGGCTGATGGAATCGGCCGTGGCCAGCAGCAGCGAGGCGTCGGAATCGGTCACCATCACTTTGCGCATGGACCCGCGGATGTTGGCGCGCATCAAGCGTCTGGCCCGGTCGCGGTATCTGAATTACCAGAGCATGATCAAGCAATGGCTGAGCGAACGCATGGAGCAGGAACTGCGCGAGCGTTGACCTGAGAACCTATGACAATTGCCAAAGCAACCCGTCGCAAACTAGCCGCATTCACGCTGATCGAATTGCTGGTGGTCATTGCGATCATCGGCATCCTGGCGGCGCTCATCTTTCCTGCCGTCTCAGGAATCAAGAAGCGCGCGATCATCAACAAAGCACAGACCGAACTCGACCAGGTCAAATCCGCCATTGATCTCTACAAGGAAAAACTGGGCATGTACCCGCCGGACAATCCGGGCAAACCCGCGCTCAATCAGCT
>CAZCZP010000142.1:9179-10347 GCA_964502895.1 uncultured Bifidobacteriaceae bacterium
CGAACCCTTGGCGCTATAATTCCTCCAACCCCACCAACAACCCCGGCTCGTACGATCTGTGGGTGGACGTGATCATTGCCGGCAAGACCAACCGCATCAGCAACTGGCGAAGCCAGCCGTTGATTGTCGCCACGCCCTGAACCCAATCCGGACAACATGCCCACAACCCTCCAACCACGCGCGCCAGACGGGAATCGGGTTCCCGTGACCTGGGAAAAGGACTGCGCCTGGGTGCCGAGCGTGGTGGTGCTGCCTTTTTCCGAATCAGCGCGCGAGTGGAAGCCCCTTCCGCGCCAGCCGCAAGCTTCGCGGCGCTGCCCGCGTCGCCCAACGTTCAAAGCTATGAAAAACTCCCTCCCTCGTTCGCGGCGTTCTTCCCGGGCGTTCACCCTGATTGAACTGCTCGTCGTCATTGCCATCATTGCGATTCTGGCGGCGATGATTCTGCCGGCGGTTGTCGGCGCCAGGAAAAAGGCCCAAATATCGCAAGCCCAGGCTGACATCGTTAGAATCGTGGCAGCTCTCAAACAATACGAATCCACTTACAGCCGATTCCCGACCGTGCCCGGAGTTCAGGCCGGAGCGAATGATGTTACCTTTGGACCGGTTGAATTGCCGCGAGTGACGGGCGCCTTGGGGAATATTGCCGGAGTAACCAATGTAGGCTTCAACGCTCCGGTGATTGCTGTTCTGATGGATGAGGTTGCGTATGGAAACGGCCTGCCGACACCCAATCAGAACCATGCGCTGAATCCCCAGAAACATGTAGTGCTAACAGCCAAGAAGGTTGGTGATGTGGCTCTACCCGGAGTTGGACCGGATGGTGAATTTCGCGACCCTTGGGGGAGCCCTTATGTCATATCGTTCGACGCAAACTACAACGACCGGTGCCGCGATTATTTCTATTCTCGAAGGAATGTGTCTCAGTCCGAAAACCAGAATGGGCTTAATGGATTATCCAATCCTACGACAGGAGGCGGGAGCGACGAATTCGAGCATAACGGTCAGATCATGGTTTGGTCCTTCGGCCCGGATAAAAAGGCCGACACAAACCCCCGGCCTACGCCGCCTCCGATCGGCAGCGCCACTTACGGAGTCAACAAGGACAACATCCTAAGCTGGAAGTAGTCGTCGTGAAAGCTGCACCCCGTCAATCCCCAAGCCCTTG
>CAZCZP010000143.1:0-10336 GCA_964502895.1 uncultured Bifidobacteriaceae bacterium
GTGCGCGCCAGTTCCGGCGACCACGAGCCACCGCAAAGGACAAACTCGTCAGCTTCAATTTCCTCACCCATGGAGGTGACGATTGCGCCAAGGCTCGATGAGTTGTAGCAACCGACGTGAGTCGGCTCTGACTTCTCTCCGGATCCAGCTGGAGCGGACTGACGTCCGCTACCTGGTTTTCGCGATCCGATCTTGCATTCGCGCACATCGCTTTCCCAAATGAACTTCACGCCGAGCTTCTCGACTTGTGATTGCAGCGCCGCCATGAAGCGGTCGGTGGTAAGGTGGCAATCCATTGGGAAATGCACGGCACCGGCGATGTCCAGCCGCGCTCCCGGATCAAGCGCAGCGGTTTGCTTCGCGTCCAAGACCTCCGCCGGAATGCCGAGGGCGCGGGCTTGTTGCGCCATCTTGCCTTCCTCGTGCAGGGCATGCTCGGACTTGCAAAGCATGATCAGGCCTTTTTTCACGAGGCCGAAATCCGTGTCCGGCAACGCGGCGAGTTCTTCGAAGCACTTTCGGCTTTCGAGCGAGAGATCACGGATCAACGGCGCGGAACGGCGAACGTGTTCGGGGGTTGCCGCGCGCCAGAACTTCCGTGCCCAATCAAGCAGGTCGGCATCGAGTCGCGGTTTGATGTAGAGCGGTGACGCCGGATTAAACATCCACTTGAGCGCGAGCTTGAACATGCCCGGCGCGGCGAGAGGGATGAAATGGCTGGGCACGATCATTCCGGCGTTGCCGAACGAGCAGCCGTCGCGCTTGGCGGGTTTGCGGTCAACGACGGTTATCTCGAATCCACGCTGTGCGCAATAGTAGGCGGTGGAAAGCCCGATCACACCGCTACCGATGATGACGACGCGTTTGCTCATGCTGCCCTCACCTCACGCCGGCCCTCTCCCCTCCCGATGGGAGCGGAGAGGGAGAATCACTCGCCGCGCGCTGGTGAAGCGTCTGTGGTTGTGAACTTCGACGCCCTTCCGAATTCTGGCAAAGCAAGTTTGCTCTTCCCTCTCCCCGGGGGAGAGGGTCAGGGTGAGGACGAGCGTAAGACCAACTTTTGATTCGCACTGCGAAATGCGCATTCATAGTTAGCTGCGAATTCCCCAGCAGAACGGATCACTGTCGTTCAGCAGCAGTGTTGCTTCGGCATTCACGAAGGCAGTGCCGGTGATGATCGGTTGGACTTTTCCCGCTGCGCGGTCAAGCCAGCGGAACTTTCCGGTGAACGTGCTTCCAATGATGCTTTCCTGCACCCATGTTTCTCCCTCCGCCAGTTTGTCGTCGGCGGCGAGGCAGGCGAGTTTCGCGCTCGTGCCGGTGCCGCAGGGCGAACGGTCGTAAGCTTTGCCGGGACACTGGACGAAGTTGCGGGAGTTTGCTCCGGCGACCGTTGGTAACCCGAACAACTCGACGTGATCCACCTCTGGAAAGCCTTGCGCATTCACCGCCTGCCGGACGCGCCAGCAGTAATCGGTCAACCCATCGGCGTTCGACAGGGAAAGTTGCTGGCCGTGGTTTTCGATCAGGTAAAACCAATTGCCACCCCACGCCACGTCACCGGCGACCTTGCCCACGCCGGGCGCGTCCACCGTGAAATCTTTCTGTGCCCGCCAGCTGGGAACATTGGTGACGGAGACTTCGCCGGTCGGATGCAGCGTCGCTGTGATGACACCGACGGGCGTTTCGATGCGATGCTCGCCGGGTTCGACACGACCGAGATGCGCGAGAGTGACGACGAGGCCGATTGTCCCGTGCCCGCACATGCCGAGGTAGCCAACGTTGTTGAAGAAAATGACGCCGCAGACGCATGACTTGTCCAGCGGCTCGACCAGTAACGCGCCGACGATTACATCCGAGCCGCGCGGCTCGTTCACGATGGCCGAGCGGAATCGGTCGAAGTTCGACTCGAATTGTTCACGCCGTTTATCCAGCGGCCCGTTGCCCAGGTCCGGGCCGCCTTCCAGCACAACGCGGGTTGGCTCACCACCGGTGTGCGAGTCCATGATTCTTATGCGTCGGTTTGAATTCGTGCTCATGCGCCGTAAAGTCGGATCAGTTGGGCGAATTCTGCCGTCCACTCCGCGCGGCGTCATTCAGAAAGTGCGCGGGATGGAATCCGCCCGGGCCTACGGTCGCAGGAACTGTCCTCGAAGCGCGCCGCTGTTCCAGTATTTCCGGGCGCGCTTTCTTGAGCCGTGACATCGGCGCGAAGTTCCGGGACAATCCCTGCAGTTCCAGGATGATGCGGGATAGGTTTTGGTGCATTTCGAGCATGGGCGGCGGCAAACCGCGCGGCTCCCATGAGCCTCAACACAACCTGAGGAATGGAGTTTTCGCCTAAGCAGACCACTGTACCACGCTGCTCGAACGGCTTGCTAGCCGCGCTGCTGATTCTCTCCGCGCGTCCCGTGGTGTTGGCACAAGATGTTGCGACCGACGAAACCGATGGGTTCAGCCTTCCAGCGTCCGACCCTGCGCTGCGCCAGCGGGAGAATCCCCAACAACAACAGCAACAGCGGCGCGGCCGCGGTGGCTTTGGCGGGCGGGTGGAGGGAATGTACAAATCCCAGGTCAATGCCAACTGGTTCGCGAACAACACCAAGTTCTGGTATCGAAACGATCTCAGCGGCGGGGCAAAGGAGTTCATTCTTGTGGATGCGGAGAAAGGGACACGCGAACGGGCGTTCGATCACGAAGCGGTGGCGAAGCAGATTGGCGCTGACGCCACCGCAGCGCTGTTGCCGGTGGAGGAACTCAAGTTCGGCGCGGATGGCGAAAGCGTGACGTTGCTGGGCCGCGCCAAGAGCTGGCAGTTGAATCTCAAAACCGGAAAGCTTCAGGAATCTGCGGGCGAAAAAGCCGAGGCAGCCGGCGAAGGGTTGGCCGCGGGAATGCGGCCGCGCCCTTCAACGCGCACCGGGCCGGAGACGGAGATTACGTTCGACAATCACCTGAATCGCGAGGTCGAGATTTTCTGGCTGGACGAAACGGGCGCGCGGCAGAGTTACGGGAAGATCGAACCGAACAGCCGCAAGGCCCAACACACTTTTAGCGGGCACGTCTGGCTGGTGGTGGATGAGCGCGGCGAAATGCGCGGGGTGTTCGAGGCCACTGACCGGCCCGACGTGGCGGTGATTGCCGACGAACGAACGCAACCGACGCGTGAACGTCCGCCGGCCGGCCAGCGCCGCGGCGAGCCTTCGAATCGTTCGCCCGACGGCAAGTGGACGGTTTCCGTCAAGGATCAGAATGTTTTTGTGAAGAGCGAGGACGGACAGGAGATTCAACTCAGCGCCGACGGCAAGGAAGGGAATGGTTATCGCCGCGCAGAGTGGTCGCCGGATTCAAGGACGGTGATTGCGTGGCGCGTCGAACCGGGCGAGCGCAAGGAAGTCTATTTGATCCGCTCATCACCGTCCGGTGGTGGCCGGGCGACGATGGAATCGCGGCCATACGCTTTGCCGGGCGACAAGTTCAGCAAGTCCGAGCCGAATGTTTTTGATGTGGCGAGGCGCACGCAAACCAAACCGGAAGTGGATCGCTTCGAGCATGAGTGGCTGACGCCGCGCGTACAATGGAGTCGGGATGGCAGCCGCTTCAGGTATCAACAGGTGGATCGCGGCCATCAGCGTTTGCGGGTGATTGAAGTGGACGCAAGCTCCGGCAAGACACGCAACCTCATTGACGAGAAGAGCGACACATTCATTTGGACGGCGCACACCGAGACGCTCCGGTTGCAACTGGTCAACTACCTGGAGAAGGGCGACGAAATCATCTACGTGTCAGAGCAGGACGGCTGGCGGCATTTGTATTTGGTGAAGTGGGACAGCGCTTCCAGCCTGTCCGGTGCAGACAGGCAGGATGCCCGTCCCACTATGCGCCAGATCACCAAGGGCGAATGGGTGTTGCGCGGGATTGACCGCATTGACGAGGAGGCGCGGCAAATCTGGTTCAGTGCCAGCGGCAGGAATGCCGGGCAGGATCCGTATTTCGCGCATTTCTACCGGGTGAACTTCGACGGCAGCGGGTTGGTGGCGCTGACTGAAGGCAATGGCAATCACAGCATTGAATACTCGCCGGACCGGAAGTTCATCATTGATACCTACTCGCGGCCGGATGCGCCACCCATGACCGAGCTTCGCCGTGTTTCGGATGGGAACCTCGTTTGCAAATTGGAGGAAGCGGACATCACGGAGCTGAAAGCGAAAGGCTGGCAAGCCCCCGAAGTGTTCGTGGCCAAAGGACGCGATGGCAAGACCGACATCTGGGGATTGATTTATCGTCCGCGCGATTTTGACCCAAACAAGAAGTATCCGGTCATCGAGGACATCTACGCCGGGCCGCAGGGTTCGTTCGTGCCGAAGACATTCGGTGGCATGCGTTATCAAATGCTGACGGACGCCGGATTCATCGTAGCCAAGGTGGACGGCATGGGTACGGCGAATCGCTCGAAGGCGTTTCATAACGTGTGTTTCAAGAATCTCAAGGATGGCGGTTTTCCCGACCGCATCCTCTGGCACAAAGCCATTGCCGCGAAATATCCTCACTACGATGTCACGCGCGTCGGGATTTACGGCACTTCGGCGGGCGGACAAAACGCGGGTGGCGCGGTGTTATTCCATCCCGAGTTCTACAAAGCGGCGGTTGCCAACTCCGGCTGCCACGACAATCGCATGGACAAGGCGTCCTGGAACGAACAGTGGATGAGTTACCCGGTGGGGCCGCAGTACTCGGAATGCTCGAACATTGACAACGCGGGGAAACTGCAGGGTCACTTGTTCCTCGTCGTTGGCGAACTCGACAGTAATGTTCCCCCTGAGTCCACGCTGCGCTACGTGGACGCACTGGTCCGCGCGAATAAAGATTTCGACCTGCTGATTGTTCCCAACGGCGGCCACGGCGCAGGCGGGGAATACTATCAACGCCGGATGCGCGATTTCTTCGTGCGCCACTTGCAGGGCATTGAACCGCCCAACCACAACGCCGTGATTGAGTCGCCGGCGGGAAGCTAGGGGAAACGCTAGATGAAATTTCTGAAGCAAACGGAGGCGCGGGCGAATCGGGTGCCCGCTGAACGTTCAACGGAGTCCATGGAGAATATGCCGGCGACTTCGCGTTTGACCGCCGCGGTGACCACGGAGCAGAGTTTTTTCGTCGGCTTGTTGATCGATGCATTTCCCCCATCACCCAAACCAAAACACGAAAGGTTCCCATGAAAAAACAAATCCTGTGTTTCGCGATGATGACGCTGGCGACGGCGTTGTTGGCCGCGGACGCCAAAGAAGAAGTCACCGCTGCCGCCAAAAAACTTGGCGAAAAGGCGAATTACAGTTGGCGCACCACGGTCGTCGTGCCCGAGAGCGCGCAGTTCCGGCCCGGCCCAACTGACGGCAAGACCGAGAAGGACGGCTTCCTGCACGTCAAATGGACGTTCGGTGACAACACCACGGACATCGTCAAGAAGGGCGACAAGGCCGCTTTCACCAATCGGGACGGCGAATGGCAATCGCTGGCTGACGCGGAGGGCCAGGAAGGACCCGGACGATTCATGGTCGGCATGGTGCGCGGGCTTCGCGCGCCGGCGGAACAAGCGGTGGACATCGCGGCGGGCGCGAAAGAACTCAAACCGGATGGCGACGCCATCGCGGGCGAACTCACGGAGGAAGCCGCGAAGACGTTGATGCGCTTCCGTCGCGGCGGCGGCGATGGCCCGACGATCAGCGGCGCCAAAGGCTCGGCGAAATTCTGGGTCAAGGACGGCGTGCTCACCAAGTATGAGTTCAAGGTTTCCGGCAAAATGGATTTCAACGGAAACGAAATCGAACTCGATCGCACGACCACGGTTGAAGTGAAAGACGTCGGCACGACAAAAGTCGAAGTGCCCGAAGGCGCGAAGAAGAAACTGTCTTGAAATTCCGCGCGCCAAGCTGATTCGCGTTGGCTTCCGTGGCGACGGCGGCGGAAGCCAGCAGCGTGCGAGTCGTTGCGGCGGGATAGCCGGCGCCAAAGCCACGGCCCCGCCCACGGAATTCAACAGCCGGACAGTCCTGACGTAACCTTGATGAACGGCGGGCGCTCGGGCGCCGGCCAATTCAAAAATTGAAACTGAACTCCGCCCACAAACAAAGCACTCCGAGTCCAAAAAGCATTTAGCAAAATTCCCATCATGAAAAACGTTTTGATACTTATGGCCGCGGCGGTGGTGACACTCAACGCCTTCGCGGCGGACGCACCGGATCGCCCGCTCCGTGTTCTTTACCTCGGACCGGTTGATGCCGGCGGTGGTGGCTTCGGTGGCCGGGGCGGTGGCGGCCCGCGTACGAACTACGTTTATCTCCCCGGCCAGACCCTGGCCCCCGAGGCGATCTATTTTGATCATCTCTCGGATCTCACCCATCTCACGGACGCGTACTTGAAACACTTCGATGCGGTGGTGCAGGTCATGCCCGACACCGAGGTTGGAACCGCCCACCAGAAGTTGCTCAGCGGTTTCAAGACAGCAGGCAACGGGCTGATCAAATACACCGAGCGCCCGACGGACGAGGTGTTGCGCGAGGCCGTCCTCGGCGGTGTCAACAGAAAGGCCAAATCGGCTTGGGAAACCTTCGTGCGCTCGCGTCCGCCATTGGAACGTCTGCCCGGTGAAGTGCCCAATTACGAGCGCCGGCCGGAGCCGGTTAAGCTCCAGTCGCCGCTGTCGCCGCAGGACAGCATGCGTTACACGCAGGTGCCGGCGGATTTCGATCTGCAACTCTTCGCCGCAGAGCCAGACGTGGTGAAGCCCATCTATCTGGCCTGGGACGAGCGCGGGCGTGCCTGGGTGGTCGAGGCGCGCGATTATCCGCACGGCCTCGTAAACGAAGGTGAGCCAGGCGAGTCTTACGTCAAGATTTGCGAAGACACTAACGGCGACGGCAAAGCAGACAAGTTCACAATCTTCGCCGAAAGACTGAACCTTGCTACCGCGCTCGTGTTTGTGAACGACGGCATCATCGTGTCAGAAGCGCGCCGCATGCTCTTCCTCAAGGACACCAATGGTGACGACAAGGCCGACGTGCGCCAGCCGCTGCTGCCGGGCTGGGGTATCGGCGACACCCACGCGATGCAGAGCAATCTTGGCCGCGGCTTTGACAACTGGCTCTACGGCGCCGTTGGTTACTCGAACTTCCGCGGCACCGTCGGTGGGAAGGAACTCCAGTTCGGCCAGGGCATTTTTCGTTTCAAAGCCGATGGCTCCGTCTTGGAATTCCTTCACCAGTTCAATAACAACACCTGGGGCTTCGGCTTGAATGAGTTTGGCGATGTGTTTGGCTCGACGGCCAACAACAATCCATCGTTCTACGGTTATCTGCCGGCCACTATCTTGAATCCGACTCAGCCTGGCTTTGGGCGACGAGACGGGCCTCCCGGTGGTGGCTCAACGGGCACAAACGCTCAAATTCGCCGCATCTCCTCCGCGCGCGCCCTTGCACCGGGCATGCGCATGCATCCCAACACGCCGAACGTCCGCATGGTGGATCAGTTCGGCGGTTACACGGCCGCGGCGGGCCACGCCTTCATGGTGAGCGATGCATTGCCGGCGCGCCTTCAACGCAAAGCGCTGGTGACCGAGCCAACCGCCAAGCTGATCGGCCTCATGGATATTCAGCGCGATGGCGGCGGCTACAAGGCCCGCGATGGTTTCAATCTCCTCGCCAGCACCGACGAATGGATGTCGCCGATCTTTGCCGATGTCGGCCCCGATGGCGCCATCTGGCTGATTGATTTTTACAGCTTCATCATCCAGCACAATCCCACGCCAAATCCCCAATCGGCGGGTATTCAAGCCACCACCGGTCGCGGCGGCGCCTACAAGACCGAGAACGACCTGCGCGACAAGACCCACGGCCGAATCTACCGGGTCGTCTGGAAAGATGGTCCGAGAAGCTCCATCAAATCCCTTGCCAAAGCGAAGTCGCCCGAACTTGTTGCAGCGCTCGATAGTGGCAATCAGTTTTGGAGCCTCACAGCCCAGCGGCTGATCGTGGATAACAAAATGACGGATGCCGCACCAGCGCTGAAGAAGCGTGTGCGCTCTGGCGCCGGCGGCAAAGGCGCGATCCATGCCCTCTGGTCGCTCGCCGGAATCGGCGCGCTCGATAAAGACACGCATCAAAAGGCTCTGCTGGACAAGGATGCCGCGCTCCGCCGCAACGCCATTCGAGCCCTGCCCGCGGATGACACCGGTCGCCAGTTATTCTTCAGCAGCCCGGTGATTCAGGATCCGGATTTGATCACGCGCCAGGTTGCCTTCGTGAAGCTCGCGGAATTTCCAACCATTCCGGAAATCCAAACGGTCGTCGCGCAACTCCCGCGGGCCGCCGTCAATACCAACGACGCGTATTTGAACGACTCCCTGACTCTACTGGGGCGCATCCACAAGGTGACCGGCGTGGGCGTGGACGAGGTGAAGGTTGCGCCGGGCGACGCCAAGCGTGGGGAAGAACTGTTCTTCACGAGTCCCACGGCCGCCTGTGCTTCCTGCCATACCGTCGGCGGCAAGGGCGGCGCGGTCGGTCCCATCCTCGATGGCATCGCGGTCCGCAGCGACAAGGATTACATCCTCGAAAGTCTCATGGATCCCAACGCCAAACTCGCCAAAGGATATGAGACCCTGACGATTTCGCCCATGCCACCACTGGGCGTGCTGCTGAAGGAACAGGAACTCGCGGACATTCTGGCGTATCTCCAGACTTTGAGGACTCCACCGAAAGACGGCATAACCGTGCCGGTGCAGAAACCCAGCGAATACGAATAGAAATGCGGAACGCCGTGAGAATTCTTTAGGCCTGTGGGCTGTAGAGCGGCGTACCGGATTCGAAAACAGATAGCGATCAAGTAGCATCTCCCTCTCCCCTCAAAGGGGAGAGGGCCGGGGTGAGGGGTGAGAAATGCAAAACAACGAACCAATGAAAACAAGACTTCACTGCCTCCTTGGGCTTCTGAACAGATCGGAAGCGGGTTTGAAACGTCTCACCCCTCACCCTCAATCCCTCTCCCCTTTGAGGGGAGAGGGAAGCTGCTACGGACACGGCTCGAAATTCTTCGTCGCGCTGGTGTCGCTGCTCGCGGCTATTACGACGACGGTTTCATCAGCCCAGGCCAACAACTCTTTCCCCGTCTCCATCCGCGTGGACGCATCCCGTCCCATCGGTCCTCTTCGCCCCATCTGGAGATTTTTTGGCGGCGACGAACCGAATTACGCGACGATGAAGGACGGCCAGAAGTTGCTGGCGGATTACGGCAAGCTCCGGCCCAAGGACGTTTATTTCCGCACGCACAATCTGCTCACGTCCGGCGATGGCACACCGGCGCTCAAGTGGGGTTCGACCGACGCCTATCGGGAGGATGCGCAAGGCAATCCCATCTACGATTGGAAGATTCTCGACCTGATGTTTGACGGCTACCTCGCCCGCGGCGTGCGACCTTATGTGCAAATCGGTTTTATGCCGCAGGCGCTGTCCACCAAACCCGATCCGTATCGGCACGATTGGCGGCCCGGCCTGCCTTACGAGCGCATCTATACCGGTTGGGCGTATCCGCCGAAGGATTATGCCAAGTGGGGCGAACTGGTTTATCAGTGGACGAAGCACTGCGTTGAGCGCTACGGCAAGGCAGAGGTCGAGAGCTGGTATTGGGAAACGTGGAACGAGGCGGACATCGGTTACTGGCGCGGCACGCCCCAGGAATTCCACAAGCTGCACGATTATGCTATCGATGCCGTCCGCCGCGCCTTGCCCACCGCGCGCGTCGGCGGACCGGACTCGGCAGGCACCGGAGGACGATGGACGCGCGATTTCTTCGAGCATTGCCTGCGCGGGACGAATTATGCCAACGGCAAGGTCGGCACGCCGATGGACTTCGTTTCGTTCCATGCAAAAGGCGCGCCGGTTTACACGAATGACCACGTGCGCATGGGCATCGGCACTCATTTGAGCCGAATTGATGGCAGCTTCCGCCTCATCGCGTCGTTTCCAGAATTGAAGAACACGCCCATCGTCATCGGCGAATCCGATCCTGAAGGTTGCGCCGCGTGTCAGGGGCCGTCGTTCAGCTACCGCAACGGCACGGTGTATTCGAGCTACACCGCCGCCAGCTTCGCGCGCAAGCATGACCTCGCCGACAAACACGGCGTGAATTTCGCCGGCGCGCTGACGTGGGCGTTCACGTTCGAGGATCAGCCTTACTTTGCTGGTTTCCGGCAACTCGCCAGTTGCGGCCTGCCGCTCGCGGTCTTCAACGTCCTGCGGATGTATAGCCAGATGGACGGCCAGCGTATCACCGCCGAGAGCGA
>CAZCZP010000144.1:0-10310 GCA_964502895.1 uncultured Bifidobacteriaceae bacterium
TGACCCCCAGCCTCCAAACCGTCTTCCGCGGCCAATGGGCCTCCCTCGCCCCGGGAACACAGTTGGCGGTAGCGAACAATTATTAAATCAATCGAGCGCCCCGAACCATCGGTCAGGCATGAGCAAATTCTCGAATCGAGCCTCAAGGATCGGCCTCAGGTGTCTGGCGTTCACCTCGCTCAGGTTGGTTCTGGCCACGTTTGCCGTTTGTCATGGTTTGCTCGCCGATCCGTATTCGCAGGACGAGGAGTTGGCTCCGAAACACAACTATTATTTGCAGGAACGCAATCAAAGATTCGCCAGCGAGCGACAGGAGCAATTCAGGAAACGCGTGGCGATGAAGGACGCGGTCGGTGACGAAGTCTTCGACGAATATGCCGCCAAACAAGCGGGAGCGATCACCCCGATTCCGTCAAGTGCGACCTCCGAGATGAGCGTCAGGATTCTCCTCGCGGCGGCTGTCATATTATTGGCCGGAGTGCTCGTCGTCCGAAAATTGGCTCCAGAGATTTTCAATGCCATCAACAAACGTTTCAATCCTTGGGCGCAAACGCCGGGCGCGGTGGCAAGGCTCTCGGCAAAAGTTCGCGCCGAGGACGAGGCATTCTCTGAATTCCTCGCTGCGTTTCAGGCGGGACCGTCCGCAGTTGCCGGCGTGGACCAGTCCAGCGCACGTGCCGAAACCGATGCGCTGAAGGTTTTCTTTGCAAACGCACCCAAGGCGATTCGCGAATTGCAGAAGCGCTCGGTGGAAATCTGCGGGGCGACTTCGTCTGCGCAACGGGGGCTGCTCGCGGACCTGCGCCGGGACCTGCGCGCACTAAAAGGCGAAGCCGGCATTCCAGAATTGCTGCCGGTCTGGCAAATGGCTTCGGCTTTGGAAGGATTGGTCAAACAACTCACCGACAAGGCGAGCAACATTACCAACTCCACCTTGCGAACGGTCGCGGCCGGCGTGGATTTACTGGAGGCCTTGGCCGTGCCGGGGGTGCCGAAAGAGCTTCTTGCCAATCCGCCGTTTCGCCTTCTCGCGGTGGATGATGATCAAATCAGCCGCAACGCCGTGTCGCTCGCGCTCAAGAAAGCCTTCACCGCGCCCGACCTGGCGGAGAATGCTGAATCAGCCCTTGCGCTCGTCGCGGATCAGGCCTACGACGTGATTTTTCTCGATGTTCAAATGCCCGGTTTGAATGGTTTCGAGCTTTGCACAAAAATTCACGACACGGTTACCAATGCCAACACCCCAGTGGTGTTTGTTACCTGTCACAGCGATTTCGAGGCGCGCGCCAAATCAACTCTGTGCGGGGGCAGCGACCTGATCAGCAAACCGTTTCTGACCTTTGAAATCACCGTCAAGGCCCTCACGCTGGCCTTGCGCCGTCGCCTCCAGAGCCATGCACACGCCGCAGGTGGCTCAACCAAAACGAACGACACACGCAATTCTCGCCGTCAAACCGCGGAAACAGCGACGGACATTCTCACGGACGAAAAGATCCAGTATCTCCCCGAAAAGGTAATAGGCGCGAAATCATCCGCTGTAAGCGGATCACCAACTGCGCTGCCGGTACCCGCGCCGCAGGCCGAGGCAGCGCCGCTGGCTCAAGCTCAACCCGACGAATCTTCGCCCAAAAAACTGCTCCAGGCGTTCATGCATCGGGCCGCGGCCAACCTTGGACCGATGCGAGAATTGATTCAGAGCACGTTCACCACCGTGGATGAAGGCGTGCGCCAGGAAATGCTGGGGGACTTCTTCCTGCGCTTCAACGCATTGGTGCCCGAGGGAATCCCAGCCGAGGCGCATCCGGCTCTAAGCCTGACAACCGCGCTGGAAAGTCTGCTGACGAAACTTCTGGCCAATCCCAAAAGCTGCAACTCGTCCACCCTGCTTACGGTTGCCACCGCGGTGGACTTGCTCATTCAACTCTGCAGCCCGGGAGTGAATGCGGACCTGGCCACGAATCCGCCTGTTCACTTGCTGGTTGTGGATGACGATCCGGTCGCCCGCCGGGGCATTACCGGCGCCTTGCAAATCGCGTTTGGCAAACCCGAAAACGCCGACAGCGGCAACGCCGCCATTGCTCTCGCCACCAAAAAATCTTTTGATGCCATTTTCCTGGACGTCGAAATGCCGGATATGGACGGGTTTACCACCTGCATGAGAATCCGTGAGGCCGGACAGAACCGTTCCACGCCGGTGATTTTTGTCACCGCTCACAATGATTTCAAGTCACGCGTCCAGTCGTCGGTCAGCGGCGGCAATGATCTGCTCGGCAAACCGTTTCTCCCGGCGGAAATCAAAGTCAAGGCGCTTACGTTCGCACTCCAGGGTCGCCTTCAAAAATCGAAGAATTGCGATTACGTCCCGCTGCTGGCGGCCGAAGCCGAACCGGACAGGGTTGAACGGGTGGCCGCGCTACCCTGAACCTCCGATCCCCGCCGTCGCCTCACGCGGCCAACGCGCCCAGGAATCGTTCGGCCTCAATGGCGGCCGCGCAACCCATTCCCGCCGCCGTCACGGCCTGCCGATAAACGTGATCCGCGCAATCCCCGGCCACAAAGACACCAGGAACATTTGTAGCCGCGCCGTGCTTCGGAATGATGTAGCCGTTCGCGTCCAGGTCGATCTGCCCTTTGAAAATCTGGGTGTTGGGTACGTGGCCGATGGCAACAAAAACGCCCGCAGCCTCAAGCGATGATTCTGCGCCGGTCTTGACGTTCTTCAGTTTCACGCCCGTCACTTTGTCCTGCTTTACATCAAGCACGTCGGTAACCACAGAGTCCCACACCGGCTTGATCTTCGGATTCGCCAGCGTGCGGTCGGCCATGATCTTTGATGCGCGCAACGTGTCGCGGCGGTGGATGAGATGAACCACCGACCCAAACCGAGTAAGATAAGTCGCCTCTTCGCATGCGGAATCTCCTCCACCCACAACGATCAGTGGTTGATTGCGGAATATCGGCAACGCTCCGTCGCAGGTCGCACAATAAGTGACCCCCTTGTTTTCGAGCTTGTGCTCGTTCTCCAATCCAAGATGGCGGTGGCTGGCGCCAGTGGCAATGATGACTGTCTGCGTTTGCAACGGTTCACCATCCACGGCCAATACAAAGGGTCGCTGGGAAAAATCCGCCGCCTCGACGCTGCCGAAGCTGGTTTTCGCACCGAAGCGCTCGGCTTGTTTCTGCATCCGCGTCATCAATTCGTAGCCGTCCACACCCTCCGGGAAGCCCGGGAAATTCTCGACGATGGAAGTGGTGGTAAGCAGACCGCCGGGCTGTTTGCCTGTGAGAACCAGCGGCTTCAAATTCGCTCGCGCCGCATAAAGCGCCGCCGTCCAACCCGCGCAACCCGAACCGATGACAACAACATTTTCCATAGGCCGCGCAACTTAGTTTTACGTCGCGGCCAACGCAAGCTACGAATCCCGTGCTGCGGTTACCCGACCCTTCGCAAGACAGCACCGGCCATTCTGACGGTCCCAGCACAATCCCGGCGAAGATTTCACCCACCGCCAAGTTGGCCCACCAATTCGGCCAATCGTCCAAACGCCACGCGGCCCGGATCAAACGGAGGACAGATTTCGACCGCTGTGCCCGGATTGGCCGCTTACCGACTTAGCGCAGCCGCAGCCACGCCGTTGGTTCGATCGGCCGCGCGTGTTCCGTATTCAAGGCTCAATTTGTAGCGCAGAATATTGTGGCAGGGAATTCTATCTATCGTGGTTTTGCTGAGCCAACCCTCGCAGCGCATTTCGCCGGTGACGCTGGTCTGCCGCGCGGCCACGGCCCGGACGAGCACTTCGCTTAAATCGAAATCGCCTCTAATGCACTCCGAATTAAAACAATCCAGGCGGAACACCGATTTGGCGTGATCCGGATTCACCGTGTATTTGATCTGGCTGTTTCGGGTGACGCCTTCGGGGCTGAAGTACGCGAACTCGACGGTCAGCGATTTTAATTCGTGAAACTTCTCCGACAGACTGATGGAAGCCGCGGCTCTTCTGGCTTCCTCCTGCCGGTAATCCGCGCGCGGCGTGAATTTTTGTGGACGCATAGTAAATCAATTCTTATATCAAACCGTGAGGACTCTATCAGAAACCAGGCCGATGTCTGTAACAATCGTCAACGGCTTGCCGGGGGACCCTCATTCCTTGGATTGCAATTGAGCCTTAAACGCACCCAACATCTTGTTGAAAAAATCCGCGGACTGAGGCGTTGCGGTTACCGTGGAATTGAAATTGATGAGCGTGGGCATCGAACTTTTTGTGGGTATGTCATGATACGGAAGCACGGCCCGAATGCCCCCGGCTGGTCCGAGGCGCGAATAAGCGTCCTGCACGTGGATCTGGCGTATCAACGCAATTTGGTAACCCAGTTTCGCCAGCAGTTCTTCGAGGGAATTCGCGCCGCGCACTGCTTCGCAGAGCGCCGCGCGGTCGCGGGACAGCGCATCGAGCAGCGCTTTGAGTCCGGTGAAGGGTTCGCGCGACAGGAGGTTCTCGAAATTCTTTTGCCCCGTATCGCTGGCGTTGTTGACTAATGGATTGGTCATGGTGCTGGAGGCAAGCGGGCCGCCGTCGGCGCGGCCCGTTCGCCATGGACGTTTCGTCAGGCGGAATCTAACGGTTCGAGTAACCGCCGTAACCACGGCCGCCACCCGAACGTTCCTCGCGCGGGCGGGCTTCATTGACCGTCAGGGCGCGGCCTTTCCATTGCTTGCCGTTCAAGCCCAGGATGGCCGCCTTGGCCCCTTCTTCCGAGTTCATGGTGGCGAAAGCAAACCCACGGGCGCGCCCGGTCACTTTGTCCATGACGACGCTGATCTCGTTGACGGGGCCGTGTTGGGAAAGCATGTCCCGAAGGTCGGTTTCGGTGACGTCGAAGGAAAGATTTCCCACGTATAATTTTGTGCTCATGATGATTTAATCACTCAGACACACGGCTTTTTCCGAGACTGTTCCCGACGTTCGGGTTTCAAATCATCAATGAAAACGAATTCAACTGAAGATCTACCATGCCTTGAAAGCGGCTGATGGTCCAAAGAATCGTTGCCAGCGTAGGCCCCTGGCGGGGCTAACGCAAACTATATTCCAATATATCGCCCGACCGGGGAACCGGCGGAACTGGACCAGAAGCAAACCCTCGTGGCGTCGCGACCGCCCGTATTCAAGCGTCACCGAACGCAGATGGCGTCAGTTGAAACCCGGGATGGCGGGCGCGGGCGATTCCGCCGGCTTCTCAACTTCGGGCTTCGCGTCGTCAGGCTTGGCTTCGTCCGTTTTCTCGGCGATGAAATGCGAGCGTTCCTTGAGCAGCGAATCCACCGTCGAACTCGAAACGAGGTAAGTCCATTTCTCGAGCTTTTTCTCTTGGGCCAGCTTTTCTTTCAGTTTCGCTTGCTGGTCTTTGAATTCCTTGTCCAGGCGTTCCTTGTCCTCGGGCTTCTCATCGTTGCCCGGCGTCCGCTCGCTGGGTAAAGCGGCAGCCACCGCGACCCGGAAAAAGTAGTTGTCGTTCGTCTTCATTCCGACCGTCAGCGTGTAGCTGAAATCTTCAAACGTATCCAGGGTGATGGTTGTGGGCTTGTCCAATCCCGTTTGTTCCGCCGTCGCGCCCGCCGCGATGTCGGTAAAACTCGGCCAAGACATGGCGTGCGACAGGCTGGAAGTTTTGCCGGCATCAAGTTGTTCCTCGGGCCTGGCATCTGCCAGCTTCCATTCGCCCGACTCGGTTTCGCGCGTGAACTTCCAGGAGTTGGTTGCTTGCGGGAACATCACCGCCACCGAGCGAATTTTCTCGACCTTGAAAAACTCCTTGGCCAGCCAGCGTTCCGGTTTGGGTTCGATCTCGTTGAACGTTTCGGAAACGAGGTATGCCGTGCCGGGCTTGTCGGGCAGGTAAATCCACCGGCCATTGGGCCAGCCGCCACCGCCCATGGGATCGCCACCACCGCCGCGCATGGATTTCTTGCCGAGCAACACGGATCGAATCGGTTTGCCGTCCTTGCCCTTCAATTCGACAAGCGTCGCCGAATTGGATCCGCCTTTGTCTGGCGGCAACAATTCCATCCGGCCAAGTTGCGACGCACCGATTGTCTGGCTTTGCGCGGCGCGCAGGTCCCAGAGTTTGCGGGCCAGCTCGATGATATCGCCTGAGTTGGCAGCGTATTCGCCGCGTTCCTTGACGGCCCACGTTTCGCCCTTCACCAGGTTCACTTCGCTGTTGTGCTGGCGCAGTGTGATGTGCGCGACGTCGTTGACAGGGAAGTCACCGAGCAACTTGTCGGTGGTGAGCTTGTCCGTGCGCGCGAACGACTCCGATTTTTGCCGGTTCAAATAGAGGCCGATGCCACCGAGCACCGCGCCCGCAAGGAGGATCAGTATCAGTTGTTTCCGGTTCATCTTGCAGCGGTCTTTTGACGTTTAACGAGCGCCAGGGCGATGCCGACCAAGGCTACCACGGCCGGCATCACAAGAATGTTTGTCCATTGCAGCCTGGTTTGCAGCCAGTCAATGTCTTTGCGCAGATTACGGCGCTCCTTTCTAAGGGTTTCCCGCACTTCCTTGCGCTTCAACTGGACCTGCTCCCATTCCTTTTTTGCTTCATCAGAAAGTATGACCTGCTGGCCGGGTTGTTTGCCCTGAAGCATCTCGTTGATCTTCTGGGCCAACTCCTGCTCGCTTTTTTCCAGTTCTTTGATCTTGGCGGCGAACCGTTCCTCCGCCTGCGCCTGCAATTCACGAATCTTTGTAAATGGCCGCGCCATCGTCGTGCGACTGCGGATGGTAATCAGGTCCTGATCGCCGCCCAATTGTTCCACGAGGTTCTGCACGAAAGTAAGATTCTGGCTGAACGGAATCATGACGCGCTGGCCAAAAAAATTCTGGACGTTGGCGTAAAACTGTTCGTGCAGCATGTCGGAATCGCCGACCAACACGACTACGTTGTCGTCCTTCGAAGCTTTCAGTGAATCGTCCGACGGCTTCGTTTCCGCTTCCGGTTTCTTCTCTTCACCTTCGGCGGGCTTGTCGGCGGCACTTTTAGGTTTGCCGTCCGGGAATGCGGTTTTGAATTTGCCGGCCAGCCGCACTGCGAGCGCCTGTTCTTTGCCGGAGGCCTTGAAATCCTGCGACCCGCCGAATTGAGCGAGCATCTTCTCGGTGAGATCAGAGTTCGGGCTTGTGCGGATGAGCACGGTTTTCTTCAGCCCTTCGGCGGGCGAGCCGTCGAACACGCCGCTGAACGGGAGGTAAACACGGCTGATCTGACTCGTCACGACATCATTGGTATCCATCGCCTCAGGTGGAATCTGGAGGAACGACGGATTCGCCTGCGGCCGGCCATCCTGGCCGCGCAATTCGGTAAAGTAAGTCTTGTCAGTAGCCACTTTGCCTATGTCGAACGTCACGCCCCACGCTTTCAAAAGGCGGTCGAGGCTCGCGCCGCTGCCTGCCGCTGCTTGCAACGGATTTGACGGGTCCGCGCCGCGCGTGTCCATCACGCTCAACGGGTCCAGGAAGGCGACGAGCTTGCCGCCGCGCAAAACGAATTGGTCCAGCGCATACTCCGCCATTTCACCGATTCCCTTGGGGTAAATCACCAGCAGAACTTTGATTTCGTCATCAATCTTTTCCGCGGTCAATGGAACTTCCTTCACGTCGAAATCCGCCTTCAATTCACTGATGAACGCCCACGGTTCGGTGCGGCCGCCGCCGCCCATGCGCATCATCATCGGATTAAAGCCGCCGAAGACCGGCAGCCCGCTCATGACGCCAACGATGGGTTTCTGCGGCTTGGCCACCTGGGCGATTGCGCGGGTGAGGTCGTATTCCAGCAGGCGTTCGCGCGCCGGGCTAAGGAAAGGAAGTGAGGCGCGTTCATCCAGACAACTCACCGCCAGCCCGAAATAAATCCGGTCGCCGCCCAGCGGTTGCAGCATCTGGCCTTCGATCCCGTCCACGTTTGCGGAATCTTCGGCCTCGGTATCAGGGACGGGATCAAGCTTCTTGATTTCCAATTTGCCCTTGGCGAGCAACGAGTATTCCTTGAGCATGTCCTCGACGCGCGCGGCATACGTCTTCCAATCCACCGGCGTGGCGGCATCCCGTTGGCTGAAGTAGAAACGAACTTGCACGGGCGTATCCAGTTTGCCGAGCACGCGCTTCGTGCCATCCGACAGCGTGTAGGCTTTGTCCGCGGTCATGTCCACGCGCGCGATCAGAGGGCGCACGATGATGTTCAGAGCCACGAAGATGATCACCATCACGGCCACGCCGATGGCCGAGTAAACATAAGTTTCAAATCTCTTTTTATGTTGCATAGCCGATGCGATGAAATCAGTTACCGCCCCTACCCTGCCCTGTGGCTGCGGATGATCACGCCGGTCGTAAACAGCGCGAACCCAATGAGCGAGAAGAAGAAAACCAAGTCGCGGAAGTCAATCACCCCGCGCTGGAACGCGTCGAAATGCGTCATCACGCTCATGGCCGCCGCCAGGCTTCCCAGCCAGTTCAGGTTGATGGAATCGAAGAACTCCTTCACGCGCGGCACGCCTCCCAGAACCAACACGAGACAGATGACGACCGATAGAATGAAAGCGACCACCTGGTTACGGGTCATTGCGGAAGTCATGCAGGCAATGGCCAAATAAGCCCCGGCCATCAAAGTGCTGCCGATGTACGTGCATACGACCACGCCGTTGTCAGGTGCTCCGAGGAAATTGACCGTCATCCAGACCGGAAAAGTCAGCACCAGCGCCAGGAGCAGGAACAGCCACGAGGCCAGAAATTTTCCGAGGATGGCCTGTGATGAGGTAATGGGCATCGTCAGAAGCAATTCAATCGTTCCTTGCCGGCGTTCCTCAGACCAGAGCCTCATGCCGACGGCCGGCACCAAAAAAAGGTAAAACCAAGGATGCCACATGAAGAACGCAGCGAGCGAAGCCTGGTCGCGCTCGAAGAATCCCCCGAAAAGAAAAGTGAATGCTCCGCACAACAGCAAAAAAATCACGATGAATACATACGCCACCGGCGACGCGAAGTAGCCGGTTAGCTCCCGTTTGGCAATGGCCTTGATGTTACCCAGAGTGGTATTCACTGCTTCACCTCCTGCGCCGTGTCTGGCATCGTAATGTTCCGGAACACTTCGTCCAATCTCCCTTCCTCGATTTGCAATTGCTCTATATGCCAGCCGTGAACCGCCTCGCTCACCGCCCGGGCAAATTCTCCATTCGCGTCTGTTGTCGTCGGTTTCGGGAAAACGGAAACCGTGACGCGGCTTTCCTTTTCTTCCACCACGGTCACGCGATTCACCAAAGGAACTTGGTACAGCTTCGCGGAAACCACCGAACCGACCACCCCCTTCACGCGCAACGTCACTGCGCCAGCCCACTCGGACTTTTTGCGCAACTCCTTTGGTGTTCCATTCGCAACGATCTTGCCGCGGTCAATGATGATGGCTCTCGTACAGGCGGCGTCCACTTCCTCAAGGATATGCGTGGAAAAAATGATCGCCTTTTTCTCGCCCATGCGCTTGATCAGTCCGCGCACTTCGTGCTTTTGATTCGGGTCGAGACCGTCAGTAGGCTCGTCAAGAATCAACACGTCCGGGTCGTGGATGATGGATTGCGCGAAGCAAGTGCGATGGCGATAGCCTTTGGAAAGCGTCTCGACGCTTTGATGAAGCACGTTTTCCAGGAAACACATTTCCACGGCGCGGTTGACGGCCTTCTTCTTGGCCTCGCCTCGCAGACCGCGGATTTCCGCGGCAAAGCCCAGGAAGCCACTCACAGTCATGTCTGTGTAGGCGGGGGCGTTTTCCGGCAGATAGCCGATCAACCGCTTCGCGGGAATGGGGTTCTCGACCATGTCGAACCCGCCAACCTTCACCTTGCCGTCGGTGGGCGGAATGAACCCCGTGATCATCCGCATGGTGGTGGATTTGCCCGCGCCGTTGGGCCCGAGGAAGCCGAGCACTTCGCCGCGTTCCACCGAAAACGAGATGCCATCCACGGCCCGCTTGGCTCCAAATAATTTTGTCAGGTTCTCTACTCTAATCATAGCCGCTGGGTAACTGAGCGAAACGAGCCGTCCAAATAACGGCTCGCAACTAAGTTGTAAACACGTTTTTTTCGGGCAAAGCGCCCGCCTGAAGCCTTTTTGGAGGCTTGATCCACTACGGCTCTTTTGACAAACCCGCCCGAAAATGTTCAAAAAAATCTCGCCGGCGGGCTTCAAGCTACCTTTGGTTCATCCGTGACCGGAAATGAATCCCGCGAGTGACAAGGCGCCAAAACGGCTAAGGAAATGAGGCCG
>CAZCZP010000145.1:0-10291 GCA_964502895.1 uncultured Bifidobacteriaceae bacterium
ATAAAACATATTCCGCTGTGCGCTTGAGAATTCTATCGTAGGCGCGATTCAGCGAAGCGCATCACCACAAAGCCAGACATGTTGGAAACACTGAAAACCGAAGTCTGCCAGGCCAACCTCGACCTCGTCGCGGAAGGGCTGGTCATTCAAACCTGGGGCAACGTCAGCGGCATTGATCGCGAGCGCGGGTTGGTCGTTATCAAGCCGAGCGGTGTGCCGTACGACAGGATGAAGCCGAAACACATGGTCGTGGTTTCACTGGCGACCGGCAAAACGGTCGAGGGCAAACTCAAACCCAGTTCCGACACCGACACGCATTTGATTCTGTATCGCGCGTTCAAAAAGATTGGCGGCATCGTTCACACGCACAGTCTCTACGCAACGGCCTGGGCACAGGCTTGCAAAGGATTACCCGCTTACGGAACCACGCAGGCCGATTATTGGTACGGCGACGTGCCTTGCACGCGCAAGCTGACGCCCGCCGAGATCGAGAGCGATTACGAAGCCAACACCGGCAAAGTGATCGCGGAGACATTTCGCGGTCTTGACCCGTTGCAACATCCGGCGGTTTTGGTAGCCAGTCACGGGCCGTTCTGTTGGGGCAAAAGCGTGGCAGACGCGGTTCACAACGCCGTGGTTCTGGAATTTGTCGCCCGGCTCGCGAGCGAGACGCTTCGCATCAATCCTAAGGTCAAACCCATGCAATCGGCCTTGCTCGGCAAACATTTTCTGCGCAAACATGGGCCGGGCGCGACGTACGGGCAGAAGTAGGTCAAGCTGGGTGAAACAATCACGCACAAACATGCAACCAACCATTACCGGGAGATTGAACATGCGAAACATCAAGCAGTGGCTCGGCGTTGGAGGGGCTGGACTGGGCACGGCGTGCTTGCTAGGCTGCGCCAGTATGTCGGGTTCATCCGGAAACATTTCCAAGGCCCCGTTCGGCAAAACGCCAGACGGCACGCCGGTGGACATTTACACATTGCGCAACGCCAACGGTGTCGAGGCGCGAATTTGTACTTATGGTGGCATTGTCGTGTCGCTCAAGACGCCGGACAAAAACGGCAAGTTGGGCGATGTCGTCCATGGCTACGACGACCTCGACAGCTACGTTAAAAATAATCCTTTCTTCGGTTGTTTCGTGGGCCGCTACGGCAACCGCATCGCCAAGGGCAAGTTCACACTCGACGGCAAGACCTACACCCTGGCGACAAACAACGGGCCTAATCATCTGCATGGCGGGGTCAAGGGATTCGACAAAGCTGTGTGGACAGCGCAACTGGTTTCCGGCCCGCACGGCGGCGCGCTCGAAATGCGTTACACCAGCAAGGATGGCGAAGAAGGTTATCCCGGCAACCTGAGCGTCACGGCGCTTTATACGCTCACGGGCGACAACGGCCTGCGCCTGGATTACACCGCCACGACCGACAAGCCCACGGTTGTGAACCTGACGCAACACTCTTATTACAACCTCGCGGGCAGCGGCGACGTTTTGAACCACGAAGTCATGATTGCGGCGGACAAATTCACGCCCGTGGATGCGACGTTAATTCCCACGGGCGAACTGCGCCCGGTCAAAGGCACGCCGCTGGATTTCACGACCCCGACAAAAATCGGCGCGCGCATCAACGCGGATGACGAGCAACTGAAGCTCGGCAACGGTTACGACCACAACTTCGTGCTTAACAAGCCGGCGGGCCAGCTCGGGTTGGCGGCGCGCGTGTACGAACCAACCAGTGGTCGCGTGATGGAAGTGCTGACGAGCGAACCGGGCATGCAGCTTTACTCGGGCAATTTCCTCGACGGCACCATCACGGGCAAGGGCGGTTGGGTTTACAAACAACGGAGCGCCTTCTGCATGGAGCCGCAGCATTTTCCGGATTCGCCGAACCAGCCGGGTTTCCCCTCCACCGTGTTGCGCCCGGGGCAAACCTACAAGAACACGATCGTTTACCGGTTTTCCGTCCGATAAGTACCCAAGCACTCAACGACTATGAAACTGAACCAATTCCGAGTACTGCTCACGGCCCTCTGCTTAATGCTCGTCGTGCCCGGCTGCGGCAAGAAGGACGGCGGCGCAGGCGGTGGCACGGGCGGAAAAAAATTCAAGCTCGCCTTCGTTACCAACAACCCTTCGAGTTTCTGGACCATCGCCCGCGCGGGTTGTGATGACGCCGTGAAGGAACTCGGCAATGTTGAAGTTGATTTCCGCATCCCGTCCAGTGGCAGCGCCGCCGAACAACAACAAATTCTCGACGACCTGCTGGCCAAGGGCGTGGATGGCATTGCCGTCAGCCCGGTGGACCCGGCGAACCAGACGGAGATGCTGAACAAGGTCGCCGGCCAGACGCTGTTGGTCTGTCACGATAGTGACGCCCCCGCGAGCAAGCGCGTTTGCTATATCGGCACGGACAATTCTGCCGCCGGTGTCGAAGCCGCCAAGCTCATCAAGGAAGCGTTGCCCAACGGCGGCAAGATCATGGTGTTTGTCGGCACGTTGGACGCACAAAATGCGAAGGAGCGTTTTGCCGGAATCAAACAGGAACTCGCCGGCTCGAAGGTCGAAATCATTGACGTGCGTACAGACGAAACCGACCGCGTCCGGGCGCAGAAGAATGTCGAGGACACGCTGGTGAAATATCCGGACGTGGCCTGCCTCGTCGGATTGTGGAGCTACAACGGCCCGGCGATTCTCAATGGCGTCAAGACCAGCGGCAAATCCGGCCAGGTGAAAATTGTCTGCTTCGATGAAGAAGATGAAACGCTGTCCGGGGTGGAGTCGGGCGCCATTTACGGCACGGTTGTTCAGCAACCTTACGAATTCGGCAAGCAGGCCATCACGAAGATGACCAAGCACCTGCAAGGCGACAAAGACGCGCTCGCGGGCGGCAAACAGATTGTTCCGACGCTGAACATCAAGAAGGAAAACGTAGCGGAGTTCTCGGCGCGATTGAAAAAATTGTTGGGCAAGTAGCAACCAGAGGCGTGGCCTGCAATACGGCGAGACCCGACAACGAAAGTGAGCAGGTGAGAAAGTGGGAAAGTGAGAGGAATGTCATGCCAGACTCTCACCTGCCCACTTTCTCCCTTTCCCACCTGCAGGTGATGAAGCCAGGCGTGCGTCGGCCATTCCTTTGCCCATGACCACTGCGCCCCTCCTCGAAATGCGCGGAATCTCCAAACGATTTCCGGGCGTGGTGGCATTGGACAACGTGAGCCTCGCGGTCGGGCGCGGCGAGGTTGTTGCGCTGTGCGGCGAAAACGGCGCGGGCAAATCCACCCTCATGAAAATTCTCGGCGGCGTGTATCAGCCCGATGCCGGCGAAATTCTCGTGGATGGCCAGGCCGTCAAAATCCAGACCGTCACCGACGCGATGAAGCTGGGCATTGCGTTCATTCACCAGGAATTGAACGTTCTGGATAACCTGGACGTGGCGGCCAACGTGTTCATGGGACGCGAGCCTGTGATTGGTCCGTTCCGGCTTATTAACCGGAAGAAGATTCACGCCGACACGGAGCCGTATTTGAAACGATTGGGCCTTAACATTTCCAGCCGGACGCGGCTCGACCGGCTCTCCATCGCCCAGCAGCAGATGGTGGAAATTGCCAAGGCGCTTTCACTCAACGCGCGCATCATCATCATGGACGAGCCCACTTCGAGCCTGACGCTGTCTGAAACGGAGCGATTGCTGGAGCTGGTTTGCGAATTAAGCGAACAGGGCGTGAGCGTCATCTACATCTCGCACCGGCTGGGTGAGGTCGAGCATTGCGCCGACCGCGTCGTCGTGTTGCGCGACGGCAAGAACGCCGGCCAGTTGACCCAGGTAGAAGTCTCGCATGACCGCATTGTCAGCTTGATGGTCGGCCGCGAGATCAAAAGTTTTTACGTTGAATCCACGGCAAAAAAATCTCCCGGCTTCCTTCAGGTCCGCAACGTGCGCTCCAGCCGCTATCCGGCCAAGGCGGTTTCCTTCGATGCGGGCAAGGGAGAGATTCTGGGTTTCGCCGGACTCGTGGGCGCGGGCCGCTCGGAACTCGCCAAAGCCATTGTCGGATTGGACCGCGCTGCGAGCGGCGAAATCAAACTCGGCGAGGAGGTGATTCCCGTCGGCAAGCCGCGCGATGCCATCAGCCGCGGCATTTACCTCGTGCCGGAGGACCGTCGCGGGGAAGGCTTGATCGTTGGCATGTGCGTGCGCGAGAATGTCACGTTGCCGTCGCTGAAGCGATTTGCGCGGTTCAACCTCATTCGCCGTGACCGCGAACGCAAAGTTGCCGACGAACAAATTGCATCGTTGAAAATCAAGACCCCCGGGGCGGAGACGCTGGTGTTGAACCTCAGCGGCGGCAACCAGCAAAAAGTTGTCCTCGGCAAATGGCTGGCGATGAATCCCAAAGTGATGATTCTCGACGAGCCGACGCGCGGCATTGACGTGGGCGCGAAGGCGGAAATCTACCGGCTGATGCGCGCGCTGGCCGAACAGGGGACGGTGATTCTGATGATCAGCAGCGACATGGAGGAAGTGTTGCACGTGAGCGACCGTGTGGCCGTGATGCACGAGGGCGAAATCACCGGCGTGCTCGAACGCGGCGATTGCACTGAGGAAAACATCATGCAACTGGCCGTCGGTGGAAAGGTCGTCTCGGCAAAAGCGGCTTTCTCGAATTGAACGATGAAAAAGGAACTGGGGATATTTGTTTTGCTGGCGGTGCTGTGCGCGGTCACAGCCGTCATCAACCCGCGCTTCGTCTCGGGCACCAACTTGACAAACATGGCCAACATTATCGGCCTGTTTGGCATCTTCAGCATCGGCCTGGGCCTGATTATCATCACAGGCGGAATTGATCTGTCGGTGGGCTCGATGTTTGCGTTGGGCGGCGTGCTGCTTTCGATGGCGTTGACGGAGTGGAACTGGCCGTGGCCTGTCGCTGGGCTGGCGGCCATCGCCATTCCAATGGCTTTGGGTTGGGCCCACGGGCTGCTGATCACGCGCATCAACATCCAGCCTTTCATTGTAACGCTGTGCGGCTTGTTGCTTTATCGGGGACTGGCTCGGTTCATTGCGCAGGACAACACCAAAGGGTTTGGCAACGCCGAGGGGTTTGAAATGCTCCGCAATCTGGCCAAGGGAAAACTTCTTGGCCTGCCGATGCCGTTTGTGATTTTGATCGTCGTCGGCATCATCATGTGGTTTGTGTTGCATCGCTCGATTTATGGCCGCTACCTGCTGGCCGTCGGCCGCAACGAGGAGGCTGCCCGCTTTTCCGGCATAAACACGCGTATGGTCATCGCCAGCAGTTACATCGTCGCGGGCGTGCTCACTGGTATCTCGGGAGTGTTGTTCGCCTTCTACACGAATTCCATTTCACCGTCGAACCACGGAAATTTCTTCGAGCTTTACGGCATCGCGGCGGCCGTGCTCGGAGGTTGTAGCTTGCGCGGCGGGGAAGGCTCGATCATTGGCATCATTATCGGAACAGCCCTGCTCCAGGTCTTGCAGAATCTCGTGAACCTCTTGGGCATACCCAGTTCGCTGAACTTCGCGGTCATGGGCGCCGTTGTCCTCATTGGCGTGCTGGCCGATCAAATCATCCAGAAGCGCTCCGAGCGCAAGCATGCACGGCACTGAACCACTTTCGAGGCGCAGTAGTAACGCGCGCGAATGGAGTCACTTCTTGTTCGACGCCCGACCGATCGCCGGGTTGTTTGACGAGCCGGATTTTACAGCCGTTCCCGCTGTCTCCGTCTCGCGCAGGAAGCGATCAAGAATTTCCAGATACTGGTCAAGTCCGTCGCCGGCCTCCTCGCCCAGCTCGCGTTTGAAGGCTCGCAACTGATCCGCCGCGGATTTGGCTTCACCGCGAAGATCGTTCAAGTTCAGTTTGCCGGTCGCCAGCCCGCTGAGCGTCTCGTTGAATTTCTGGTTGGCCTCAGGCGACGCGGCGCTCAAATACTCGGCCTGCACCTGTTGGATGAGGTTTGAGTCCGCTTGGATTCCGCGAAACGCGACAGACAAATCGGTGGCTCCGTTCCTAACCGCGGTGTGCGACTGGATCGAGGCGCTCGGTTGCTGAATCAACGGGGCCGGTTTAACGGGCGCATTCGTGCCGAGGGTAACGGATTTCACTTTGGCCCGGGGCAGCGTCACGTTGCCCAGCGTCTCGCTTTGGAACGACAGCGAGTTGGTTGTCAACGAAACCACCTTGCCGAAATACTGATCGCCATTTTGCATAACGACGTGATCGGCACGCGCCGCCACGGCTGCACTGAACCCTGTGGCAATAATCAGCGCGAGGATTCGCCCGGTCATTCGGTTGGTTGAGGACGGAAAGCCACCAGCGTCGGGAAACAGGAGCGTGAGATTCATAAGAGAGTTTAGCGCGTGGCGCGCTTTGGGGCAACCTTCAGCCACTTCGGAAGCGCGGCGCAACGAGGATCGAGCAACTGCACTGCCCCGTTGCGTGTCTAACCCTTGCCTCAGGATGGCCACGAGAAGGTGCTGGGAAAAAGTCGCCGCTCGTGCCACAGTGCGGTGCGGTGACGAAATTCAAACAGGCTGGTTTGGGGAAAAATTCTCTTCGGCACGACTTGATTCGAACACGGGCTCGTTCGTCGCTGTGTGTTTCCGCCGTTCTGTTTTGCGCCCTTCTGTCGAACCCCACGGCGTTGGCCGGGAATATTCTCACCAACCCCGGCTTTGAAACCAATCCTCCCGGCGAACATCAGAATATCCCGGCCTGGCAAACTTACGGTCCGGCGTCGGGGAATACATTGAATGAAACCGGTGCGCCGGCTCGAAGCGGCGCCAATTACTTCAAGGTGTTCCAAGGATTCACCGGCTCGGTGAACTACAGCGGTATCATGCAGGACATCGCCTCGGGCCCGGGCGCAATCTATTCCGCCAACGGATGGGCTTACACGCTCGCGAGCGACCGATTGGCCGGACAGAACGCGGCATGGATTGAAATCACCTTTCGCGATGCGCTCGGAAATATTCTGGAGCTGTTTCGCTCGGCGCACATTACGACCAACGCCATCGTTTCCGGTACATTTCCAGTCAACACCTGGATCAATCTCCCGGTCACCAATCAATACAATCCGATTACGTTCTTGATCACGAACACCACCACCCGTTTGACCGCACCGCCCGGAACGAGTTACGTGCGCTACCAGCTCGTGTTCCAAGGCGACCAGTATTATTCGAACGGCTCGGTTTATTTTGACGATCTGGCGCTGGATCAAAGCGGCGGACCATCGTGGGGCGATTGGAACATTGTCTGGAGCGACGAATTCAACGGCACGACGATCAATCCCGCCATCTGGACGTTCGACATCGGCAACGGCTCGGGTGGCTGGGGCAACAACGAATTTGAATACTACACGAGCCGTCCGCAGAACGCTTACTCCAGCAACGGCGTGTTGAACATCGTCGCGCGGCAGGAATCGTTCGGCGGGTTCAATTACACTTCGGCGCGATTGAAAACCCAGGGGCTTTTCTCGAAGCAATATGGCCGGTTCGAATTCAGAGCCCGGCTGCCGCAAGGCGTCGGCTTCTGGCCGGCGCTTTGGTTGATGGGAACGAACATCACGTCCGTTGGCTGGCCCGCCTGCGGCGAAATTGACGTGATGGAGAGCAACGGAAGTTCGCCGACCAACGTGCAGGGCACGATCCATTACGGCGGTTCCGCCACGGACACCTATACGTTGCCCGGCGATTCCGTCACCAACTTCCACACGTACCTGCTGGAATGGACCACCAATGCAATTCTCTGGTACGTGGACGGCTTGCGGTATCATACGCAGACGAACTGGACCAGTTCCGCGGGCCCCTATCCCGCGCCGTTCAACCGGCCTTTCTTCCTGATCATGAACCTGGCCATCGGTGGCAACTATCTCGGCAATCCCAGTCAGGCCACGATCAACGCCAACACCGTTTTCCCTGGCGTCATGCAAGTGGACTACGTCCGCATCTATGAACCAACCGCGCCCCTGCGGGTTTCGGTCACGCGGACCAATGCCGGCCTGCTTTTGAATTGGCCAAGCAACGTCGTCGCACGGTTGCAAACCAACACCAATCTCGCTTCATCCCCGTGGACTGAAGTTGTTACGACCACAAACAATCTGGTCGTTAATCCGGTCAACGAAGGCGCTTTCTACCGGCTTGCCTCGCCGTAGGTTGGTAGCGCCAATCCTTGCCAAAACTTCGCGTTACCGCGTAGCCTGCGTCCATTGAACCGCGCACAATCATGGCAACCCGAGACTCCACAGATTTTCTTGCCGGCGTAATCGAAGGTTTTTACGGCCAGCCCTGGTCGCAAGCCGAACGCTTTGAATTGTTCGACCAAATGGCGGCATGGGGATTGAACACCTACCTCTACGCACCCAAGGACGACCTGAAACATCGCGCACTCTGGCGGGAGGATTATTCCGAAAGCGAAGCCAACTCCCTCCGCGAATTGATCGCTCGTTGTGAGAGCCGAAAGCTGAAATTCATCTATGCGCTGAGTCCCGGCTTGGACATCCGCTACAGCAGCGATGCAGAACTGGACCTTCTCAAAAGGCGCTTTGAGCAACTCCACGAATTGGGTTGCCGGAATTTCGCCCTGCTGTTCGACGACATTCCCGATCGCATGCACGCAGAGGACTTGAAGCGATGGGATTCATTCGCTGCCGCGCAGAGCCATGTCACGAATGCGATGTTCCAGTGGACACGCGAGCGCAGTCCTCAAGCCCGATTTCTCTTTTGCCCGACGCCATATTGCAGCCGCATGGCCGACCATAAACTTGGCGGGGAAAATTATCTGGCCACGCTTGGCCGCGAATTGCTGCCGGAGATTGATGTGTTCTGGACCGGGCCGGAAATCATTTCACGCGAAATCACCGTGGCTCACGTCCAGGAACTCGCAAGAGTTCTCCGCCGCAAACCGCTCATCTGGGACAACCTCCACGCCAATGATTATGATGGCCGCAGATTTTTTTGTGGCCCTTACGCGGGACGCCCGCTGGAATTGCGCGGCGAGGTTTCCGGCCTGCTCAGCAATCCGAATTGCGAGTTTCCCTTTAACTACATTCCACTCCGCACGCTGGGCGAGTTCGTGCAGCACCCCGCCGCGACGGGATGGAATGCCCGCGAGGCCTACTTAACCGCGCTGCGCGATTGGCTGCCGCAATTCACGACGATCAGCGGACCCGTCGCGTTCGAGGACCTCGTCCGTTTCGTTGATTGTTATTACCTGCCGCATGAAGAGGGCCTGGAAGCGGAAGCTCTCTACCTGCGTACGCGGGATTTGTTGGCCACGAATCCGGCGAATTGGGGCGGTCAGGCCGCGGCTTTCCGAAAGCAGGCGGCAGGGCTGCGGGAATTCTGCGTCCGCCTGACCGAGCTTCGCAATCGCCCGTTGTTCTATGCGCTGAGCCGGCGCATCTGGGAGCTGCGCGAGGAATTGGACTTGCTGGAACAATACGTCGAAGCGAAAAGCGCCATCGGCCGACCAGCCATTCCGTCCCTCACCTCGCACCTTCCGGGAACATATCGGGGCGGATTGGTGGCGCGGCTGCAGCGTTTGCTGGTGCAAAATCCGGATGCGTCGTTCAGCCCCGCTGCGAGTGCCGGCGTTGCAGAATCAACCAGCAAGACCAGCGCACGCGCGACGTGAATTCCATGAGCGACTTCGTTATTCGCCCGGCGCGGCCAGGCGACCAGGCCGGCGCCTACTACGTTTGCCTCAAGACCGGGGATTTCGGAAAAGACGGCGAGCCGTTCTATCGTGAAGACCCCGACGCGCTGGGGCGCATTTTCGTCGGCCCTTATCTCGCCTATGAACCCGAGCTAAGTCTAATCCTGGAGGATGGACAAGGTATTTGCGGATACGCGCTCGGTGCATTCGACTCGAAACAATTTTACGACCGATACGAGAAAGAATGGCGGCAGGATTTGATCCAGAAATTTCCCAAACCTCAGGGCGACCCCTCCAAGTGGACTCGCGTGCAAACGGTTTATTCCTGGTATCACAATCCTGACTACACAATGCCCGAGCCTTATGACGAGTATCCGTCGCACTTGCACATTGACCTCTTGGAGCGCGCGCAGGGACGCGGCTTTGGCCGGCGCATGATGGAAATGGTCATGCACAAGCTCCTCCAGCGCGGTTCGCCTGGCGCGCATCTGGGTGTGAGCATGATGAACAACCCTGCGCACGGCTTTTATCTCAAGCTCGGCTTCAAAGACCTGCTCCGAGTCGGCGAAGGCAAGGACGGCTGCATCTACATGGGAAAGCGGCTATGAGA
>CAZCZP010000146.1:0-1079 GCA_964502895.1 uncultured Bifidobacteriaceae bacterium
GTTCGCATGGGCCAGCGATTGACGGGAATGTCCGGCAACCAGGCATCGCTTCCACTCGCGGGTTCGATCTACAAGTTTGCGCAGCATGGAACAAGCGGCGCGTGGGTGAGTGAACTGCTGCCTCACACTGCAAGAGTCTCGGACGACTTGTGCATCGTGCGTTCGATGTACACCGAGGCCATCAACCATGATCCGGCAATCACGTTTCTTCAGACCGGCTCACAGATTTCCGGTCGCCCCAGCATTGGCGCGTGGGTGCATTACGGCCTGGGCAGCGACAATGAAAATCTCCCGGCCTTCGTCGTGCTGATCACGCCGGGCAAAGTAGACCAGCCACTTTACGCGCGGCTATGGGGTAGCGGCTTCCTGCCGTCGCGACATCAGGGCGTTCAGTTCCGATCGGGCAAAGACCCCGTGCTGTACCTCAACAACCCGGACGGCGTGTCACCGGAAAGCCGGCGGCTGATGCTCGATAGGTTAAAGGAACTTCATCAGCACGCGGCGGATAAACTCGGTGACACGGAGATTGACGCGCGCATCTCGCAATACGAGATGGCCTACCGGATGCAATCCAGCGTGCCGGACGTAATGGATCTGTCGAACGAACCGGAATCGGTGTTTGAACTCTACGGACCGGATTCGCGCAAGCCCGGCAAATTTGCTGCGAATTGTTTGCTCGCGCGTCGGCTTGCGGAAAAGGGTGTGAAGTTCATCCAGCTTTATCATCAGGGCTGGGATCAACACGGCAACCTGCCCTCAGGCATCAAAACGCAATGTCAGGAAACCGACCAGGCTTGCGCCGCGTTGATCACCGACTTGAAGCAACGTGGAATGCTCGACGACACGCTGGTAGTTTGGGGCGGTGAATTTGGCCGGACGAGCTACTCGCAGGGCAAGTTGACGGCCGACAATTACGGGCGCGATCATCACCCGCGATGTTTCACAACCTGGATGGCCGGCGGTGGCGTGAAGCCCGGTATGGTCTATGGCGAGACGGATGATTTCAGTTACAACATCGCGAAAGACGGCGTTCACGTGCATGATTTCCACGCAACGATGATGCACCTGCTCGGTGTGGA
>CAZCZP010000146.1:1179-4881 GCA_964502895.1 uncultured Bifidobacteriaceae bacterium
GCGCTGATGAGAACCGTCATGACCCGGTTGTTGGCATTGAAGAAGTCGCTCATCTCCTGCTGGCTGCGGATGGAGAAATCATCTTCCTTGTCCGGCGTGATCTGGTGGTTCTGGCGCAGGATGGCGGCGACCTGGTTTGTAACATCGCTCATCACTTCAGGACCGGTCGCCGCGGCGCTGAACGCCCGGAACTTGGTATCGCCGGACAGTCGTTTCATGACGCTGGTGTAGGGCATGATGATGATGTCGTCCTGGTCCTGGCCAAACGTGTTCGCGCCCTTGGAAGCCAGCCAGCCGGCCACTGTGACCGGGGAGTTCTTGATGCTGATGGTCTGCCCGACCGGGTCAATGCCCTCCCCGAAGAGGCTCGTCGCGGTGGTCTTGCCGATCAGGCACACCTTGGCGGCGTTGCGCACATCGGTTTCGGTGAAGTTCTCGCCGGATTGAAACTTCCACGAGCGTATTTCCGCGAAGTCCGCGCTCACGCCCCAAACGCCAACCGACGTGTTCTGGTTGCCAGCCACCACCTGCACCGTGGCGCGCACCTCGGGGCTGATGCCGGCCAGACCCGTCACCTCACGCCGGAGCGTATCGTAGTCGCGTTCAGTCAGGTTCGGCTGCGAACCAAATCCGCCCCGGACACCGCCCCGGGACATGTTGCCGGAAAAGATGATCACCAGATTGTTCCCCATGCTCGCAATCTGGCGCTCCACCTCCGCTTTTGCGCCCGTTCCCATGCTCACCCCCACGATGACTGCGGCGATTCCCACGATGATCCCGAGCATGGTGAGAAACGAACGCATGATGTTGCGACGGATGGCACGCAACGCGGTTTTGAGAATTGCAAGCATAGGCTAAACAAGATGAACGGCCCGCTGCTCCTCGTCGAGCTGCGCCAGGGCCTCCGTGGCGCGCAGCCGGTTTAACACCATTTCGTCCGTGCGAATGAGTCCATCACGCATCACGACTTTGCGCTTGGAAAAACTGGCGATGTCCAACTCGTGAGTGACCATGACGATGGTGATTCCTTGATCGTTGAGAGTTTGAAACACACCCATGACTTCGATACTGGTGCGGCTGTCGAGGTTGCCGGTCGGCTCGTCGGCCAGAAGCACGCGCGGTTCATTGACCAGAGCGCGCGCGATGGCCACGCGCTGTTGCTGGCCTCCCGAGAGCTGGTTGGGGTAATGATCGGCACGGTCAGACAAACCGACCATCTCGAGTGCCGCCAAAGCGCGCTCCTGCTGTTCATACGCCGGTATTGGGGGGCGGCAGTACAGCAGCGGGAGTTCGACATTCTCCAGGGCGGAAGTACGGGTCAGCAGGTTAAATCCCTGAAACACGAATCCCAGTTTGGAATTTCGTAAATCCGCAAGTTCGTCCCGGCCCAGTTCACCGATATCAACCCCGTCCAGTTGGTAGAGGCCGCTGGTCGGGCGATCGAGACAGCCAATCGTGTTCATCAAAGTTGACTTGCCGGAACCACTTGCCCCCATGATCGCCACGAATTCTCCGGGGAAGATGTCGAGCGTGACCCCGCGCACGGCGTGAACTTCCAACGCGCCGTTCCGATACGTGCGCCGGAAATCCGCCAACTTGATAATGGGTTCCATGGCAGGCCAATCAGACGCATCAGCGCGGGCGTGGTGCGCCGCCGAATGGGTTCAGCGGATTCCGTGGGGTTGTCGCCGCAACGGTGCTCGTGCCACTGATCACCTGGTCGTTCTCGCTTAGTCCCTCGACGACTTCAACACTGCTGGCATCGGCAATCCCGAGTTTGACCGGAACTGCGCGCAGCACCACCTGTCCGCCCGGCGTGTTTGCATCCGGGTTCTCCTTCAAATACACCGTCGCCGTCTTCGGTATGGTGGATTCAGGTCGCGGTCGCGAGCCCGCGCCGCTGCCGGGACCACCTCCGAATCCGCCGCCACCCGGTCCGCCACCGCCAAAGCCCTGACCACCGCTTGGCCCGCCGCCTTGCGCCATGCGCGCACGGAACTCGGCCATGATCTTCTCATACTTCTGTTTTTGTTCCGGGGTCAACGTTGCCGCGTAGGCGGCGCGCTCAGCATCGGTAGGCCGGCGTTGCTCGCTCATCCACGGCATCACGGGCAGCCCCGCGAACGGGCCACTTTCAATGAGTGCGGCTCCAGCGGCAGGCTTTGCCGTCAGCGCGTTGGTGTCTCCCACAACGGTCACCCCGGCGGGGGGCCGGAAGCGAATGGCGGCGAGCGGCAGCTTGAGAACGTTTTTTCGTTCCGCCGTGATGAACTTGGCCGTGGCGGTCATCCCCGGCCGCAGCTTCAAGTCCTGGTTGTCCACCTCGACGATCGCGCCGTAGGTCACCACGTTTTGATTGGTGCTGGCCGCGTAACGCACCTGCTTGACACTGCCCTCAAACGTCCGGCCAAGAAAGGCGTCAACGGTGAACTGAACTTTCTGGCCTTCCTCCACTCCGCCGACATCCGCCTCGGAAACTGCGGCTTCGATGCGCATATGGCGCAGGTCGTTCGCGATGGTGAAGAGCGTTGGCGTGTTCATGGTGGCGGCGACGGTCTGGCCCGCCTCGACTCGGCGCGTGATCACCACCCCGTCAATCGGCGCGCGAATCGTCGTGCGGTCCAGGTCCACCTTGGCGCGCTCGACGTTGGCTTGGCGGGTCTTTACCTGTGCCTTGGCCTGGGTAAGGTTCACGCGCAGTTGGTCGTGCTCCGACTTGGAGATCAAGCTCGCTCTGAGGAGTTCCTCGCCTCGATCAAGATTCAATTGAGCCAGCTCCTGGGCGGCATCGGCATTGGCGAGTTCGGCTTCGGCCTGCCCCAAAGCGCGTTCGTAGGTGGCCGGGTCAATCTGGGCGACAATATCTCCTGTCTTCACACGCGCGTTGAAGTCCACTTTGATTTCGGTGATCACGCCCGAGATCTGGCTTCCGACCTCAACCAGTTGGACTGGAGTAAGCGTACCATTGGCCGTCACGAATTGCGTGATTTCGCCACGAGTCACCGAACTGGTCTTGTACTCCGTCTCGGCGCTGGGTGGACGAGTCCAGTACCGAAACCCTGCCCAGCCGCCCGCCGCCAGCAAGACCAGAATGATACCGCGCTTGAGCCACCCGCCCCGGCGTTTGCCTGGCGTCGCCCGCTTTGGGGCATTAACGGCGGGATTCTTTTGTTGTTGAATTGGTTGCTCCCCGATTTGATTCATGGATGGGCCTTCAGGCTTGATTCAGGTTCATAGCGCATTTGCTTTCGAGCACGGCGCCATAAACGTCGTGCGGGTTGGAATCTGTTCACGTCGCAACTTTAAGTCCACCCAAATTAAGAGGGCATTAAGTGGAAGATAGAGTCGAGGCAAGCCTTACTTCACCTTCACGTCGTAACAGAACAACGTGTCTTGATCCCGAATGTAGAGCTTGCCGTTCGCGATCACGGGATGTGCCCAGGCCGGCTTGTCCGTGCGCTCAGGTTGATTGAATCGCCCGCGCTCCAGGTATTCCTTGCGGCTGGGTTCAATCAGAACAATCGGCCCTTCCTCCGTGCGGTAGTAAATGCGGCCATCTGCAAAAGCCACCGAACCTTTGGTCACGCGGCGCTTGTCCGAATCCCGTTCGTTCCACAACACCTCACCCGTCTTGAAATCGAGACAGGCCAGGTAGCCGCCGCCGTTGCCGCCGTTGGCGCCGAACAGCGCGCCGTCGTGGAG
>CAZCZP010000146.1:4981-7771 GCA_964502895.1 uncultured Bifidobacteriaceae bacterium
TCGAGAGTTGAGAGCAAGAGATCGGTCTCGATCACGTTGGGACGATTCGTGGACGGACCGCGACTCGGAGTTTCGCCAGCGCGGTCCGGGACATAGTTCTTCCAGATGGTTTCGCCCGTAAGCTTGTTCAGCGCAACCATCGTCGTTTCATCGCCGCCGGGGGTGCAGATCACCTTGTCGCCGTCCACGAGAGGCGATTCCCGATAACTCCACATCGGCATTCTTCCGCCGAAGTCGGTCATCAGGTTTCGTTGCCAAACCAGCTTGCCGTCGGCCACCTGAAGGCAAGCCACATTGCCGGCCAGCCCCATCACATAAAGCCGGTCGCCATCCACGGTCGGAGTGGCGCTCGGTCCTTCCTTTGATTGCGGCCAACTCGTGGTGTAAGCCGGCGCGATTCGCACGGCCCAGATTTCTTTGCCGTTCTTCTCCGAGAGCGCCCAAACAAACTCATCACTCCCGCGATGGCTCATTCCGTAAATCCGACCGGAGGCAATGGAAGGCGTGCTATCCCCACCGCCAAGGCCGTTGATCTTCCAAGCGAGTGGCGGGCCATCTTTTGGCCATTCCGCAAGCAGACCAGTTTCTTTCGAATGGGCCGTGCGTTCAGGTCCTTGCCATTGCGGCCAATCAAAATTGGCAGCACAAAAAGCCTGCGGCGCGAAGCTCGTCAGTGCGAGGGCACAGGTCATTGCACGCAGGGTGATCGCGCGACTTGTCTCCGACGCGAGCCGGCGAATCAGAATGTTTTGTGTTTTCATAATGTTTTAGAACTTGTGTTTCGATTCAATAAGTCTCGGGGGTTAATCTCTCCCAGGGTCGCGGCATATCCATGCGCTGCGTCTTTTTCCATTGTTTCTTTATTTCTTTATGGGCGGCTGTTGTGGGTCACCGGCGAATACCTGGGTTTGACGGCTCGACGGATCTACAAAGGCCGATTCCATCTGCGTCGCATCCGACGAGGCAAGAACCATTCTGAAAGCCCAGCAAGGGCAGCTTGCCGCGGTAGCGGCGACTCAAGGTCAAGGACCGTCCATTCTGCAGTGTCACCGTGTAAGCACCGTGCAACAGGTGCTCCAACTCCTTGACCTTTTCCAAATTGACGATCACCGACCGGCTGATTCGGACGAATATGTCCGAGCGCAATCGCTGTTCAACCGCGCCGAGTGTGCCGCGCACCACGTGCGCCTCCTTATCTGTATGTATTTCGACAACGTTGTGACCGGCTTCAACCCAGGCAATGTCAGCCATTCTCAGGATGGCAATCCGCCTCCCGGACTTGATCGCAATACGCTCTGTGGTTTCCACGACGAGCGTGCGCGCTTTCGCGCGGGGCTCGCCGTTTGAGTTTTCTGACAAGCCGTGCTCTTCCTTGTCAGTCAGAGTCCGAATTTGGAATTGTGAATCAGCTTTGGGAATGGATGCGATGGTTTGCGGCATAACTGTTTTGTGAGACTTCCTTCACCGTAGGCCGGATTGCCGCCCGACCGAGACGGAGCGAGTGAATCACCTTTCCCAGAATCTGGTCCTTGGATACAACGGCGTGAACGAACACAGAGTCGGACACCGAACGGTTGTCGCCGAGCAGTGCGTACCTATCCTCCAAGAGCCTGCCTTTTCGCAGGCTCAACCACCCCGGCTCCACCGCATAGGCTTCGGTGAGCGAACGCTGGTTGACGTAAAGTTTTCCCTGCCGCAATTCAACTTCTTCGCCGGGCAGACCCACGATGCGTTTGACGATCAGGTCATTACCTTCTCGTGCCACGACGATGTCACCCCGTTCGGGATTCTTTCCCCTGTAAGCGAGCTTGTCCACCAGGACCAGATCACCGGATCGAACGCCCGGAAGCATGCTTTCTCCCTTGGCAATGCTCAGGACGAAATGCGCCCGAACCACCAGCGACAGTCCAATCAGACCGCTCGCAAAAAGCAACAGCCATCTGTGTGAAGTCATCGGCAAATTCCGGGTTTCGTCACAAATGGCATTCATGGATTTCGCCTGCGATTCGAGCATTGGCGCGGAGCCAGGAATTCTCGATCCCGGATTTTGTGAGAAGATTTAGCGGGAGGCCGCTGACGTACCTTAAGCCAGCAGCAAGCTCCCACTCTCGGCCCACAGCTTGACTGATGACGACGGCCTCTTCCGTCAGTGAACCCAACATTTCGTGCGCTGGATGGCGATACAAGGCGTCCAAATAGACATCCAGCCAACGGTCGTAGAGTCGCTCCTGCTTCAACGCGTAGAGAAGCGGTTGAAGCAATTGCAACTCCGCGCCGGTCCCTTGGAATTCTGGGAGTGCTTCGTCGAGCATCTTGATGGCTGCGACCATGGGCCGGTCCGAGCCTGATAGGCGGATCCCGAAATTGGGGTTACGGCTCATGACTTCCTGGGCAATCATTCCTTGGGCACTCTCAGCGTATCGCGCGGCCAGTGCCTCCAACACGGCCCGCGCGTGCTCTACTTCCGAGAACGACTTCGTTGAAACAAGGTACTCCAACGTCACCGTCGCGCCCCGGGGCATGTACGCCGCGCTCGTTTCGCGCATGACGCCAATGTAATAACCAACCCCGCCCGTGACGGCCGAGATCAGGAACAGCAGGGCAACGCGTTTGAGATTCATAATAGATTCCGTTCAACGTCGGGGGTCTTCATTTTTCGCTTTCGTCCTTACAAGCGCAAACCGCCGGCAAAGTCCGCCAAGTTTTCCGCCGGCTGTGTGCGCGTCTGGAAGGTTCCTCGGAGCGCGACCTTCAGGTCGCTTCGACCCAAGGGCTCGGGCGAATCCGAAT
>CAZCZP010000146.1:7871-10159 GCA_964502895.1 uncultured Bifidobacteriaceae bacterium
GCGTGGTTGCGCATGATCGGCGACGGCAATGAAAACTTCGACGGACGGGCGCATTTTTTTGCCGTGGCGGCCGAGGCCATGCGACGAATTCTAGTTGAATCCGCCCGGCGCAAGCGCAGCCTCAAGCGAGGCGCCGGCGCCGAACGCGAAGAATTGAACGAAGCCCACGTTGTTACGACTGCGCCTTCCGAACAAGTGCTGGCCGTGGATGAAGCCCTGGACCAGCTTGCGGCCGAGGACGCCACCTGCGCGGACCTGGTCAAGCTGCGGTATTTCGTCGGCATGACGATGGAGGAAGCCGCAACCGCCCTCAATCTTCCGCTGCGCACGGCTGAACGGCTCTGGACCTACTCGCGGGCCTGGTTGAGAAGGAGGATCAACACCACAATCTGAGCCGTTGTTCCGTTTCAGCCACGCTCCGCATCACCGCCCCTGCGCTTCCAGCCTTGCGATGGCCTCGAATGAGGGCGCGCGCCAGATATGCAGGATGCCCCGGCTGTTGATCGAAGCCAGAACATTGCCGTCCGGGGAGAACGTAACCGAATTGAACATGGACCCCTGGCCTTTCAGCGTGAGCAATTCCTGAAGGCTTTCGATATCCCAGAGTTTAATGGCCTCATTCCCATTGCTGCCGATGGCGAGCCGCTGACCGTCGGGCGAAAAACTGACCGAATGTGCGCCCTGGAGAAAGCCTTGCAAGGTGGCCGTCTTCCGGCCCGTTGCCGTGTCATAGAGGTGGCCAATGCCGAGAACGCTGACCGCGGCGAGCAATCGGCCGTCAGGCGAGAAGGCCGTTCCCGATACCTGTTTCAAGTCAAGCTGCGTGTCTTGGTTCGCGGCTAGATTGCCTAGTTGGGCCGCGCCATCACCATTCAGTGCGGCGAACCATTGTCTGTCCGGCGAAAAGACGATCTCCCCAGGGAGGCCGGTGAGCTGCCAACTCCTGATCTCGCGTCCACTCGTCACGTCCCATTCACGTAAGCTGCCATCTTTCCTTCGCTGCGTGACGAGGTGATTTGAGCGATCAAGGAACTTCAACGGAAAATCCCATCCCGCCTTGGGAGTGACTTCAGGCAAAAGGCTGCCTTGCTGCAAGTCCCAGACTTGAGTCGTGCCTTCTGTTGAAACCGTCGCCAGGAACCGCCCATCAGCAGAGAAACACGCAGCGAACGCATTCGTATCCAGTTCCAAAAAAGGTTGGCTCTGCTGGAAGTCATTGCCCTGCCAGCGGGCCACGCGGCCCAGTTTATCCAACGTCAGGATCGCCCGGCTGTCCGCCAGAAAGCTCCACGCCAACACCGTTACCGGCAAGGTCACGTTGGACTGTTCGCGCCGCTTCGCCGCCGTATCCCAGACCAACACGTCGCCGTTCTTGGAGCCGCTCACCAGCGTCGTGTTGTCCGGACCGAGCGCGAGACTCCACACTTCCAGCCGATGTCCGCGCAGTGTGGCATAAGGATGCAGTTCGGTCGCTCGTGGTCGCGGTGAGCGCCGGAACTGAGATTCGGGCAGGGTTGCGACCGGGCTCAGGCTGCTCACATCCCACAAATGAATCGTCTGGTCACCGCTGGCGGACGCGAGCGTCTCGCCGTCCGGCCAGAACACCAGAGACCGGACATAGGTGCGATGCCCTTCCAATCGCGCCAATTCGCGGCCAGTCGCCACGTCCCACAAGCGGACCGCGGACTCGACAAAACCAGCGCCGGACGCGAGTTTCTTTCCATCAGCGGAGAATGCCAGAGCTGTGACATTCTCGTCGGCGGCGTGCGCGGTCCATAGTTCCTGCCCCGAAACGAGGTTCATGACTCGGATTTGTCCGCCGCCGATGGGCTGCGCCGCGAGGCCAAGGTCTCGGGAAACCGCCACGCGACCTAATAGCGCGACGCGCGTCTGAAAACCTCTCAGCTCGGGAAAAGCGACGCTTTTGAGCTTGGCTCCTTCCGCGACGCTCCAGACGGTGAACTCGTTGTCGCCACTTGCGGTGAGCAGCCTGGCGCCGTCCGCGGAAAACGCGATGGCACTGCAAAATCCGTTCATCGGGAGTTCCCCCACGATGCGGCGGGTCACCACGTCCCATAATCGCACGCGTCCACCGCGATTTGCGGGCCCGGGACGGTCACTGTCCTTCGCGTAAAACGCCAGCAACGGGGCCACAGGCGAGAATGCAAACGTCTCACTGCTTTCGCCCGGTTGAAAGCGGGCAATCTCCTGGCGCGCTCGCAGGTCCCAGATCGAAATTCCGCGATCACCATATTCGCCAACGGCCACCCACTTGCCATCGTGCGACA